>CANIZT010000080.1 GCA_947471905.1 Verrucomicrobiaceae bacterium
CGCCAGAATACCAAGCGGCCCAAAGCCGCCCTGAGTTCGCGTCACGCGCAATGCTAGGCACGCCCTGGTAAAGACGGGCCGCCGCTTGATACTCGGGGCCTGGCTTCGTATTGAGCGGCACGACGGCGAGAGCCTCATTTTTGATGGCTTCGTCAGCTTTTGTCGTGATCAGGATCGCGAGCAAAAGCGTGGCAGTGAGCGTGATGCGGGAGGCTGTCATTTAAGAACGCAGGTAGGTGAGGCTTCGCTGAATGCTTGCCATGGGATCGTGCGAGAGATCCTGCTCGACGTGGCAATACTGGACGCCGGCTTCCTTCGCGGCCTCGATGATCGGATTCACGGGAATGATGCCATCGCCCAAGGATGCGAATGCTTCGACGGGCAGGCTCCACCAGCCTTCGATCTTCTCGGGCAGTTTCACTCCGCCGCTGAGATCCTTGAGATGCACCTGCGTCACGCGGCCTTTCAGCGAGCGGATTAGTTTCGCCGGATCGCGTTTGCCGAGCTGAACCCAGAAGGCATCCACCTCAAAAAGCATTTCGGCGCTGAACTCCTCCATCAGCACATCGTAGCCCGCCCGGGTGCCTTCCATCGGATCGAACTCGAAGGTGTGGTTGTGATACGCGAGTTGAATGCCTGCCGCCTTGGCCGTTACCGCAGCGCGGTTCATCTTTTCGGCGGCCAGCTTGTAGCCATCGAGGGTTTGGCGGTCTTTGGGGTCGATGGTGGGGATGATCAGATGTTTGATCCCTGCTGCTTGGGCTTCTTCGAGCACCTTTGCAAAGGCAGGCGTGTCAGCCGCACCGGGATTGAGCACCGAGTTCCACTGGATGTGCGTGGAGTTCACCTTCAGGCCCAGTTCCTTCGCGTCCTCGACGAGCGCCTTGTATTTCGGGAACTCATACGGCTCGACTTGGATGTAGCCCATCTCCTTGATCGCCTTGAGCGTTCCCTTCCGATCTTTTCCCAACTGATGCCGCACGGTGTAGAGTTGAAGGCCGATGGAGCCGAGATAGGCCTTGGACACCTGCTGGGCGAACAGAGATGAAAGTGGTGCGGAGAGGAAGGATGCGATTGTGCTTTGGAGGAAGTGGCGTCGGTTCATGGTGGAGTCGTAGAGCTGCAGTCTATCCTACCGTATCCTATCCAGAAGAGCGGTGAGGAGTCTTTCGGTGCTGGGGTCCAGGGCGGGTTCGTGGGCTGAGGGGATGGTGTCGCTGCCTTCAAATAGGTAGGGGGTGAGCGCGTAGATGGGGATGCAGGCGATGCGGGAGTCGGCGGTGATGGCGCCGACGGTTTGGGATTGACCACTGGTTTTGAGCGCCACCAGCGGACGCAGGTCCTGGCGCTCCTTGAGATCGTATGTCCATGCGCAATACGGATTGTGCCAGCCAGCGTTGGTTTTGGCAGGATGGGCGATCTCCAGCGCTGGCAGACCGCTCCCGATGAGTTCCACGCTGGAATCGAGGAACTGCTCATCGGTGACCGGCAAACGATCTTTGGCGTCTTTGCGCTGCATCACTGGATTGAAGGCCGAGAGCGATTTCGGGGCGGGCCGTGCATTGCCCATGATCCAGAGCACGCGACCGCCACGTTCCAGGTAGTCGGCGAGCTTCTGATCCAGCACTTCCGCATTCAGAGTGTGATAGCTGCGGAAGGAGGAGGCCACGATGATCATCTGCGGCACCTGCTCGGGGGACGGGAAACCATCCGCAATCAACCGACGCACGTCGAAACTGGCATACGAGCGGCCGGAGCGCTGCAAGCTGCGGGCAATGGCGACCGACGGCACCCGACTGGCAAAGCCAAACATCGCGCCATTCATCGCCCAGGAGGGCTCGAGCACGATGCCGACGGCGGGTGACTGACCGGGCTTCCATTCACGTAGAATGGGCGCAAACAAGGCTTCGTCTTTGAGATGACGATCCCGGATGATCCGGGCGACATCCAACTGGTGCGTGGCCTCGATTTCCGGCGTGATCGCCAAGGGCGCATCCGCCTGCGCCAAACGCATCGCGACCTCAACATCACGCAGGGTGCGCACAACCGCCCAGGCACCGAGTTCGCCAATGTTTTGCCAGAGTTTCTGCCGCGCTCCTGCGTCCTTGCGATCCACCCAGCCTGCGGCCCCTTCGAGCACACTCACGCCGCGCACACTGCAATACGCCGCACCTTCCTGGCCATAGAGCATCACCTCGGCGAGCGCCCGGTGTGCATCCCGTTGATCGTCGCGCAGCAGTTGCTTCTCGATGGCGGCATCGAAGGCTGCTGCCCCACCTGCGGTGTCGCCAGCGGAACCGGAGAGGGCGAGCAGGGGCTTCAGCACCGCATAATCGGCTCCGCCCGGCATTTTCAGATTCCAGTCCGCCCAGGCATAAGTCGCGGTGTGGACGATGGGATCATGATTGCACGCGGACATGTCGGAGATGACATGCGAAAGCGTGGCAATCCAATGGGCGGTATGTGCGGGGTGTTTTTCCCGCAGGGCATCGACCAGCATGATGAAACACATCGCCGCGCCTCGCTCGGAATGGAGTTCATAGCGCGATTTGATCCGGGCCTCCGCCAGCCGCGCCATGGCAGCTACACCGATGTCCTTCTCCAGAAACGGCTCGCCGCTGTCCGGGTAGTGGCTGGCATGCTTCACCGCGTCCGCCACGATCTCGGGAGTAAACGAAGCCCGCAGTGGAGCCGGCAGCCGCGGGATGATGGCACGCATCACGTCTTCATGGCCGCTGCCCCATCCAAAGGCGACCTGCGGCAGTGAAAGTGCGACGAGGAAGAGGGGGAATGCAAAATGGAATCGGTTTGGCTTCATGGGACAGTTCACTTCTTCTCCAACACGATCTTCTGCACGCGGCTTTTGGCTTCGATGATGGGCGGTTGGTTCCACTCGACGACGAGGGACTGGGTGTAGGCGGCGAGGGCGCCGGGGTAGTCTTTTCGTTTCTCCAGGATCTCGCCGATGCGGTTGTAGGGCAGCGGGGTAGTGGCGCGGGCGGTGGCCCAGGCTTGATAGGTTTGGAGGGCGGCGGCTTCGTTGCCCTGGCGCTCGTGGAGGTCGGCGAGGGCTTGTCGGGCGGCGGTGAGTGAGGGATCGGATTGCAGGGCGGTGTGGAGGAGTTTTTCAGCCTGATCGGGTTTCTTTTCCTCGATGGCTTTCATGGCGTCGGACAGGGCCTGACGGGCCTGAGCGATCTGCGCGGGGGTGGTGTCTTGCTGGCCTTTGGCGATGACGGCGGTGAGGCCGGCGAGCATGAGCGAAGACTTGCCGCTGGTGGTGATGCGCACGTCGGTGACGACGACGTCGGGCTTCAAGTTGACCCAGAGCATGCGGTAGAGGCTGATGGAATCGAAGGTGTCATTGCTGCCGGTCCACGCGACGATGCTGCGGGTGCCTTTCTCCTGGCCAAAGCCTACATTCTTTTCGATCCAGTCCCAGAGATTGACTCCGCTCTTGAGCGGCACCTTGAGGGTGGTGCCGTCGGCGTATTGCACCTGATAACTGCCGAGTTCGGTTTGACCGGTGTAAGCGCTGCCATGGATGAAGTAGAAGCCTTCCGTCTTGGTGCCGATGGGGATGCTGACTTCGGTGGGGAAATCAGCCGCGCCGGGACGCGCGGGATTGCGCAGGGCGATGACACTTTTGGCTCCGGTGCCGATGACAAATGGGACACCCTGGAAGTATGGTTTGCCGGTGGGAAAGCCGCGCACGTCGCATTGCGGGCCCTGGTCGGGCCAGCCGTCTTTGCCGTCGTCCTGCACTTGGTCGGTGAAGGAGCGATTGGCCCAGATGGTGAGGTCGATGGGCTGGTAGGTCACGTTCGGCGGCAGTTCGCGGGTGGGCACGGCGGGGGCGATGTTCAATCCCAAACCGAGTGCGAGGGTGGTGACTTGTCGTGAGGCGGGCTTGACCAATTTCTCATGCGTGGTCGTCCAGCGACGCTGGTCGATGACGAGTTTGCCTTTGCCCACGACTTGTTCGAGCAGCAGGCCGGGGAAGACGAGTTCGCGTGCGCCGGGGAGATGGGCGGAGTATTCGCCGAGGGGTTCGATGAGGAGTCGGGTGTCCTCCGACTGCGGGCTGGGGCCTTCGGTTTCGTCGTAGGTTTTGAAAAACAAATCGAGATGGGTGAGGCCTGCGGTGAGGGGTGAACGACCGTTGCGATAACCACGGCCGTCCCACATGCGGTAGGGTTGCACGATGATTTGTGCCTGCTGGCCGGCGAGCGAGGACAGCCATGCTGCATCGGCGGGCACGGCGCCGGAGACGATCACGGTGGCACCGGCGGAGAGGGCGTCTTTCCATTTCGCAGCGGCGAGGGCGGCGTCCGGATGCGTGGCATCGATCATGCCCACGTCGTCGGCGAGCAGAGGCTTGGCATCGGCGATGGTTTCAATGGCGACGCCAATGTCGCGGAGGCGTTTGTCCACCGGACTGCCGATGGCGGTGAGGACCTTCATGGTCTTCGCTGGCGTGAGGGGCGACTTCTCGCTGGTCGCGTAGTGGATCAATCGCGAGAGGATCTCGCGGGCCATCGGTTCGTGCTCGGCGGCGGCGATGAGCGGGAGCTGGCAGAGGAGATACGAGCCTTTGCCTCGGTAACACTCCATCAACTGCACCCACTCCATGCCGATGGTGGAGCCGCTGTTGGCGAGCGCGGTGAAGGGACCGGAATCCGGCTTGGCATAAGCACCGCGACCGGTCACGCGAGCGGGTGCCCAGAAGTGCAAATCCCAATCCGTGATGCCCTTCAGGATGGGATGATCCCCCATCTGCACGAAGACCTGGCTGGACCATTCCTTCGGCTCGATTTTGGTCACCACGGGCAATCCCTGCGGTGTGACTTGCTGGGCAAGGATCACGACCCGACCACCCTCTTCGACAAACTTTTCCAGCCTGGCGACTTCGGCTGCATTGGCCTCGGTCAGGGCGTCTTCGCCGATGATGACGGCGCGGAGACTTAACCCTGTTGAATCGCCCACTGGACCCTGTTGAATCGTCAAGCCTTCGATCTTTGCCAAGTCCGCGATTGGGACGCTGCCCTTCAGAAGGGCGGAGGTCTTGCCACTCGGATCAAAGAGCGCGGTCCGTGACACAGACACTCCTGTCTGTGGCTTCTCATAGTCCGGGGAAGAAGAGGGGACAGACAGGCGTGTCTGTCTCACATCGACATCAATGTCGCGCTGCTCGGCATAGACGACGCTGCCGTTGGACTGCATCTGCATGTCGAGCGTGAAGGTGGTGCGCTTGTTCACGGCGGGTGCTTTGAAGTTCAGCGTGCCGCGTTTGAGATCACCGCTGGTCATTTGCTGCGCGTTTTCACCACGTGCGACGACCGCGCCATCGGGGGCGAGCAGTTTCCAGATGAACTTCACTTTGGCAGGCACAAAGAGGTCACTGTGCAGCGAGTAATCGCGACTGATCGTGCTGCCTGCGTAAGCGTGATGCACCATCTCCGGCATGATGAACTGCTGGAGCATCCAGCCACGCCGTGACGGGCAGGTGCCGCCGTAGAAAGCGACCACGGCGCAGTTCAGGTCGCGATGGCCATCGAGGTTCTGTTTGTAAGACCACGCCGCCGGGCCGGAGTAGTGATCGACGGCCGCAGAAAGGATGTCTTCCTCGCCGATGAACTCGGTGGGGCCGGGAGGATTCATCCAGCCGACCTTCCAGAGGTGCTCGGTGTTCATGAGCAGCTTCTTACCCCACTCCACGGAGATGCCACGCGCGGGGCTGACGATGACGTGCTCACCCACTTTGAAGGTGTGGTCCAATTTGCGGAAGAAGAAGCGATCGGGCGCATAGGCGCGATGGTTGTCCATGCGATAGTCACCCTTGTAGGGGCTCAAATAGTGTCCGCTGAAGGCATAGTGAAGTTCAGAAAGATCTTCGTCGCCATTGTAAAACGTCCAGCGATTGGGGTCCTGCTTTTCGAGCACTTCGGTGAGGCTGCGGAGTCGTTTCGCGCCGAGCAGCGGGTCTTTGCCGCTGTAGCTGAGAAAGCCATACCACTCATTGGAGAGATCCCACGCGATGATGCAGGGGTGGTTCTGCAGCCGCTTCGCTCCCGCGAGCACATTGGCGCGGGCGGATTCCCAAAACACATCGCGATCGACATTGTGTTTGCTGGAACTGTTCGCCACGCCCGCAAGGCCTGCTGAGGCGAGGAATCCGTTCTCATCCATCCAATCGGGAATCGGTGCACCGCGAGACATGGTGTAGTCCAGATCCGCGCCCCATGGATGGGGTGTCGTCAGTGCCTTGGGTTTGATGGGGCCGCCATTGAGCATGATGCTGGCATTGTCGATCCAGGTTTCGCAAAAGCCGAAACGCTGCCGCGCGAGGTCGAGCTTCTCGCCAGTGGCGGCATCGGTGACTTCGACCGCGAGCACATAGAGGTAGGGATTGGCCGGGCTCCAGAGTTGTGGGTCGGCCCAGGGTTTGTTGAAGCTGAGCGGGACGGATTGATTGACGCCGACTTCGACTTCCTTCTGGCCGAGGTCGAGCACGACCTTCCGTGCATCCTGCACCGTGGCTTTGACGATGGCCCTGGTCTTCTTCGCACTGTGATTGCTCACCGAGAATGCGGCGCTGAACGCCTTCTTGCGGAAGGAAGTGGTGACGAGCAAGTCCTCCGCCGCCACGGCGGGAGAGGCTTCGATATCCACATCACCGAGCAGGAGGCGGGCGAGGCTTTCGAAACCGGCTGCGGCATCGAGATACTGCGGACTGGCGACAGGCGCGGCGGGATTCACGTATTCCTGATTCATCACCGCGAGGAGGTCACGCACGGTGATGAGGATCTCGTTTTTTCCGGGGCGCAGTGCGCTGGTGATGTCAACGACCAGGGGCGTATTGCTGCCGCGCAAAAGGCCAACCTGCGTGCCATTCACATAAGCCGCGGCCTCGGCTCCGGCCTTTTTGATCACGAGCCGGTAACTGCGCGGCGTCTTGTCATCGGGCATTTCAAAGCTGCGGCGGTAATACGCGCCGAATTGGCGCTGCGGCTCTTGCGCGAGTGCTTGAGAGATGGGAATCGGCACCGCTGCGGCTTCCCACTTCGCATCAGCGGGCGGCACGACATCGGGCACGAGTTTGTAGATGAAAGCGCGCTCCCAGGTGCCATTGAGCGACAGGGTGTGGTGCGGAGTTTTGAGCGGTTCCTTGAAGACGATCCGTTTTGCGTGACTGGTGTTCAGCGGGTCACGCCAGGCCACCGATTGCCGGTAGCCGGGGAACAACGAGATCGTGTCCATGGCGGGCCAACCGAGTTGCCTTGTGATGTCCGCTGCCGCGCCTTTGACCGATGATTTGATCGAATAGGCATGGTCGTCCTCGGTCACGGTGAACGGGATGCTCAGGGTGCGGCGCTCGTGCGCTTGCAGCGTGATGGACTGGGCCAGGCGGCCCGCGATTTGTCCGTAGTAGCCTTTGACCGTGCAGTCAAAATCCACCGTGACCGCCACCGGGAGGGGATTGGCCACCAGGCAGTGCGCGATGGCCTTTTCGTCCGCACCGCGCAGGAAACTGGCAGGCGAATCGGCGAGCTGCTCCTGTCCATGCCACATGTTGCGGCCGGGCAGGCGCTGGCCTTTTTCATTCACGAAATAACACAGCGTGTTGACCCGCAGCACGGTGTCCACGTTCTGCCAAAAGTCGTCGCCGAAGTGCAAAGGCGCGCGTCCGGCACCGATGACGGGCGCTGTGGTGTGCAGCAGGAGACGGGCGATGATCGCATCCTGACCGCCACCGATGACCACTGCGATTTCATCACCCGGCTTGAGCGCCTCCGCCGCGAGCGAGCGAAACTCCGTGAACCACTTGCCCGGAGCCACCTGAACGGGATCGCTGGTCGAACCCGGCTGAATGACGCGGCCATTGAGGAACAGGTGGATGCGTTTGTAGGCCTGCGGTGACTCGATGACGCTGCCGTGGCGAGTGTCCTGCGATTCGTAGAGCAGGCCGATGTGATAGTTGCCGCTCGGAATGGCGTCCAATTTCCAGCAGGCACCGCCATTGACGGGATCACCGAGCAGCCGACCAGATCCGCTTTCGCCGACCTGCACCGTGGTCAGGCCTGCTGCGGGTTTGTCCGCGAGCACTACGAACTTGCCATCGCTCACGAGCGGTTTGGCACGCTCTGCTTCAAACACAAAGTCGCCATTGGCATCGGGCTTGGTTTCAAACAGGCCCGCTTGAGTCGGCGGGAGTGATTGCAGAAGTTTGGCGCGCTCCGTGGCGAGTTGCTCCTGGGTCAGGAATGGCCTGGCAGGTGCGGCGGAAAGAATTGGCGCCGGCGCCGGAGTCAGCGGCTTGGCGGTGGCTCCTTTCGGCAGGAAGGGCCCAAAGCGTTTGATCTTCGATACGCGAACGTCATCCACCGCGCCGGTCCAGGTGAGATGCCCATACATGCCGGAGCCGATGGAGAGACTCGTTGGCAGGCTTTTCCATTTCAGTGGCCCCTCGGTCTTCCGGCCATAGAGCACGCCGTCCACATACATGCGCATCGCCGAGGCATCCCAGGTCACTGCCACATGCATCCACTGGCCCTTTCTCATGCGGCGCAGGCTCACCTCGTTTGGCCCGAACACCCAGTTGTTGCGCCGAGTGTCGGCCCCATTTTTCCAGGGATCGGTGTTCCAGGCAAAACCCAGCGTGGTGTCGCTACCCGCTCGGAAATAAGCCAGCGCACCGCTCGCATTGTCCACCGAAAGAAAGTGTTGCTGAGGCGTGTCCCGCAGTCCCTTCTCCTTCCAATCGAGCTGCCCCACCTGGTCTGGCGAAAGATAGAACTCCAGGGTGCCCTCCTCCGGTATTTGATTAAGCTTCAGCGGAATCATCGCCGAGTCCGGTGACTCGACGCGCAGTGCCCGGCCAAAGCGTCCCTCGTTGATGTAGTGGCTTTTGCCGATGAGTTTGATGCTGGCATCGTCCTTGTCGAAGTCCGCCAGCAGGATCGTGTCCGCATCCGCGATGAGCTTTTGCGTCAGCACCGCATCCGCGTCATAGGCAAAATCCAGCGGCGCGGAAATGTGCGCGTCATCCACCACGAGAGCATTCGTTTTATCCGAGGGATAAATCGACGCGGCAAAGTCAATCACGCGGATGTGGCCGGGGATCTTCACCTTCTGCTCGATGAGTTGCCACTCGCCCTTCACCTCACCCGCGGCCTCGCCCAGCACCTGCGCTCCCTCCGGTGCCTGCCCCGATAGGGTCACGACGACCTTGCCCTTTCCCTTCGCCCAGATGCCCACGGAGTAAGTCGCCCCCGGCACCACCTCCAACGACGACCAGCGCACATCACCGCCATCGCCTGTCATCGCCAGCGCCGCCTTCCCGCCATGTGCGTCCGCAGAGCGAGCCAACAAAGTCGTCCCCGCCAAGCGCCACGACCACCGCACCGGAATCAGCGGATTCTTCGCATTCTCATAAGCCCCGCCCGCCTTCAGCAAGCCCGGCAAACCCTCCGTGGCATAATGCGCCCACGACTCGAAGGAGCCATTGGTCATCAGATTTGTCTCCGCGCTGCCTTGCGCTGCCAGCGTATCGGCAAGAAAGAGCGAGGTGGCGATGAGGAGGGTGGTGAGTCGTGCAGTGTATTTCATGTCGTAAATTGGTTCTCATTTCGCCCACTCCAGCCACATTTTGCCGAGGCGCTGGCCGAGTTCGAGCTTGGCGGGTTTCACGTAGTGCGCGCCGTCGTAGCGGCGGGGTTTCCACGCCATGTTGTCGAGGTAACGAAACGATGGGTCCACGGCTGGCAAGGCGGACTGCTGCGCGCGGACGAGGTCAAGGTTTTTGCCGCTCGGGACGACTCCGCTGACGAGGACTTTCATCGCGGCCGCCTTCGGCAAATCCTTGCGGAGGTTCGCGGCCAGTGCGAGCAGGCGCTCACCGGCCACGGCGGCTTCAGCGGCGTGGTCGCTTTCGCCTTGCAGATAAAGGAGGCCGACGATTTCAAACTCGGTGCCCGCTGGCAGTTGTTGGACCGCCGCGCGGACGGTCTCAACGACGTGGCGATACATGTGGTCGTCGCCATTGCCCTTCAGCCAGTAGCTGTTGCCACCGCCGCCGCGACTCGCTTTGACGATCATGAAATCCTTCGTGCCAGCGGCAGCCAGGGTGCGGCCAAATCCGATCTCCGGTCCCCAGAACATCGGGTCCACTCCCTCGCCCTGTTGCGCGCGCAGAGTCACGATTTTGCCGCCCGAGTTGCCATACAACATCGCCGGTCCATCCCCGGCACGCGTGGAGCGGTTCGACCAGAAAAATGGAATCTGCGCATCCAGCGGATCATTGCCCGGCGTGATGTCTTTTTCGTCCGGATCTGCCGTCGTGCCGAGACTGTTCGACTGGCCGGTGAGGACAAAGATCTGTATGCGTTTCCCTTTTGTAAAAACCGGAGCCGCTGAAATCGGCGGACCATCATAGAGAAACGAAAGTGGAAACCGCGTGAGCTGAGTAAGCGCCAGTTTCGTCTCGTGGCCAGGGGCGTCCCCTTGCTTGTGTTGCCAGCCGGCAGTATGCCCCAGCAGCACATCGTTGCCGACAAACTCGATCGCCGTGTAGCAATACCAGCCGTCGGGATCATCTTCGAGCGTCTTGCTGTTCTCCCACGTCTCGCCTTCGTCGCGTGAGATGGCGACGTTGTAGGGCGTGCGCTTGCCTTTGTAGGGCGATGTGGCGGCGGTCGCGATGCCGGTGTGATCGTTCCAGACCATCATCAGGTCGCCGGTCTTCGGGATGCGCTCAATCGCCGCCGCCGAAATTGGTGCGAACAAACCCGGATAACGAACGGCCGGCGACCAGGTGTCGCCGCCATCGCTGGAGAACGAGCGGTAGATGTAACCCGTGTGCGTCCGGCAGAACATCATCAGGCGGCCATCCTTGAGTTCCACCACGCCAGGCTCCTGGAGCGCCACGCGATTTCCCGAGGCCGGGATGCCATCCAGCACCGTCTTGCTGCGCCGCCAAGTCTGCCCGCTGTCGTCGGACAAATAGCAAAGCGTGCGGGGGTAATCGTTGAACTGGCTCGGCTTCGTCACGTCATCGTGCCGCGCTAGGGGCAGGACGAGGCGTCCGCTCTTGAGTTGCACGACCCGGTCGTTGTTCAGAATGTAGAACCCCACCTCGTTCTCGCCGATGCAGACCCGCGGCTCGCTCCAAGTCTGCGCTTCATCCGTGGACACCCGCATGATGGGCCTGTCGTCCAGCGGAAAAACGTTCAGGCGCAGGTAGAACAGCGCGATCCGCCCATCCCGCAGCCGCAGCAGCGACGGCGACATGACATTGCCCATTCGCGACTCGTCGCTCGAAACGATGCGCACATCTTCTTTCGTCCAAGTCTTGCCGCCATCGCTGGAATAGCGGCCCGCCAGATAGCAGGGAGACTCGTCCGCGCCCTGCTTCCCGGTGAAATGCGAATAAACCATGAGGATGCGGCCATCCTTGAGCTGGAGAAAGGCGGGATCACCGTTGCGCGGATTGTCCGGCCCCGGTGGCAGTAGTTTGAGCCGCATCACCGGATCGCGAGGCGCACTCGTGACTGCCGTCGGCGGTGCCTGGCGCAAACTGACGGCTTCCAGCACGGTGTCGGGAGATTGTGAAGTGCGGATGCACACCTGCGCCCACGCGACTTCGGGTGAACCGATGACCGCGAGTTCTTTTGTCCCCTGGACGACGGGCGCGGAGTCGGTGGTGATGGCACCGCCATCGGGCTTGGCCTTGGTGCGGAGGAAGACTTGGGGGCCGTTCGCGTCCGCCGCCGTTGCCTTCCAGCGCGCGGTGAGGTGATACGTCACGCCGCTTTGCAGCGGGATCCATTCACCATCCCAATACTGCGCAGGAGTTTTTGATACCAGTTTACCGGGAAGACTGCGCAGCGACCAATGATCGAACGCTTCTGCCGAAACCCAACGCACTGTGAACGTGCCATTGCGCACCAGATTACCATCAGTGCCCTGCGAGAGATCCAGCGGTTCGAGCGTGACAGTTGCCGCAGCAGCGAGGCTCACCGGTTTCGCCTCCGAAACGCGACCGGGCGCGATGACCACGAGTCGATACTCTCCCGCAGGCAGATGGCGAAAAGTGAAGGTGCCATCCGGCTCCGTGAGTGTGGAGTATGACGTGCCGAGCAGCACGACCTTCGCAGACAGTCGGGACATCGTCGCGTGCTCGATCTTCGGGACGATGACCGTGCCTGTGAGCGTTGCGTCATCGGTGGCTTTCGCGGCGAGCACGCCGAGGGTATGTAGCAGGTCGGCGGTCACGCGTGCCGTCTCCAGCGCACTCTCCAGCACCACTGGCTCCACCGGCGGACGACGATCCGCATCAACGTCCGCACGACAGCGTTGCGCACGCTCCTTTGAAAACTCGATGAGACCCTGCATGCGTCGGAGAAAACCAGCCTCGGCGGAAGCGTCATCCGCCCCGAGGAGCTGCGGCTGATACCCGGGAATGTGGATCGCTTTGGCATCCACCCAGTTCTCCATTTTGGAATGAGCCGGGCCCAGGAATCCCGCCGCGTGGGGAGGAGAGCCGGTGTCCGTGGTGAAGTGCAGCAGCGAACCGATCCAACGCGAAGCATTGTGCGTGGACTCCGTGCGCAACGCCTGCAACGCACGGCGGAAATACGGCGAATAAGTCTGCTCCACCTCCGGGCAGATGTGCTGATAGTGCCGCGTGGCAGCGGGAAAGAGCAGGTAGTCGTCGGCATAGAAAACCTCGTCCGAGCGCACGAGCAACGACTGCCGGAGATCGGCCATCCACACATATTGCGTGAGTCGTTTCGCATCGGGGCCGAGCTGCCGCACCAGCGGATCATTTGCGCCCATCGCGTCGAGCGCCGCCTGCGCGATCTCACCATGCGGCCCCCAGGCGAAGGCGTTCACTGAGAGCAGGACGGCGCTGATAATGGTAAGAGTGAGTTTCATAATGAGTGGGTGAATGGAATGAACCGTTCTATGCCGTCAGCGCGAAACCGCTTACCGCGCATTCGGTCATGCGCAGCGACAGCGTGCCTGCGTCCAGACAGCTTTGCGGGATGGTGAAGGTGACATACGAGCCGTTGCGCTCGGTAGAGTTCTCAATGGGGTGCCAGTCATTGCCATTGGCGGAGACCGACAACCCGGTGGGTTCGTCGGAGATGGAGGCCATGAGGACGACGCAGCGCTTTGCTTTTCCTTTTGCGAGGCTGAGCGGGAACTCGTAGTCGAGCTGGCGCACGTAGGTCCAGTAGTTCAGGCACCAGGCGGCCTTGGTCGTGCGGCGGTAAGGTTCATCGCCTTCACCGACGAGCACCTTCCACAGCAGATCCTCCTGATTCTCGAACGGCAAAAACAGAGGCTCTGCCTTTGCCGTCACCTCGGGTGCGGAGAGCGTGTAACCGGCGGCATCTCCGACGTGGCGGAAGATGCGGCCCACGAGTCGTCCTGCACTAAAGCACCAGACCCAGTAGCCGGGATTCTCCTTGCCCCAGGAAGTGCGGTTGCCCGCAGTGATCCAGGCATTCATCACATTCTCGCCGCGCGGGATGGTAAACTGACGGTCACGATTCTCGTGCTCATGCCCGCCGATGAGCCAGAGCTTGCCACGCGCTTCCGCAAAGGCTGCGCGCACGGCGGAGGTGATGCCACGCTCGCGCACGAGGCTGCCCACGGAGGGCTGATGGACGGCGGTGATGAGTGTGCCGCCGGGGCGATGCAGTTTTTTCACCTGATCGCAAAACCACGCCTGTTGGGCATCGCCGAGCAGGCCGCAGCTCCCGCCATTGGCAATGATGAACGGAACGCCTTTGGTCTCGAACGCATGAGTCACCGGTGTGTCGCCATACACGCTGCGAAACAGTCCAAGGTCGTCCTCGCCGGGGTAGGTGTCGTGGTTGCCGAGCGTGAGCTTCACCGGAGCGAGCCGCGCGAGTTCTTCATAGTGCGGCTTCATCGCGCGATACTCTTCCACGGCGATCTGGCGGTCGGCCTCGTTGGGAATGGTGCCGAAGCTGCGGGAGGCGGCGCAGATCAGATCTCCCACGATGCCGATAAAGGCCGGGCGCGGATTCATCGGCGAGATTTCGGCGATCATCGGCGGCAGAATGTCCTCCGGCTTGCCGCCGCCGTAGTGAATGTCCGCCAACCACAGCGCGGTGAAGCTGTCGCCTGCGTGCGGGTCGAAGCCGAGCCGTTTGTAAGCTTCCGCCAACGTGGCGGCGCGGCGTGGTTCGTTCACGACTGCCGCGAGGGAACGATGCAGCGGCGTGAGCGCGGTCGCACCGAGGGCGGCTCCGGTTTGATGCAGAAAATGGCGACGTTTCATAAATGGTTTGTGGTTTCTGGTTACTTCAAATCTTTGAGTGCGATACGCGTGAGCATGATGTCCTCTTTGTTGACGGAATAGGCAACGTAGAGGGCGTCGTTCCAGACTCGGGCGTTGGGATACTGCCAGCCATTGGCTTTGTCTTTGCCCTTGAATCGCATCGCCGTCGGCTCGCCGTGGATCATCCACGCGCGGTCAAAGGTGATGCCATCGCGGCTCAGGGCGATGGTGAGGTGCGGGCGGGGTCGGTAGCCTTCTTTCCCATCCCCTGGATTGTTGATGATAAAGGTCGTGCCATCCGGCAGCGTGCCGGTGGCGTGGCGGGCCTGGGCATCGGGGAAATTGGTGATCCGAGGCACACTCCACGAGACGCCATTGTCACGGCTGGTGCTGGCGTAGAGGTAGCCGCTGATGTTGCGAAACGCGGAGACGATGACTCCATCGGGCCGCACAAACGGACAGGGTTCGCTATAGTCGAAGACCGTCATTCCCCTCGGCTTTGATTCGGCGGGCGAGATGGTGGCATCCTTCCAGCCGGTCATGCCGATTGGGTCATCGGTGTAGAGCATGCGCATGCGCACCTCATTGGCCGGGCGGCGGGCACCGACAAACTCACCCCCTTGGACGAGGCGTCCGCTGGGCAGTCGCAGGGGGCTGTCAATGTAGAATCCGGAGACGAGTTTGACCTGCTCAGTCCAAATCACCCCATCACGGGAGGTGCGGGCGAAAAGAGCGTTCTCTTCGCCGAGCATGTTGTTGGTGGGGTAGTCCAGGGTGGTGGTGTAGCCGGCGACGAGCGTATCGTTCGCCACATGGAATCCCGCGCCGATGCAGCGGTCCATCTTGCCCGGTGGCACGGCCAGCACCTGGGGCGGTGACCAGGTCTTGCCATCCGCACTGCGGGCATAGGCAATGCGTTGCTCCGGCCTGTCTTCGTGCAACTGCCCGCTGGACCAGGAGCAATACAACTGCCCCTGAAACACGCAAAGGCCGGCATGATGTGAGAAGCGATAGCCATAGCCGGTCTCATCCGTGGCGTGATAAACCTC
>CANIZT010000081.1 GCA_947471905.1 Verrucomicrobiaceae bacterium
AAAACAAGCCGCTGGGGAACGCGGTCGGCGAGGCCGAAGAACTGCCCAAGATCGCTCCACAGAATGGTCTGTCGATCTTGGCGGAACTTCACTTGATAGGCTGTGAACTGATCATCCTCTGCGAGGATCAATCCATCAATGCCCTTGTCGGTCGCAGGTAGAACCAGCCGCTGCCGAAGTTCCAAAGACTCTGTTCCAATAGGCCAGACCTCCTTTGCCTGAGGCACCCGCTGAGTCGCGAGGTAGGCTTCCGCAAAGACCTCAAATGCCGCGCCACGCTCCTGAGGGGTGAGCAGCGCATTGATGCGCTCCTCCAGCTCCGAAAAGCATGAAAGCCCGGCGAAGAACCGGCTTTCAACGAGCTTGAAGGAGTTGATGTGGCGAGGACTAGGCATTGCGTATCGAAGTCAATGATCCGTGCTTTCTCCGCACCTTCTTTGCAACCATTCAAACCTACTAAACCTCAATCAACTTCGATAAGTCCGTAAGTTTCTCGGCAGCATTATGCCTGTTCCTTGATTTCAGCATGGCTAAGGCCCTTCCACCGAAGTTGCGAGGCTTTGGCGGCTGCCATTCGTTTGGCTTGCCAGGCTCCAGGCCTTGGCGAAGACATCGTCGGGCAGATGACTAGCGCTGCTTTGCCAAAGCATCGGTCTCGCTGAGCTTGAAACGGGTGCTGACGACGCTGCTCTTTTCCGGACCGGCGGCATACTGGACGTAAGTGGTCGCGATGAGTGTGCCGTCGCCGAGGAGTTCGAGATCGGAGTAGCCGCAGTCGGTGTTGCCGGTGCCTGGCGCATCGGTGGGCTTGCGGTTGGTGTTGTGGAGGAGTTTGACGCGGTATTGGCCTTCGCGGCGGTTCACGATGTCCTCGAAGGTGCCGACCCACGCGACGTAGTGACCGTAGGTGGAGCTTGTCTTGGCCATGTCACGGAAGGCGATGACGAGACGGCCATCGGGGGCGTGTTTGATGACATGGCGATCCCCGGTGAGCGCGGCAGGGAGTTCCTTTGGCTCGCTCCAGGCGCGTGCGTCGTCGTTGCTGATCGAATAGAGCGAGTGATGCTGGCGCGTGTTCTCGCGCAAGAGCATGACGAGCTGTTTGCCATCATCGGAACGCGTCACGCTCGGCTGGGCCCATTGGCCGGGGACGACGAGGATGACGCGCTCTTTGCTCCATGTCAGGCCGCCATCGAGCGACTCGCTTTGCCAAACGACAGGATGCAGATCCTTGGCGTTTTTTGGATCGCGACGGTCCGACCACATGATGAGCCGCTTGCCGCCATCGAAGGACAGGATGCTCTTGGGGGCGACTTCGCCGACGAGACCGAGTTCCTTCATCGGCGACCAGGTTTTTCCAAGGTCTGTGGAAAACGCGCTGCGCAGGTTCCCAGGGAAGTCACAGCCACCGAAGATGAACAGGCGCTCGGTGCCCTGCGGATCGGTGAGGCGATGGAGCACAGGCGTGGTCTTTTTCACAAGCTGCCAGTCCGGCGGCGTCGGCAAAGGCGAAGTCCAGGTGAGGCCGCCATCATCGCTGCGGGCGAGCGGGCCGAGGTGTCCCGCGTGATTCATGCACCACGCGGTGAACATCGTTCTGCCATCCGCCATCAACACCGTGTCGCAATGCCCTTGGTATTCCTTCTCCGTGCCACGGGCGATGATGACATGCCGTGACGCATCGGCAGAGATGTCCACAGTCGGGATGGAAATGCTGCGCAAGGTGCCCGGCGTGGGCCCGGCAAAGGTGGGCACGTCCTCGGCATGGAGAAGCGTGCTGCATGAGATCGCAAGAAGGCAGGAGAGAGATCGAAGAGACATGATTTGAGAGAACGGAGGCAGAGAAGGTATTTCGCGTCTTGAATACCGGCATGGCGTGTTATGATAACACCATGCCCGAACCCACCTCCGCCACACTCAAAGACATCGCCCGAGCTGCGGGTGTGTCGATGATGACGGTGTCGCGGGTGCTGCGTGGAGCGCCGAAGGTTTCGGTGGAAACGCGGGCGCGGGTGCAGACGGAGGCAAAGCGACTGAACTACCAGCCGGACCCGCACCTCGCGCGCATGATGCAGGTGGTGCGGGGCAAGAAAGAGACTCGTGTGCGGGCGGTGATCGCGGTGATTCGCGAGCATGTGCCGCAGGATGGACTGCTGAGCGCCTCATATCAGTATGTGCCCATCGAACCGATCCGCAGCCGTGCGCACGGACATGGCTACGCAGTGGAGGAGTTTTGGCTGGGTAAGGATGGCCTGACGCCAAAGAAGCTGCAAAAAGTCCTGCACGCACGCGGCATCGAGGGCGTGATCGTGTCGCCACAGAGCATGACGCTTCCATGCAGCAAGCTTGATTACTCGCCCTTCGCGGCGGTGACGTTTGGGAATGCGATGAACTCGCCCGCGCTGCACATGTGCGCGGGAAACATGACGCTCGGCATCCACATGGCGGCGGAGCAACTCGTGGCACGCGGCTACCAGCGCATCGGCGTGGCGGTGACGAAGTGGATCGTGAACCGCTCGCAGTTTGGCTACAGCGGCGGCTTGTTTCACTGGCAGCACAGTCTGCCTGAGGCGGATCGCGTGCCGCTACTGTTGTTTCCGAGCAATGACATCAGCAAAGGCTATGACGCGTTCGCCAAATGGATGCGCGAGCATAAGCCCGATGCGCTCATCACCTTTGATACGCATATTCCAGGCTGGCTGAAACGACTCGGTCTTCGAGTGCCGCAAGACATCGGCTTTGTGGTGCATGACTGGACGCCGAAGATGACCGACTACGCCGGTATTTATCAAAGACGCGATCATCTCGCCGCGGCCGCCGTTGATTTGGTCGTCACGCAACTCTCGCAGCACGAACACGGCGTGCCCGATGTCCCCCGCCAGATCATGATCCCACCACAGTGGGTGGATGGGCCGAGCGTGAGGGCTCGCTCGAGTAAACATGGCCATTGACCGGCATCGCCGTGACCTGCTAGAAACGAGGCAATTATGACACCCACATCGCGCCGACACTTTCTTCAATCCAGCCTCTCCATCTCCTCGCTGCTGCTGCCGAACGCACTGCTAGCACAGTCCGGTGGCAAAAAAGGCGCTAAGAAAGGCTATGCCACGGGGCTCAAATCCGCGCAGCAGGCAAAGGCCGTGACCGATCTGAACGCGAAGTGGATCTACAACTGGACCTCGAAGCGCCCTGCGGGGCTTCCGGAAGGCGTTGAGTGGGTGCCGATGGTCTTCAAGGACAACGAGAATCAGTTCGCGATGAAGGCAGTGGAGGAAATCCGCGCCGATTTGCCAAACAAACCGTCTGCAGTGCTCGGCTTCAACGAGCCCGAGGGCAAAGACCAAGGGAACACGACCGTCGAACAGGCGCTGGCCGTCTGGCCGAAACTGGAGGAACTCAACCTGCCGCTGGGCAGTCCGGCGGGCGTGCATGCAGACAGTCCGTGGATGCAGAGCTTCATGAAGGAGGCTCTCAAGCGAAAATACCGCATCGATTTCATCACCATCCATTGGTATGGCGTGCCGAACGCCTCACAGCTTCTATCACACCTCGACAAGATCGCCCGACTCTACAAACGACCGCTGTGGATAACGGAATTCTGCCCTGCCGACTGGAGCGCCACGAAGACGGGCAAGAATCAGCACGCAGAGAAAGACGTGCTGCGTTTCATCAAAGATGCGCTGCCGCGACTCGAGAGGTCCAACGATGTGGAGCGTTATGCGTGGTTCGGAACTGCGCCAGGAAACACACCCACGGGATGTTCCGCCTTGTGCGATGCCAGCGGTGCGCTCACCAAGTTGGGCGAGGCTTATGCGGAGGCGTGACAACGATCTCGTGTTGGCGATTTTCCATCAAAATGGAAGATGCGTGCTGGCTTTGATTCCAGGCTATGTTTAAGCCTTCCCATCTTATGCCTGCCGACATCCGCGCCCTCGAACCGCAATCTCTCTGGAACTGCTTTGCCGATTTGAATGCTGTACCGCGCCCCTCGAAGTGCGAAAAGCGTGTGGTGGCTTTTGTGCGTGATTTTGCAGCGCGCCATGGACTGACGTCGATTCTCGACAGCGCTGGCAACGTGATCATCAAGAAGCCTGCGACGCCGGACCGGCAGGGCAGACCTGCGGTCATCATGCAGGCGCATCTCGACATGGTTCATAAGGCCGCCGACGGACTCAACTTCGACTTTGACAAGCAAGGCATCGACATGTGGGTCGATGGCGATTGGGTTCGCGCACGCGGCACGACTCTCGGCGCGGACAACGGCCTCGGCGTGGCCGCGATCCTCGCCGTACTGGCTTTAAAGGACCTTTCGCATCCGCCCATCGAGGCGCTGTTCACCTTGGATGAAGAGCAGGGCATGGGCGGGGCGCTTGGGTTGCAACCCGGCCTGCTCACGGGCAAAACGATGCTCAATCTCGACTCGGAGGAAGACGACACCTTCACTATCGGCTGCGCGGGAGGCATCGACACGACGGGATGTTATGAATATACCCAAACTACCCATGCAACCACCGCGCCCATGGTCACCATCCAGATCAGCGGTCTGCGCGGCGGACATTCCGGCCTGCAAATTCACGAAGGACGTGCGAATGCGATCAAGCTCATGGCGCGGCTTCTACATGCGTGCGGCGAGGACGTCGCCGCTCTCAGCACGATGCGTGGCGGCAGCGCGCGTAACGCCATCCCGGCGCAATGCGTGGCACAGGTGGTGATTTTGGATCAGGCACTATTTGAGGAACGCTTCCAACGCGAAGCCGCTGGCATCCGCGCAGAGTTTAGCCTGATCGAACCGGGATTGAACATCGCCACGACACCTGTGAGTGTCACAAGTGACAGCGTGCAAACGATGTGCGCAGAGCATCAGAAGCACCTCGTCCTCGCCATGCAGGCCGTTGTGAACGGAGTCTATCGCATGAGTCCAGTCGTGCCCGGATTGGTGGAGGCATCTTCAAATTTTTCCACCATCGCACTCGGCAACGGCAAGGCCGATTGGGGCAGCCTCCAGCGCAGTTCCGTGGAATCGAGCAAGCTCGATGTGGCCCGTGCCTTCCGCGCGCCGTTTGAACTCATCGGCGCTCACGTCCGCTCTGGCGACCCCTATCCAGGCTGGAGCCCCAGCGCCGAATCACCCATCTTGGATAAGATGAAAGCGCTCTACCGCGAACTCTTTGACCACGACGTCAAAGTCAGCGCCTGCCACGCCGGTCTCGAATGCGGTGTCATCAGCATCGCTTACCCTGATCTCGACATGATCTCATTCGGTCCCAACATCCACGAAGCGCATTCCGAGAAAGAGTGCTGCAGCATCTCCTCCGTGCAGAAGTTCTGGAAGCTGCTCACGGCGACGCTGGCGGGGATGTAATTTCGATCGCCAATCGAATCTAAGCGAGCTTCTCGTAGGTGATGAGCGACGGCTCCATCGCTTTCAAAGCCGTGGCCCAGAACTCCGGATTCGTGAGATCCTCGCCGAGCGTTTGTTTCACCACTTGCTCGCATGTGGCGTTGCCGGTCATGGAGAGAAAGGCCTCGTAGCGTGGCAGGAAGGCTGCACCCTCGACTTTGAAGCGGGCGAAGAGCGCCTGGCTGAGCAGGTAGCCGAATACGTAGGGGAAGTTGTAGAAGGAGACGCCGGTGATGAAGAAGTGCATCTTGTAGGCCCAGAACATCGGGTCGGTGCCGTCGTCGAGCAGCGTGTTGCCGTAGAGCTTGCGTTGCGCCTCGCTCATGAGTTCGCTGAGACGAGAAACGGACACTTCGCCGGAGGCACGTTCGGTGTAGAAGGCCTTCTCGAACGCGTAGCGCATGGGAATGTTGATCAGGTAGGCGTGCGCACGAAGCATCTCCTGATCGAGCAGGTAGGCCTTTGTCGCCTCGGTGATGCCAGGATCGTTCATGAGTCCGCTGAGCAGGATCATCTCGCCGAAATTGGAAGCTGTCTCCGCGAGCGTCATCGGGTAATTGGCTGCAAACGAGCGTGCAGGCCGCAAGACACAGGAATGCCATGCGTGACCCACCTCATGCGCGAGCGTCACCATGTCGTGAACCGTTTGGTGGAAGGTCATGTAAACCCGTTCCTCGTGCTTGAACTGCGAGCCGGTGCAGAAAGCGCCCGGACGCTTGCCCGCACGCGGTTGAGCCTCGATCCAGCGATTCGCCAGCATCTCGCGGAAGTAGGCTCCGAGCCGTGGATAAGCGGCGCTGAAGGCCTGATCGACGGTTTTGCACGCTTCATTCCAAGTTAGCTCTTTTTCGTCTGGCGGGGCGATTTGAGGTGCTTCGAGGTCGAAGTAGTGCAGCGCCGATGTGCCTTGCAGCTTGGCGGCTTTTCTCAAAGCACGACGTGGTAGCTCGATATGCGTGTGAATGGCCTCTAGCATGGCATCGAGCGATTCGCGGCTCATCGCGCCATCAAAGAGCGGTGTGTCGAGGAAGTGCGGCAGACCACGGCGACCATACAAGCTCAAGCGCGTGCCTGCGATGCCGTTCAAACCGGCGGCCAGAGTCGTGGCGTGATCGTTCCAAGGCTTCTGCCCGTCGTGGAAGGCGGCCTCGCGAAGCTTGCGATCTGGCTCCGACATCAGAGCGCGGCGACGCGACATCGGCACGACTTCCTTATGACCATCCGGGAAGGCCATCTCGAACTCCATCTTGCCCGTGAGCGTGTCGTAGAGCCGTCCCCAGGCGTGCAGGCCGTTCACATTGAGATCGGCGGCCAGCGCCTCCATCTCCGCGCTCATCTGATGCTGACCTTCATGGCGCAGACGCTTCACACTGTGCTCGGCATTCTTCAAAGAAGGATCCGCCAGGAGCGTGGCAAACGCCGCGTCACTCAAAGCCGCAAGCGCAGAACGCAGCGAGGCCATGAGCTTCGTGCTCTCGGCTTCGAGCGTCGAAATCCACGCCTCGTCAGCCTTCACGGCCTCGTCATTGGCATCGTCGGCAGACAAGCAGCTGAGATAAGCCGACAGATGGCCGAGACGGTCACCGAGCGACTCCACGTCATTGATGACGCGCAAGATTCCTGCCGTTTCGCCGCCCAAGGCCGCTGCTTGAAACTTCAGCGCCTCGACATCACGCACGAGCGCGGCTTTGAAGTCGGTGTAGTCAGGTTTGCCAAAGCCGGAGAACCAGGATTCGAGAGACCAGCGGTCGGGAGATTGAGGTGTGGTAGTGGACATGATGGAATTAGCGGCTCACTCGGCCTCCGCCGTCTCCGTGCATGATGGCTTCGATCTCGGTGCGTGTGCTGTAGTTGTAATCGCCTTCGATTGAATGCGCGAGACATCCTGCGGCGGTGGCGAAGGAGATGGCTGTGGTGGCGGTAGAGTTTTGGAGGAATGAAAAGACGAGTCCGGCAGTGAAGGCATCGCCAGCGCCGAGGCGGTCGATGATTTGCGTGATCGTGTAAGCGGGAGCTGTATGCAGCGTGTCGGTGGCGGCTTCGTAGAGCGCGCCACTGAAGCACTGCGCGGCGGAGGTGCTGCCATCGCGCAGCGTGAAGGCGGCGTGGGTGAGATTGGGGAACTCGGCGATGATTTGCTTCGCCAGCGCTTTCAAATCGCCGTTGAACTCGATGCCGAGCATGGCGGTGGCATCACTGATGCCGCCGATGAAAACGGTGACGTGCGGCAGGAGCGTTTTCATCGTGCGCGTGGCGAGATCGCGGGCGGAGAGCGGCGGTTCCCAGCGCCAGAGCTTGGTGCGGTAGTTCATGTCGCACACGACTTGGATGTTTCGACGCGCGGCTTCCTGCACGGCGATGAGTGCAACCTCAGCGGCGTTGCGCGAGATGGCGGGCGAGATGCCGGAGATGACGAACCACTCGCAACCCGTGAAAATAGTGTCCCAATCGTAGGCGGATGCGGGCGTGATCGCCACGGAGGAGCCGTTGCGATCGTAGATGACGTTGCCGCCGCGTTGGTTGGCACCGTGTTCGAGGAAGTAGATGCCAAGACGGCCTTCTGGCATGCGCAGGATGTGTTTCGTCTCGACACCGAGGCTGCGCAGATCAGCGATGCAGGCATCGGCGATGGCGTGATCGGGCAAGGCGGTCACGAAGGCCGCGTCGATGCCGAGATAGGCCAGCGAGGCCGCGATGGATGCTTCCGCGCCGGCAAAGGTGACATTCACGCTGCCCGGCATGGCCTGCTGAAAGCGCGCAAAGCCCGGCGTGGCGATGCGGGCCATGATTTCGCCGAACGTTACGACGCGGCTCATGGGCGCACTTGCTTGACGATGTCGCTGGCCTCGCGTGCGAGCTTCGTGATCGCCGCCCAGTCGCCTTTGGCGATCAAATCCTTCGGTGCGAGCCACGAACCACCGAGCGCGAGCACGGAAGGCTCCTTCAAATACTGCGCGGCATTTGCCGGGCCCACACCGCCGAGCGGAATGAACTGCACGCCGAGGTGCATGAACGGCGCGGAGATCGTGCGCAGATAGGCCAGACCGCCGCAGGGTTCGCTGGGGAAGAACTTGAGCAGCTTGCAACCGGCCTCGATGGCCAGTTCGATGTCCGTCGGCGTGCAAACACCCGGCGCGAATGGCAGGCCAATGCGTTTCGCCTCGGCGACGACACGCGGATTCATCCCCGGAGCCACGCCAAAGCTCGCGCCAGCTTCCTTCGCGTCGTTGACCTGTTTGGGAGTTAAAATCGTGCCCACACCAACGGTCATCTCCGTCACCTCGGCGCGGATGCGCCGCAGGGATTCGAGCGCGGCATCCGTGCGCAGCGTGAGTTCGATGCAATCCACGCCGCCTGCGAGCAAAGCCCGCGCCAGCGGCACGGCGTCGTCAGCACGGTCGATCATGAGCACGGCAATGACGCCGGTTTTTTGGAGGTGGCGGGTGAGTGATTCGGTCATTGCCTGAAGCAGGACGGGAGCGGTACTTTTGCAACTGGCAAGTCGCCTGCCCTCACGGCTTCGTGATCTTCAAATCATCAATGTAGATCCAGTTGTCGGTCTCGATCTCGGGATGGCGGTACATGCCGAGCTTGAGGAAGTGCTGGAAGTCGTTGTGCATGTTCGGGCCGGTGGCGGTGGCGACGGGTTTTGACATGTCGTCGAGGAAGAAGGTGGCTTCGCCGTCGGCTTTTTGCGACCAGTGGATCTCGACAGCGATGCTGTGCCATTTGCCGGGCTCGATGAAGATGGGGCCGTGTTTCTGTGATTGATCGGGGCCGTAGGCGATGCCGATGCCGAGTTTGCCCTGCAATTCGCCGAGACCGAGGAGCACGGGCGGACTCTTGGAGGCAAAGCCGTCCCAGCTTTCGTCCCGAGCACGATCCGGCTGATCGTGCCACTGGCCGATGATCCACCAGCGATTCTTCGGCGCATCGGACACGAATCCCTTCGGCACCATGAAGCGCCAGGCGTAGCGCACGGTATCGCCCTGCTTGCAGGGGTAATCGACGCTGACCTCGGCGCGGATGCCGCCATTGAGCTTCTTCTGGCCGGGGAACACATGCAGGCCGAGGTGCTGGGCCGCGCCCTCGCCCATGATGGCGACGTTTTCGACGGCGGGGACTTCGACATGGGCGAATTCCAGCAAATCATCCGGCACCACGCTGCGGAGATAGGTGAGCTCTTTCTCACGGGCGGCGGGATCGGCGCTGCGACCGCAGGAGGTGAGCAGCAGGAGGACGGAGAGGATGCGGAGTTTCATGGCTGGAAAGAATGAATCATCTGCACGGTGATGACACGGGCTATTTTTTGGCCTTCTTTGGCGCGTCTTTTTTCTTGCCGCGTGGAGCGTCGCTGGTGGGATAAAGCGTCTGCGGATTGGTGGCTTCTCCGGCAGGGCGGCGTGCTTTCGGTGCTTTGCCGCCGATCTCGGATTCCATGGTGGTAGCGAGGGCTTGGAGTTTGGTGACGATGTCCGGATGTTGAGCGGCGAGGTTGGTTTGTTCGCTGATTTCGGCGTCGAGGTTGTAGAGGCGCGGATTCACTTTCGCGTCAGCGGCGGCCTCTTTGCCCATGGTTTCGTTTTGAGTGGCAATGGCGAGCTTCCATGGGCCTTGGCGCACGGCTTGGAGGTTGTAACTGGCGAAATAGTAGTGGGCGTCGCGCTGTGACGCTTTGGTTTTGCCAAAGAGCAGCGGCGAGATGTCACGGCCATCAATGACGGGCTCAGCGGGGATTTTGCCGCCAGAAATCGAGACGCACGTGGGGAGCATGTCGATGGTGCCAGCGACGGCATCGCAGACGCTACCAGGGGCGATTCTGCCAGGCCACCAAGCGAGAGCAGGGACACGCACGCCGCCCTCCCAGGTGCTGCCTTTGCCGCCGCGAAGCGGAAGTGCGCTGCCGCCGTCTGCGCCTTTGATGAGCCAGGGACCGTTGTCGCTGGTGAAGACGACGAGGGTGTTTTTATCGAGCTTCAGCTCGCGTAGCGTGTCGAGCACGCGACCGACGCTCCAGTCCACCTCTTCCACCCAATCGCCAAAGCGGCCGTTGGCGGATTTTCCAGCGAAGGCGGCACCTGGGTGGATGGGCGTGTGCACGGCGGTGTGCGGGAAGTAGAGGAAGAAGGGCTTTTCTTGGTTCGTGCGGATGAAACCGAGTGCTTCATCGGTGTAGCGCTCGACGATGTGGCTCTGGGCTTCGTCGGTGAGGAGTTCGGCCACTTTGTCGTCACGCATGAGCGGCACGACTTTCGCGCCGGTGTCCTTCGCGGTCTTCTGCATGTCGTTGGAGTAAGGAATGCCAAAGTAGTGATCGAAACCTTGCTTGGTCGGCAAAAACTCCGGCTGATCACCCAGGTGCCACTTGCCGATGCACTGCGTGGCATAGCCTTGTTGTTTCAAATGCTCGGCAATGGTGGTTTCAGTGGGATTGAGGCCGTTTTTGTTTCCGGGCGAGTAAACGCCGGGCACAGACACGCGCACGCCATAGCAGCCGGTCATCATTTGCGCCCGTGAGACGCTGCAAACCGGTGCGGCGTAAAATGAGGTGAGCTTCATGCCCTCACGCGCCATCTTGTCGAGGTTCGGCGTTTTTTGCTTCGTGGCTCCAAACGGACCGATGTCCGCGTAGCCGAGGTCGTCGATGAAGATGATGACGATGTTTGGCTTATCGGCAGCCAGAAGGGTGCTGGTGAGGCAGAGGAGTGCAAGGAGAAGGGACTTCATGTGGTTTGAGCGGCCTGAAACGTTCCAAATCCCATTTTGTGTCAGGTCAATGCGTTGAGGATTGCGAATGGCACTGCTCTTGCTCTACCAGAGGCTCAGCCTGACCAACCATGACTCCCGCTCCGCTCGATACAGCCATCCCGTCTCTCGGACCCTGCCTGTTTCACTCGCCCTTGCACCGCATCGGCGGGGTGGAGGCACCGTTCAAAAGCGGGGCGCGTGACCGCATTTTGTACCACAGCCATCTGCTGGAAGATGGGCGTGATGTCTCGACGCCGAGCTTTGAGGAAGCCGGTGCGCGAGAGATGATCTACTTTGATCCGGCGAAGACGACGGTTGGCATCGTAACCTGCGGCGGTTTGTCGCCGGGACTGAACGACATCATTCGCGGCATCGTGAACCAGTGCGCGCTGCAATACGGCATCAACCGCATCTACGGCTTCCGTTATGGCTACGAAGGTCTGGTGCAGCGCTACGGGCACACGCCGGTGGTGCTCCGGCCCAGTTCGGTGGAGCAGGCGCACAACTTCGGAGGCACGATGCTCGGCAGTTCGCGCGGCCAGCAGGACATCGGTGACATGGTGGACACGCTGGAGGACATGAAAGTCGATATTCTGTTCGTCATCGGTGGTGACGGCACGCTGCGCGGTGCGGCGGAGATCGTGAAGGAAATCGAGAAGCGCGGCTTGAAGAAGGCCGTGGTCGGCATTCCAAAGACCATCGACAATGACATCCGCTATCTCGACAAGAGTTTCGGCTTTGAGACCGCTTTCGCTGCCGCCGTGCAGGCCGTGAAGTGCGCTTATACCGAAGCGACGGGTGCAGTGAACGGTGTGGGCTTGGTGAAGCTCATGGGCCGCGATTCCGGCTTCATCGCCTGCTATGCCGCGCTGGCGGGCAGCAATGTCGATTTCGTGCTGATTCCCGAAGTGCCGTTCGAATTGGAAGGGGAAGGTGGGCTGTTGGAGAGCCTGCGTTACCGGCTGAACAAACGCGGCAGCTCCGTGATCGTCGTGGCGGAGGGCGCGGGTCAGCATCTCATGCAAACCAGCGATGCCACTGACGCGAGTGGCAATCAGCGCTATGGCGACATCGGTCACTTCTTGAAGGACCGCATCAACACTTTCTTCAAAAAGCGCCGAACCGAGGTGAACCTCAAATACATCGACCCGAGCTACATCGTGCGCAGCGTGCCCGCGAATGCGGCGGACAACGTCTATTGCTCACGCCTCGCGCAATCCGCCGTGCATGCCGCCGTCGCTGGCAAGACCGGCATGCTTGTGGGGCGCTGGCATGGCTCGTTTGTGCATCTACCTCTCGAAATGGTCATCCACGGTCGTCGCAAGGTCGATCCTACTCAGGAGCTATGGCACAGTGTGCTGCAAGCGACGGGTCAGCCGCCGGTGATGCGGTAATCACTTCAGCGGCGGCAGCTTGGCGCTGTAATGCACGGCGCGATGGCGGTTGTCGTCGAAGGCGAAGTGGAGCCACTGGCCGTCTTTGCTGACGAAACCGTCGGGGTAGTTCATGCGGCCTTTGGGGCCATCGACGGATTCTTGCTGAAGCACGCGCTGGTAGGGCCAGGTCTTCATGCCGTCGAAGCTGATCCAGAGGGCCATGGGGCTGCGGTGCTTGCTGTTGGGATTGTGCAAGATGGCCACGGTGTCGCCGCCGAGGTTGTAGAGCGTGGTTTTGCTGCCGGGATTGGGGATTTCTGTGATGGAGGCGAACTCAGGCCAGGTTTTGCCGCCATCCTTCGACACCGCTTTGTAGAGCAGGCCACCGAGGCCGTCGGCGCGGATGACCATGGTGATGCGGCCGTCGGGATGCTCGAAGAGGTCGTTCTCGGCCCAGCCGAAGTAGCGGCTATTGGGTGTGAGGCGGATGTTGCCGTGCTCGCTCCAGGTTTTACCGCCGTCGCTGCTGATCAGAACGCCGTTGCGTGGATTGGTGAAGGCGCGGTCAAGCGGGGCTTTGTCCTGCTCGTCATCGGGGCCGATGTAGTGCTGAAACGGGATCATGAGGCGGCCATCTTTGCAGACGATGTGCTTGCGGATGAAGGTGCGCTCTTTGAGGCGGCCAGGGACTTCAAAGGGCTTGCTCCAGGTCTTGAACGAGTCGTCGCTGGTGAGATACCACGAACGCCAGTCGTTGGCCCAGTGCTTGGAGTGGGTGGAGAAGAAGAGTGTGCTGCGCTGACCGGTGATCATGAGTTCGGTGGGACCTTGGCCCATGGTTTTGCCCTCACGCGGGAAGCCAACATCGAATTGCTCTAGCGGTGTCCAAGTCTTGCCTTTGTCCAAACTGCGGGTGACGCCAGTGTAGTTTAGTGGTGACGGTTCGATATCACCACCGGCGAGGATGAAGAGAATCCACGAGCCATCGGGCAATTCGCGCAGCGTGGTATCGCAGACCATTTTGTTTGGCGTGACGCCGTCATACGGGATGCTCTTGAAGTCCTGTTTCGCGTCTTCGATGGCCTGCTCAGTCCATTTCGGGTCAGGTGTGATGCTTTTCGGCAGTTTCGGCGCGTGGGCTTTGTTGACGACGGTTTTGCCGACGGTGGAGCGGCGTTTGATCTCCTCCGGGTCCATCGTGAGCTTGCCGATCTCCGCCTGCTTGAGGATGTCGGCTTCGGTGAACTTCACATGCAGGATCTCGGCATCGGTGTGGCGATTCCAGTCATAGAGGATGTGGATGTCGCCGTTCGGTGCCTGGAAGCCATCGGGATACGAAACCTCGGCGCGATCATCAATGAGGAAGCCTTTGCCCCAGGTCTTGCCGTCGTCGTCGGAGAGAAAGGCTTTCAAGTTTGAGCGACGAGGTAAGCGCACCTCGATGGGACCGTTTTTGACGAGGATGAGCTTTCCACTGGCAAGCCGGCGGATGAAGAAGCGTGCGCTGGGATTCTGAATCGTGCTCGGCAGTGGCTCGCTCCAGGTCATGCCTTTGTCGGTCGAGGTGCTCTCACTGACGCCATCCTTCGTTCGGGCCAGCATCCACAGGCTGCCATCCTTGCGCTCGACGATCATGTGCTCGTCGAAGTCCGTGCGTGGGAAAGCCACACCGCTGCGCCGCGTCCACGTTTTGCCCTGATCGGTGCTAGCGAACACATTCGCCATGCGGATCACGTCGAGGTCCTTGTGTGCTTCTTTATCCACGCCGGGGCCACCCATGCGATCACGTGTCCAAAGCGCCACTGGCAGGAGCCAGTCGCCGTTGCTGAGCACGGTGGGCTTGTTCAGCGTGCAGCCATCGGCGAAGCGCACGGGTTTGGTCCACACTGGCTCTGCCGCATCGGGATCGTCGCAGCGGATGAACCAGTCGCCGCAGCGCCCGTCGAAGTAGCCGAGGCTTTGATCAAAGAAGCACCACAAACGGCCGAGCGGATCGGTCCAGAGATTGCCCACGAGGGCACGGCGCTCGTAGCGCACGCCGTTGAGTTCTCCATCCTGCGGATCGATGACCACGCGCGGCTTCGACCACGATTTGCCATCGTCATCACTCGTAGCGAGCATGAAGAAGCCATTCGGCGAGTCGCCATTGCCAACCCACGCGGCCCACAGGCGGCCTTTCGGCGTGCGGTCGATGCCGATGATCATGTTGCCGGGCCGCTTCTCGGCGTCGTATTCGGGACCGGGTGCGGTGTTGATCACCGGCGGCTCGAGCGCGAGGTCGAGCAGTGTCTTGTCTTGGGCGAAGGCGAGCGAAGCGGCAAGGACGAACAAAAGCGTAGGTTTCATGATGGCGTGGCGAGAAAACGTCACTGGGAAGCGACTTCGCGATGTAGAAAGGTAAATCGGCGTGTTATGTTAACTCCCGCTGAGCCGGAGGTTGATCGCAGTCAGTTCAAGCCCTAGCTTCCAGCCTGCTCTTTGAAATTTCAGCCGCCTCGTGCGGCTTCTCAACTTCCTGCGGTGTTCGTTTTCGAGCTTTGTGGCCCGGCCCGATTCATTAGCTGCGGGGGCTACGCGCTGAAGTGACATGTCATGCCTTCACTGGAAGACAGAGCTTCATCACGCGGGTTCCCACCTGGTCTCA
>CANIZT010000082.1 GCA_947471905.1 Verrucomicrobiaceae bacterium
CAATACCGCTATTTCGCCCCTCCATGGACCGCCGAGCCTTTCTCACGGCTTCGACGATGGGATTGGCGTCGCTGCGATTTGGGCCTGCGTTGAATGCATCAACTGGGCCCGGCGTTGCGGCACCCACTTTGGCAAAGCCCGCCAAATCGACGGTTCTGTTCTTCCTCTGCGGCGGCGCGTCGCACATCGACATGTGGGACATGAAGCCCGAGGCACCGCTGGAATATCGCGGTGAGTTTAAGCCCATCCGCACCACCGGCGCGGACGTTCGTCTGTGCGAGCATTTGCCTCTGCTAGCGAAGCAGGCACATAACTTCGCCATGGTGCATGGCATCACAGACGGTGGACTGGCGACTGGGGATCATCACGCCGGGTATTATTACAATCTGACGGGGCATGCACCGGACATCACCTTCAAGCAGCAGGGCAATGACCGCCGACCCTACCCGGAAGACTGGCCTTACATGGGCAGCGTCGTCGGCATGAAGCGACCACAGCATCCGACGCTGCCGCAAATCATTTCTCTGCCGCACAAGCCGAGCAAACTGCCATACACACGCCCCGGACAGTTCGCGGGCCGCATCGGCATGGAACATGATCCGTTTTATGTGAACGGAAGCTTTGATGAGCCGCTGAAATTCAATGCGCCAACGATTTCCATGGCGGGCGGCATGACGGCTGCACGGATGCAAGATCGCCACGGACTCCTCAATGCGATGAATCAAGCGCGTCGAGAACTGGATCAAGAGGCGGCGATCCAAAACTATGTGAAGCAGCAGGAGCGCGCCTTTGAGCTGCTTTCCTCCAGCAGCACCACGAGTGCCTTCGACATCAAATCCGAGTCGCAGAAGCTGCGTGAGCGTTATGGCAACACGATCAATGGCACCAGCCTGCTCATGGCACGTCGCCTCGTCGAAGCGGGTGTGCCGTTTGTCACTGTCTTCTGGAAAGAGGACGAAAGCATCGCCGCGCAGTGCAAAAGTGCGGGCGGCTGGGATACACATGGCGATAACTTCAACTGCCTGCGCAAATACTTACTGCCACAGTTTGATCAGGCCTTCTCCGCCTTCATGGAGGACATGTCGGGTCGAGGATTGCTCGATGAAACGCTGGTGATGGTCACCAGCGAGATGGGCCGCATGCCAAAGGTCGGAGATCGCCGTTCGGGTGGCACCATCGGCGCTGGTCGCGATCATTGGACCTCATGCATGAGCGTGCTGATGGCAGGCGCAGGCATTCGCGGCGGCCAAGTCGTCGGCGAGACGGATGCGCGTGCTGAATTGCCCAAAGATCGCCCCATTCGTCCCGAGGACATCACCAAGACCGTCTATTACGCCATGGGCATCCAGGACCTCGAAGCCAAAGACAAGCTCGGTCGTCCCTACAACCTTCTCGATGAAGGCAAGCCGCTGACCGAGCTGTTTGGTTGATCGCTACCATTTATGTATCGCACCATCCTTGTAGCCCTGTCTCTCGCTGTCACTCTTCATGCCGAGGAATGGTCACAGTTCCGCGGGGGCAATGGCAGTGGCGTTTCCTCATCGAAAAACCTGCCGCAGGATTTTTCCGCTGAGCAAAACATCGCTTGGAAGGCCAAGATCGGCGACGGTATCGGTTCGCCCATCGTGAAGAACGGTCGCGTATTCACCACGGCGATGGTGGGAGATCAAAAGCTTGGCGTATTCAGCTTCGATGCGGCGAGCGGTAAGCAGCTCTGGCGCAGCGATTTTGACACCGGCACGCTGCCGCGTATCACACCGCCGAACAGCCACGCGTCCTCGACGCCGGCGACGGATGGCGAGCGTGTGTATGTCTATTTCAGCACAATCGGGCTGCTGGCTTTTGATTTTACCACCGCCAAAGAAGTCTGGCGCCATACAATGACGCGTCCTGCTTACTTGATGGACTGGGGCGCGGCATCGTCTCCCATCGTGCATGACGGCATGGTCATCTTCTGTCAGGACGACGATCTTGCGCCCTTCGTCGTCGCGGTGGATGCCAAGACGGGACAGGAGAAGTGGAAGACGCTACGCAAAGAAATGCTCGCTGGTTATTCACTGCCCGTCATGTGTGAGGCGAACGGTCGCACCGATCTCGTCGTTGCCGGAAGTGGAAAGATGAAAGGCTACGATCCTGCCACCGGCAAGGAACTGTGGACCTGCAATACACTGCTGCGCACCATCATGACCTCGCCCGTGGTACATGACGGCGTCATTTATATCGCCGTGCAAAGCTACGGCGATGCCACGCGCACCTTGAAGCACGCTTTGCTCGAATGGCTGGACACGAATCAGGATAAGATCCTCTCGCGTGACGAAACGCCCAAGGAATTCCATGAACGATTCGATGCCTCCGACAAAAACCACGACAAAGTCATCGGCCCCGAGGAGATCGACACCGCGTTCCAATCACCCGACAACATGGCGGCAGGCGGTAACATCATCCAGGCCATCCAAGGCGGCGGCAGTGGTGATGTGACGAAGACGCACGTCCTTTGGAACATTGATCCGAAGACACCCTCGAACCTCTCGTCACCGCTCTTCTTTAACAATCGCCTCTATGTGGTCAAAAGCGGTGGCATGTCGAGCTGCTACGACGCGAAGGATGGCAAAACGCTCTGGGATCGCAGCCGTCTCGGCAATTTCGGCGATTACTTCGCTTCGCCCATCGCTGCGGATGGCAAAGTTTATATCGCTGCCAAGAATGGCTTCATCGTTGAGTTAGAGGACGGGCCGCAGCTCAAGGTCCTTGGCAAACATGACATGGGCGAGGAAATCATCGCCACGCCTGCCATCGCCGATGGCCGCCTCTTCGTCCGCACCCGCGAAAGCCTTCTCTGTGTGTCGGCCAATGCTGCGGCGTCAGCTTTGGCAGAGACGACGAAGGCTTCCGCCATGCCGGACGTGATCGAAGTCATCACCGCGCAGCCTCCGCATGGCTCGCGTGTGTGGAATGGCTACACCGGCAACGCCATGGGGCAGGAGTCATGGAGCCAGGAAGAACTCGAACAGCTTCTCAAGCGGCTCCAAACGTTGAAATACACTTCCATCGCCATTCCCGCGAAAATCGCGCCTTTCAAACCCATCCGCGTCGATGGCGACACCGGAGGTCGCAAAGCGTTCCGTGGCGCGACCACCTTCGAAAATCCCGACGTGGCCGCCATCACGGCCCGTTTTCGTGAACGCGCCGGCAAACTCGGATTTGAGATCGTCGATGCGGAAACCGTAGAAGCGTCGGTGCTGCCCAAAAACGATTTCACCGATGAAAAGGCCCTCAGCGATCTCGTCACACCGATGTGCGGCGAAGGCGTGGCCGAGCGCATGTGGCTGGGCTTTCAAGCCATCGACAAAGCCTCGCAACTCATCGCCAAAAACGATCCGAACCTCGGCATTCCGGCACCGGACATGCTTTTGCACCACTTGAACTCAAAGAAAAGCCTGCCTGACTGGCTCACCGAGGTCAAAACGTTCTACGCCACGGCCATGAACGAGATGTACCGCGCCAACACCCGCGCCCGCGAAGGTTCGCGCAGCTTTACGCTCTACAACGCAAAACGCCTTGAGTTCACCTTCCACTTCATCAGTTGCATTGAGTCCCTCTACAAATCCCACGACGCCACCACACGCGCCGAATCGCTCGAAGCCGCCATGGACAGCATCTACAACGCGCTGAACTCCTGGTCGGACGTGGCCCGTGATTCCAGCGATCGTGGAGCCATCGCCCTGCTGAACGAGTACGGCTATCGTCCCCTGGTGAAGGTGGTCAAAGGCGGCAAGTAACCTTCGGCTTTGATTACCAGCAGGCATAAAGTTGTGAAGCAGGAAGCATTGGAGCAATGGCGGCGGCTACGCGAATGCATGGCTGTTATGAAACTCAAACTTCGCAAATCCAACGAACGCGGCCACGCCAACCACGGCTGGCTCGACAGCTACCACAGCTTCAGCTTTGCCGACTACTACGACCCTGCACACATGGGCTTCCGTAGCTTGCGTGTGATCAATCAGGATGTCATCGCCGCTGGAGCGGGCTTCCCCACGCATCCGCATCGCGACATGGAAATCTTCAGCTACATCCTCTACGGCGCACTGGCGCACAAAGACAGCATGGGCAACGGTCGTGTGCTTGAGCCTGGACAGATTCAACTCATGAGCGCGGGCAGTGGCGTGACGCACAGCGAGTTCAATCCCTCAAAGACGGAACCTGGCAGCCTGCTGCAAATCTGGATTCGTCCGCGTCAGAATGGCCTGAAGCCCAGCTACACCGAATGGCATCCGAAGCCGGAGCATGAAACGGCTGAGAAAGTGCTCGTCATCTCCTCCGATGGACGCGATGGCTCCGCCACCATCCATCAGGACGCCGATATCTACCGTGTGCGTCTGGGCACTGGCAAATCGACCACGCACGAAGTCATCGCTGGTCGCGGAGCCTGGTTCCAGCTGATCAAAGGCACGGTCACTGTGAATGGCACCACGCTCAATCCCGGCGATGCCGTCAGCACCGATGACAGCGGCACTCTGACCTTCATCGCGAGTGAAGACGCCGAAGCCCTGCTCTTCGATCTCGCCTGATTCTTCCCAACCACTGCAAACAATCGTCAACCAGCGTCAACAACTGCAAACCCCGGTATGAAACATATCCCCACCATCGCCCGCCTTCTTCTCGGTCTCATCTTCACCGTGTTCGGTGCCAACATGTGGCTCCACTTCATTCCGATCCCTCCGCCGCCGGAAGGACCCGCGAAGGACTTCATGTTCGCCATCTATGGCACGGGCTTCCTCACCGTCGTGAAGGTGCTCGAAGTCACCGCGGGTCTGCTGCTCCTTAGCGGTCGCTTCACCAACCTGGCTCTGGTTCTGATCGGTCCCGTCATCGTGAACATCGGCATGTATCACTTCTTCCTCGTCAAAGGCGGCTACGAAATGCCAGTTGTGCTCGGTGTGTTGTCTCTGATCACGCTCCTGAGTCGTAAAGGCCTTGTCGCAAGCCTGTTGGTGGCCAAGTGAAACACCTTCGTCATTCGACATCCACCCTTTCTTCGTCCACTGCCTCCCATGTCCTCGCTCTTCTCACCGCTTAATGTTGGCGCTCTCACGCTCCCAAACCGCATCCTCATGGCTCCACTCACCCGTTGCCGCGCCGATGCCAATCACGTCCCAACACCGTTGATGGCCGAATACTATGCCCAGCGCGCCAGCGCCGGACTCATCATCGCCGAGGCCACGATGGCGATGGAAGGCAACTCCGCGTTCTGGATGGAGCCTGGTATCCATTCTGACGCACAAGTCGCGGGCTGGAAAACCGTCACCGACGCCGTGCATGCCAAAGGCGGCCGGATTGTGCTGCAAATCTGGCACGGTGGCCGTGCCTGCCATCCGTTGCTCAATGGCGGAGCGCAACCTGTGGCTCCAAGCGCCATTCCGATCATCGGCGATGAGGTTCACACACCCGAAGGTAAGAAGCCCTGCGTTATGCCACGCGAACTCCGCGATGACGAACTGCCCGGCATCTTGGCAGGCTTCAAAAAGGCCGCCGAGAACGCCAAGGCCGCCGGATTCGACGGCGTCGAAGTTCACGGAGCCAACGGCTATCTTCTCGATGAATTCCTGCGTGATGGTGCCAACAAGCGCACGGGCCCGTATGGCGGCTCCATCGAAAATCGTGCGCGCCTCATGCTCGAAGTGCTCGATGCCGTCATCAGCGTCTGGGGTGCGGATCGCGTCGGTTTGCGCATCTCGCCGTTGAACAGCTACAACAGCATGATCGACAGCGATCCCGTCGCCATTACCACCTACATCGCACAGCAATGCAGCGCGAGAGGACTCGCCTACCTGCATGTCATGCGCAGTGACTTTTTCCAGGCGCAACAAGGCGATGTCATGACGCCCGCACGGGCCGCATTCAAAGGCGTACTCGTCGGCAACATGGGTTACACCGCTGACGAAGCCGAGCAGGCCATCAGCGCGGGTCAACTCGATGCCGTCGCCTTCGGTACGAGCTTCCTCGCTAATCCCGACCTTCCCGCACGCATCGCCGCCAAGGCGGAACTCAATGCGCCGAACGCCGCGCGGTTCTACTCGCCTGGACCTGCGGGCTACACGGACTATCCCACCATGGCCGCATGAAAACGATCGCCGCCGCTGAACTGAAGACGCTGCAAAAAAACGTCACACTCATCCATGTGCTGCCGGAGGAGCACTTCGCGCAGCAGCATCTGCCCGGAGCGCTGAACGCCTGCGTGTATGAGATGGTCTTCCTCTCGAAGGTGGCCGAACTCGTGCCTGACAAGTCGGCGGCGATGATCGTGTATGGCGCAGGCGCTCCCTCGCTCGATTCCACCACAGCGGCGGAGAAGCTGGCGAAGGCGGGCTATACGAACGTGCGCGATTTTCGCGGTGGTTTGACGGAGTGGCAGCAAAATGGCCTCGCCGTCGAAGGCACCGGTCTCATCGGCGATTCAATCAATCCCGACGGCCTTTTCAAGGTCGATGTCGAAACCAGCGTGGTACGTTGGACGGGACGCAATCTCTTCAATCATCATCAAGGCACGATCAAACTGGCCGGGGGCCGAATTGAAGTGCAAAACGGCGCGTTGCAGGCCGCCAGCTTCACGCTCGACATGAACCGCATCGTTTGTGAAGACCTCGTGGACACCGCTTACAACGCGCTGCTCATCCGCCACCTGCGCGATGACGATTTCTTTGCCGTGGATCAGTTTCCAACCGCCGAGTTCGTCTGCGAGCGTGCGGAGCCGCTGCCATCCTGCACACCCGGCACACCGAACTACACGCTGCATGGCGCGATGAAGCTGCGCGGTGTGACACAGCCCTTGAGCTTCCCCGCCGTCATCGCGGCGGCGGATGCCGATCATCTCATCGGCCAGGCGCAGTTTGAGATCGACCGCACGCAGTTTGGCAGCCAATACGCTCCGGCAGGCTGTTTGCCTTCCTCGGCAAGCACGTAGTCAACGATCACATCCATCTCCACATCAAACTCCACGCCAATCACACTCACGCATGAACATCCTCGACGCCATCATCGCCCGCCGCGCCATCAAGCACTACGACTCCGCCCATCGCATGACCGATGCGGAGATCCGTCAGCTACTTGAAGCCGCGATGCAGGCTCCCACCGCCTTCAACATTCAGCATTGGCGCTTTGTCACTGTGCTCGATCCTGAAGTGCGGAAACAGATTCGGGCCGCCGCCTGGGATCAGGCACAAGTCACCGAGTCCTCCTTGCTCATCGTGATGTGCGCCGACAAAAACGCTTGGAAGAAAGAGCCCGCACGCTACTGGAAGAACGCGCCGCAATCCGTCCAGGACTTCCTCGTCCCCGCCATCGGCCCGTATTATGAAGGTCGCGATCAAGTGCAGCGTGATGAATGCATGCGCTCCTGCGGCCTCGCTGGCATGACGATCATGCTCGCCGCCAAAGCCATGGGCTACGACTCCTGCCCCATGGACGGCTTCGACTTCGATGCCGTCGCCAAAATCATCAAACTGCCCGAAGACCACGTCATCTCCTTCATGATCGCCGTCGGCAAAGGCACGCAGCCACCGTGGCCGAAGCCAGGACAACTCGCGTATGACGAGGTGGTGATAGAGAATACCTTTGGATGAACACCGAGCCTCGCTCGACTCGATGGGCAGCCGTCATTCCGTGGCTGTTTGTGCTGCTGTGGAGCAGCGGGTTCATCGGGTCGAAGCTGGGTGTGCCGTATGCGGAGCCGTTCACGTTTCTGACGCTGCGTTACTGCATCGTGCTGGTGATCCTTGTGCCGATTGCACTCATTTCACGGGCGCCGTGGCCGCAGGGGAAGCGGCAGATGATACATGTGGCGTTTGCGGGGTTGCTGATTCATGCGCTGTATCTGAGCGGCTGTGTGTGGTCGCTTCGACTGGGGCTGCCGGCGGGAATTTTGAGTTTGATCGTGTCGATGCAGCCGCTGTTCACGGCGGCATTCGCGGGCATGGCTCTCGGTGAGCGTGTGTTGCCTCGGCAGTGGGCCGGACTCGTGCTGGGTTTCGTCGGCACAGCGCTGGTGGTGGCGCACAAGACGTGCAGCGGGCCGACGTTTCTCATGACAGTGCCAGCGATCTTGTCGCTGATCGGTATCACCGCGGGAACGATGTGGCAGAAGCGACATTGCGCGCGTTTTGACCTGCGCACGAGCACGGTGGTGCAGTATGCGGCGAGTCTGCTCATCACAGCGGCGCTGGCGTTGACCACGGAGACGCTGCGCGTCGAATGGAGCGGGCAGTTTGTGTTCGCGCTGCTGTGGGTGGCGCTGGTGCTTTCCATCGGGGCGATCAGTTTGTTGAATTACCTGATCCGCAGCGGCACGGCAGTGAATGTGGCAAGCCTGTTTTACACCGTGCCCGCCGTGACAGCGCTGATGGCCTGGGGCATCTTTGGCGAGACACTGACGGGCCTGTCGCTCATTGGCATGGTGGCGGCGGTGCTGGGCGTGTGGCTGGCACGTGGGAGGTAAAACTCGTTCCACATTGGCCCGGTGTCTGCGCTGAAGGGTGATCTCCACACCCATGACTGAAGCTTCCTCCCGACATTTCGACGTTGCCATCATCGGTGGAGGTTTTGCAGGCGTGTATTGCGCGCAGCAGGTGCTGAAACGGCTGGGGGCTGACCGGTTGCGCGTGGGCGTGATCGCGAGCGAGAACCACATGGTCTTCCAGCCGATGCTGCCGGAGGTGGTGGGCGGGTCGCTGTCGCCGCAGCATGTGGTGAACCCGATCCGCATGATCTGCGACGGTGCGGACGTGCTGAAGGCGCAGGTGACGAACCTGGACATGACGGCACGGGTGATGACGCTGGATGGCGGGCGCTTCACACCGGCGGTGAAGGTGAGTTTTGACCACCTGATGCTCGCTCCAGGTGCGGGCGTGGATTTGAGCCGGATTCCTGGCATGTCGGAGCATGCGTATCTCATGCGCACCGTCGGGGACGCGATGAAGCTGCGCGCGGCGATCATCAGCCACATGGAGGAGGCAAATCTGATCAACAAGGCGCAGCAACGGAAGGAGATGCTGTCATTTGTCGTCGTTGGCGGCGGTTATTCGGGCGTGGAAACGGCGGGGCAGATCCAGGATTTGATCGTGGGCGTGCGGCGCTACTACGACAACATCGAGGTAGGCGAAGCGAGCGTGACGCTGATCCACAGCGGTGACCGCCTGCTAAGCATGCTGGGCGAGCGATTGGGCGATTACACGGGCAGTTGTCTGGCAATGATGGGCGTGAACATCGTCTTCAACAAACGCGTGCGGGCCGTGACCGCACGCACGGTGCAGCTCAATGACGGCACAACGATCACCTCGCATCTCGTCGTCTGCACGGTGGGCAACGCGCCGCATCCGCTGATCAAGGCACTGGGCGAAAACGGTGTGGTGCCGCTGGAACGCGGCAAGCTGGTGGTGGAGTCAACGGGACAGGTCAAAGGACTCGATAAAGTATGGTCCGCTGGCGATTGCGCGGTGTTTCCGAAGGCCGATGGCGGTTGCTGCCCGGAGACCGCACAGTTTGCGATGCGACAGGGTGCGTTGATCGGCGACAACATTGTGGCGAGCTTGCGCAAAAAACCGCTGAAGCAGTTCAAGTTCACCGGCCTCGGCGAGCTGGCGACCATCGGTCATCGCAAAGCGGTGGCGATGGTGATGGGACTGCGATTCTCAGGCCTGCTGGCGTGGTTCATGTGGCGCAGCGTGTATTTGATGAAGCTGCCGGGTCTCGACCGTAAACTGCGCGTAATGACGGAGTGGACTTTCGAGTTATTCTTCCCGCGTGACATCAATCTGCTCACGCCGAGCTTTTCATCACCGCTGGGCGATATGCATCTGGAGGCTGGTGACTCGCTGTTTCGCAGCGGTGAACCAGCGCAGTCACTCTATGCGGTCAAAAAAGGCTGCGTAGAGATCACGGATGCTCAGGGACAAATTGTAAAGTCCGCCGTAGCGGGCGAGCACTTCGGCGAGCGTGCGCTGATGGGCGATGGCATCTGGCGTTTTGATGCGACGGCCAAAGAACCGAGTGAACTCGTCGCTATTGATGGCGACACCTTCAAAACGCTGGTCAAGAGCATTGGATCATTGGAGGCGTTGTTCAAATCGACCGCGCAGCAGTATCACCTGCCAGAGGAAATTCAGAAGACTGTGGACGCGATCTCGGAATCCACACGTTCGGCCACAGCAGCGGATGTGATGACAAAGAACGTCGCATCACTCGATGCAGCCTTGTGCGTGCAGGATGCAGTAGAGGAATTTCAAAAGCACCCACACAGCACTTATCCGGTCACGGAGGGTGGAAAAGTCGTCGGCCTTTTACGGCGCTCCGTGGCTTATGATTGGTTGAAAAATCATGGGCTCACCTGTCGCGATGGCTTGAAGGACCTGCCACTCACCACACCCTTCTGCGTGCGTGGCGACATGCTAGTGCCGGAACTCGTGCAAACCCTCATGCGCACGGGAGTGAGCAAAGCCGTGGTCGTGGACGCAGAGAATCGCCTTCTAGGCATGGTGACAGTGTTCGATCTGCTCAAAGGAGTGCGATAAACGCGACTAAAAAGTCGGTCACTACTCAACTAGCGAGCGTTGTTACTTAAATGGGGAATTATGCGGTCGGAAATTATGACTGCTGATAGTTCCACAGCTGTGTTGCCTTAGATGGAAGATCCGGGGTCTTCAAAGTCTTCGCTGTCACCGAGAGATTTAAGAATCATGCCCGCAGCGACGGTGTTGTTGGTTTGTTCATCGACCAGAACGAAGCTGCCGGTGGTGCGATTCTTGGTGTAGGAGTCAAAGAAGATCGGAGAAGCGGTGCGGATGCGGATGCAGCCGATGTCGTTGAGGGCGAACTCTTTGTTCTCCGCGCTCTTTTCGAGCGTGCTGATGTTGACCTTGTAAAGCACGTCGGTGACGACGGCGCGCACATCATTGGTGGTGTGGCGCAGATGGAAGCGGCCCCGGGGCTTGAGCGTCTTCTTGTCGGCGAACCAGCAGATCATAGCGTCGAATTCCTGGCTCGTTTGAGCAGGTTCGTTTGCCTTCACGATCATGCCACCGCGGCTGGTATCGATCTCATCGGCCACGGTGATGCTGTAGCTGAGTTGCGGCGTGGTTTCGGGCTGCGGGCCTTCGTAGGTGTGAATGCCGGTGATCTTCGACTTCATCGCCGAAGGATAAACGAGCACGTCATCGCCCATGCGGAAGGTGCCGCTGGCCATTCGACCGGCGAAGCCACGGTAGTCGTGTAGATTGCCGAGTTTGGCATCCGTGCGGTCAGAGATCGGACGAATGACCCATTGTACCGCGAAGCGTGCTTCATCGGCGGCGGTTTCTGCGTGGACTTGAACCGTTTCAAGATGCTGCAGCAGCGAAGGACCGGTATACCACGGCGTGCTGTCGGATTTATCTACCACGTTGTCGCCATTGAGCGCGCTCATGGGGATCGGTGTGACCTGTGGGAGATTGTCGAGGCCTTTGGCGAAGGCTTGGAAGTCGCCGACGATCTTGTCATAGACGGCCTGATCGAAATTGACGAGGTCCATCTTGTTTACGGCGAGAACGATGTGCCCGATGCGCAGCAATGACGCGAGATAGGTGTGGCGCATCGTCTGCTCAATCACGCCGAGACGTGCATCGATCAGGATGATCGCGAGGTCAGCCGTGGAGGCTCCCGTGACCATGTTGCGCGTGTATTGAATGTGCCCCGGCGTGTCGGCGATGATGAACTTGCGCTTTGGCGTGGCGAAGTAGCGGTAGGCCACGTCAATCGTGATGCCCTGCTCGCGTTCGGCGCGCAAGCCGTCGGTGAGCAGCGCGAGATTCACATGCGCATCACCACGGCGCTTGGAGGATTCTTCGACGGCGAGAAGCTGGTCTTCGAAGATGGATTTGGAGTCGTAGAGCAAGCGCCCGATGAGCGTGCTTTTGCCATCATCGACTGAGCCGGCTGTGGTGAAGCGGAGAAGAGAGGATTCGGTGGGATTGACGAGAAGGTCCATGGTCTGAGGAAAGTGTTTGAAGTTGAGTGCTGCGGTTCTCGCTGAAATCAGAAGTATCCTTCCTTCTTGCGGTCCTCCATGGCGGTCTCGCTGCGTTTGTCGTCGGCGCGGGTGCCGCGCTCGGTTTGGCGGGCAGCGGCGACTTCGGCGACGATTTCGTCGATGGTGCTGGCGGTGGATTCGACAGCGCCGGTGCAGGTGGCATCGCCGACGGTGCGGAAGCGGATGGTCATTTCCTTCACCTTGGGCTTTTCTTCATCCAGCAGCGGGATGATGCCGGTGCTGGCGTCGAGAAGTTGACCGTGGCGCTCGATGATTTTGCGCTGATGGCTAAAGTAGAGGCTTGGAAGCGGGATGTTTTCCTGGCGAATGTATTGCCAGATGTCCATCTCGGTCCAGTTGCTGAGCGGGAAGACGCGGAAGTGCTCACCGAAGTGCTTGCGACCGTTAAAGATGTTCCAAAGCTCGGGGCGCTGGTTCTTGGGATCCCACTGGCCGAACTCGTCCCGGTGGCTGAAGAAGCGTTCTTTAGCACGGGCTTTTTCTTCATCGCGACGACCGCCGCCGAGGCAAGCGTCGTATTGGTGCTCTTCGATGGTGTCGAGCAAGGTGACGGTTTGTAGCTTGTTGCGGCTGGCGTTGTGGCCTTTTTCTTCCTGCACGCGGCCGTCGTCGATGGATTTCTGCACTAGGCCGACGGTCAAGGTCGCGCCGATTTCCTGCACGAACCAATCGCGGTATTCCATGGCCTCGGGGAAGTTGTGACCGGTATCGACGTGGAGCAGCGGGAAGGGCAGTTTGGATGGATAGAACGCCTTCCGAGCCAGCCAGGCCATGACGATGGAGTCTTTGCCGCCAGAGAACAGCAGCGCGGGTTTTTGAAACTGCGCGGCAGTTTCTCGCAGGATGTAGATGGCCTCGGACTCGAGGAATTGGAGGTGCGTAATGGCTGACATGATGAATCAGATGAGGGCGAAGAATTTGAGAAGATTGCGCGTACTGAGGCCGACTACAAGGACGCCTACAACGACCATGAAGGGCTTGTGCGGGATGTGTTTCGCGGCCCAGGCACCCAGCGGGGCGGCGATCATGCCACCGATGGCTAGACCGAGGATGATGCTCCAATGCGTGAGACCGATGGTGAGGAAGAACGTGATGCTGGCGGCCAAGGTGACGAAAAACTCAACGGCGTTCACGCTACCAACGGTGATGCGGACGTTGTTGCCGCGCACGATGAGATTGGAGGCGACAATTGGTCCCCAGCCGCCACCGCCCATGGCATCAACCAGAGCGCCAAAGAAGCCGAGAGGCGTAAGATGCGTGGTGACATTGCGTGAAGGCACCTGAACGAAGGCTTTGGCGATGATCACGATGCCCATGATGATGAGATAGCCCGAGACCCACGGCTTGAGCACGTCGCCGATCTCGGAGAGTAAGTACGCGCCGATGATGGCACCGATGACGGCAGGGATGAGCAAGCGGCGGAACAGGAAGCGGTCCACATTGCCAAAGGCGTGATGCGAGATGGCCGAGGCACCGGTGGTGAAGCACTCCGCAGCATGCACCGTGGCACTGGTGGCGGCTGGAGGCACACCAAAGGCCATGAGCAGCGATGAAGCACTCACGCCATAGGCCATGCCGAGGGCTCCATCGATCAATTGAGCGACGAAACCGGCGGCGATGTAGAGAAGGAAGTCGGGCGGCAGATCAGGCATCGTCGTTTACGCTTTATCGGTGACGAGCTTGGCGTGCAGGCCGCATTCGTGTTTTTCATCGCCCTTGGCCGGATCGTAGTAGGTGCGCTCGTTCGGCAGATCGTGCTCGAGCAGGTAGGCATCCATCTCGACCGGGGTCCAGTCGAGGATGGGGTTCACCTTGAGGCAGTTGAACTTGGCGTCCCACATGAAGGGCTGAAGTGTGGCAGCACGCTGAGGGTTCTGCTCGCGGCGCAGGGCGGTGATCCAGACTTTGTGAGCGAGTTCGCGCATGCCGCGCTCGAAGGGCTCCAGCTTCATGATGCGGCTGAAGGACTCGACGCGCTCGACTTCGTCCGGCATCGGCACTTGGCCGCCATTCAGCGCCAGCCAGTGCGCGGCTGTCATGAGCGGCAGATAGGGCTTTAAATTGAGCTCCAGGCGCGCACGGCTCTTTTCAGCGAAACGGTAGGTTTCAGGGAGATTGGTGCCGTGATCGACCCACAAGATGGGAATGCCCGATTCCTGCTCCGTGGCGAGATGCAGGATCACGGCCTCATACGGACGGAAATTCGTGGTAACGATGGCCTGACCGTCGGCATGAGCGAGTGCGGCTTGGATGATTTCCTGGGGCGACTTGCCTTTGAGATCGTCGTTGAGAGCTTGGATTTGTTCGGGATTCATGCGGGGCGCGGATTATTCACCCGATTCTCGATGTGTAAAGTAGGAAATAGAAGATTTGGGCAAGAAAAAGGGCGCGGAAGTGATCCGCGCCCTTCGAAAAATGAACTGTGCTTCGCAGTTACGCCTGAAGTGCTGCTTCGACGATGTTCACGCGACGACCGTCTTTGTCAAAACGGACATTGCCGTCCACGAGGGCGAAGATGGTGTGGTCTCTGCCGATGCCGACGTTGAGACCGGGAACCCACTTCGTGCCACGCTGACGGAGGATGATATTACCTGCGATGACGGCTTCACCGCCGAATTTTTTGACGCCAAGACGCTTGCTCTGGCTGTCGCGACCGTTCTTGACGGAACCTTGTCCTTTTTTATGGGCCATAAGAGGGGAGTGGTGAAGGGATTAGGCGTTGATGGCGGTGATCTGCACGAGGGTCAGCGGCTGGCGGTGACCACGGGTCTTGTGGAAGCCCTTGCGCTTGCGGAACTTGAAGGTGGTGACCTTGTCGGCCTTGTGCTGCTTGATCACCTTGGCGGAGACGCTGGCTCCTGCGACGGTGGGAGCGCCCACGGTGATGCTGCTGCCTTCGCCAGCGGCGAGGACCTGATCAAAAGTTGCTGTTTCGCCTTCGGCGGAATCGAGCTTCTCCACGTCGAGCTTGTCGCCCACGGAGACCTTGTATTGTTTGCCGCCTGTTTTGATGATTGCGTATGCCATAACCTGAAAAGTGTTGCTGTCCCC
>CANIZT010000083.1 GCA_947471905.1 Verrucomicrobiaceae bacterium
CGATTTATGATGCCATGCCGCCTAGCAAGAGCATGGCCAAGCCCGTGGGCGAGTGGAATCACTTCACCATCACCTGCAAAGGCCCGCTGGTCAGCGTGGTGTTCAACGGCGAGGAAGTCATCAATGCCAACCTCGATAACTGGCCCGAAATTGGCAAGAATCCGGATGGTACGCCCAACAAGTTCAAGAAAGCCCTCAAAGATTTCGCCCGCAACGGCCCTATTGGACTCCAAGGCCTCCACGGCAAAGCGCAGGCTCCGGTGTGGTATCGAAACGTGAAGATCAAAGTGATCGAGTAAAGTTGGTTGGCTGATGAATACCTCGGGAGTGTAGGGTGCGTACCGAGATGGGCGGCGCTCAGCGGCAATCGGGTGAGCGCATTGCTTGTGCTTCACGCGCTCGCGTCTAGCATGCGCGAATCGTTTTCCGAGGAGTTTCTCTTGTTTCCCCACCTTCAAGCCTGGTTCCAACGTCTGCGTGACCTCACACGTCATGGGCAGACCATGCTGCAAACGGTCGTTGTCGAAAGTGCGTTGGATCCCTTTCCGCTGCGGCGGTCACTGCTTGGGTATGGGAAGCGCAGCTTCTTCGCCGATCTGCGTGCAGGTGTCACGGTGGCGATGCTTAGCATTCCGCAGGGCATGGCGTACGCGCTCATTGCCGGGTTACCGCTGCAATACGGGATCACCTGCTCGGCCATTGCTGCAATCATCAGCCCCCTGCTGTCATCCTCACGTCACACCGTCTTTGGGCCTACGAATGCGACGGCGTTCATGGTGTTCTCCTACTTCGCGGCGTATCCGCATCTCGACCGTCTTGGCATGATGCCGCTGCTCGTTTTTCTGACAGCGGCGTTGCTCATCATGGGCGCGTTTCTGCGGGTGGCGGATCTCACGCAGTTCATCAGCCGCACGGTCGTCGTCGCATATGTCACCGGAGCGTCCATTCTCATCACAGTGAACCAGCTTCCGGCACTGCTGGGCATTCCCGCCAAGGCACTGCAATCCAGCGGACATCCCATCATCACATTCCCCGGACACGTTCAGCGCATTCTCACGCATCTGGGCCATGCCGAATGGCTGAGCATCGTTTTTTCAGCGCTGACACTCGCTGGCTACTTCAGCCTGAAACGCTGGCTGCCGCGCTGGCCGGCGTTTGCCACCGCGCTCATCGCAGTGTCACTGCTCGCGCTCATTCCAGCGGCGCTCGGCCAGCACGTGCCAACATTCAGCAACGCCACCTTCAGTTGGAGCGAACTGCTGCCGCCCTTTCCTGATTTCATCTCCAGCAGCACGCTGCCCGACTTTAGCCGACTGTTTGGACTCGCGCTCGCGCTCGCGTTCCTCGCTACGTTGGAAAACAGCGCCATGTCGAAGACGCTCGCGAGTCGTTCCAATCAACGCGTGGATCCCAATCAGGACATGCTCGCCCTCGGTGCGGCGAATCTCGCCTGCGCCTATCTCAGCGGCATGCCCGCTTCGTGCTCGCTGACACGCTCCGCCTTGAATTACACCTCTGGCGCACGCACCGGCTTCGCCAGCATGTGGAACGGCCTGTGCTGCCTAATCGGTGCTTTGACGCTCGGCGCAGCAGTGGCTTACATCCCGCGTGCGGCGTTGGCCACACTCGTCGTGTGCGTTGCGTTTTCGTTGTTCAACAAGCGCCAGATTAGTATCAGCCTGCATGCCACGCGTTCGGATGCGCTTGTGTTTGTCGTCACGCTCATCGCCACACTGATGTTGCCGCTCCATGTGGCGATCTTCGTCGGCATTGGTGTCTCCATCGTGCTCTATCTGCGCAAATCTAGCCGACCGTCGCTGGTGGAATACGAATTCAATGAGGAAGGCCTTCTCACTGAAGCACGGCAAGGCGGGCGCCAACATCCGGCGATTTCCATCGTGCATGTCGAAGGTGAATTGTTCTTTGGCTCTGCCGACCTCTTCCGCACGCAGATTCAGCGCTCATGCGTCGATCCCAATCTCCGCATCATTATCCTCAGGCTCAAGAATGCGCGGCATCTCGATGCTACCTGCGCCATGGCCATTGAGGAACTGGTGCGTTTGCTGCGCACCGATGGTCGCGATCTCATCATCAGTGGCGTGGTGAAGGACCTTTACCGCGTGTTGAAGGATTCCGGCCTCGTCGAAGTCGTCGGCAAGGACAACATCTTCCCCGCCAGCCCCACGAACCCGAACCTCGCCACGCGCAACGCCCTGCGTCGTGCGCAGGAGATCCTCGGCATCAAGGACGCCGAAGTGCGCATCTATTACGATCCGGCGAAGCAGGAGAAGACGTAACCTCATCCCACATGAAATGGTCCTTCCGCATTTTCACCTTCGCCGGCACCGAGGTGCGCATCCACGTCACGTTCTTTTTGCTGCTGCTTTTTGTCGCCAGCCAGAGTTTTCTCGGCGGCCAGGGCCTGACGGTTGCGCTGGAGTCCACGCTGTTCATCCTCACGATGTTCACCTGCGTGGTGCTGCATGAGTTTGGCCATGTGCTGGCCGCACGTGGCTACGGCATTCGCACGCCGGATATCACGCTGCTGCCTATTGGCGGCGTGGCGCGACTGGAGCGCATGCCACGCAAGCCTTCGCAGGAGTTCGTTGTCGCCATTTGCGGCCCGCTGGTGAACGTGATCATTGCAGCAGCGATTTATCTGGGACTCGGCATCAACGCAGAGTTCCATCCCGGCTATGACTTTCTCAAATCAGGGCACTTCTTCGAGAAGCTCATGGTGTGGAATGTTTTCATGGTGGCCTTCAACCTGATTCCAGCGTTTCCGATGGATGGTGGGCGCGTGCTGCGCGCCTTGCTCGCGATGTTCATGGAATATGGCAAGGCCACACGTCTGGCGGCTTCGCTCGGTCAGGGCATCGCCATGGTCGTGGCCATCCACATGCTGCTGACCTCCACGTTTCAGCCAATGCTGCTCTTGATTTGCTTCTTCATCTTCATGGCCGCCGGTCAGGAGGCTGCCAGTGTCACGCAGCAAGAAGCCACGCGAAATCTACGCGTGCGTGACGCCATGCTCACCGATTTTCACCGTCTGCCGCCGCATGCCAGACTGCGCGATGGCGTGGAATTGCTGCTCGCCGGTGTGCAGCAGGATTTCCCGGTGCTCGATTTGCACGGCGGCATGCAGGGCATGCTCACACGACATGATCTCATCTCAGCTCTGGCCGATAAAGGTCCCGATCATCCCGTGATCGACGTCATGCGGCCAAGTCCCGAAGCCACCCAGCCCGCCACCGATCTCACCCTGGCGCTCGACGCTCTCAGCGCCTGCGACTGCCCTGCTTTACCAGTTATCGACCCGATCAGCGGCGAACTCGTTGGCCTGCTCACCGCTGAAAATATCGGCGAGACGCTCATGGTGCGAGCGGCTTTGATGAAGGCGCGGGCTTGAGAGGATTCACTCCGTTCTCGGCAAATTCACCGCTGGCAATGGTGCCACGATGTTCACCGGCCACGGTACAAACTTCTCAATGATGCCGGGAGCAAGTTCTTTGCCGGTTTCGTAGGCGCGACGGAACATTTCGAGCTTGGCGTCGATGTTATCGACGTGATGCAGCGCAATCGCCTCCGGGGTCTTCGGCAGAACAGGAGAACCGAATTCATGCGTGCCGTGATGCGCGGCGATGAGATGCAGCAGGTGCAGACGCACTGTTTCGGACGCGGGTTCGAGCAAGGTCCATTCTGCGGCCTCGGACGAGTCCAGCATGTCCCGCCACATTTTGTTCACCAGCTCCAGGCCGAGCGGGATGTGGCCGAGCATCTCGGCGGTGAGGTTGTAGGGCATGGTAAAGCCGGATTCGGCATACGCGTTCTCCCACAGCTTGCCGCAATCGTGAAACAGCACGCCGGCGATCATCAAATCGCGGTTCAAAGTCGGATAAACGCCCGCAATCGCCAGCGCGCAGCGCATCATCTGCGCCACATGCTCCACAAGGCCGCCACGACGTGCGTGATGATTTTTCCGTGCGGCACCGGTTCTGCGAAAACGTTCGCCGTGACGCTCCAGAAACGCAGAACAGAGTTTCAGCAGCCGAGGATCGCGAATCGACTCGATGAAAGCCACGATGTCGTTGTAATCGGCATGCTGGCGTCCGGCCAGGTCAGGATCGCCGAGCAGGAGTGTGCTCGCTTCTTCCTCCGAAAGCAGGCGCATCTGCACTTGGCGCGGTTCGAGACCGTATTTGCCATCCACCCACTGCCCGGCGAGCTGGATGAAGGTGTTGCGCGCGAGTTTGGCCGCATCGTGAAACAACGGGTTGTTATCAAACACCCGCCAGACGAACGCATCGCCCGCATCGACGAGTTTAACTTCAAAAAACGGACTGCCGGAACTCGTGGCCTTCTCGATGCGCGACTCAACCTGCACATGCAGCCGATACGGCTGCGGCGTTTGATTCGCGACCTGCCGCAGTTGCGTGATCGAGATCAAGTCGAGATCGCTGACGAGTGTGTCTTCCATGCCACAAGCTTGGCTGTGGAGCGGGTGCAACGTCAAGCGTGAAGGAAGTGAGGCAGTTCACGATTCTGTGCTTGGAATCCTACACGTCACCCGTGTAGTCTCCACGCATGACTCCTTCCAATATCTCCCGCCGTCAGTTCGGAACTCTCGCCAGCGTCAGCGCCATCGCCGCGATGCTGCAAACACAGATCGAAGCTGCTGATAAGGCTGCTGGAGGCAAAGTGAAGCATTCGGCATGCAAGTGGTGCTACAAGGACATCCCGCTGGAGGATTTCTGCATCGCCGCGAAGCAGATCGGCTTCGAATCCGTCGAGTTGCTCGATCCGAAGGACTTCGCCACGGTGAAGAAGCACGGTCTGCATTGCGCGATGGTGAGCTACCCCACCATCGAAGGTCCTGGCGGCGTGAAGATCGGGCCGATTCCGAAGGGCTGGAATCGTGTGGAGCATCACGACTTACTCGTGCAGGCCTATGAGCCACTGTTGAAGGAATCTGCCGAAGCTGGTTTCAAACAGGTCATCTGTTTCAGCGGCAATCGCGACGGCATGAGCGACGAGCAAGGCCTCGAAAACTGCGCCAAAGGCCTTCGGCGCCTGCTACCACTGTGCGAAAAGCTCGGCGTCACGCTCGTGATGGAGCTGCTCAACAGCAAGGTGAACCACCCCGACTACATGTGCGATCACAGCGCCTGGGGCGTCGCCCTGTGCAAAAAGCTCGGCTCACCGCACTTCAAGCTACTCTACGACATCTACCACATGCAGATCATGGAAGGCGATGTTATTGCGACGATCCGCCGTGATCATGAGTTCTTCGCGCATTATCACACTGGGGGCGTTCCCGGGCGCGCGGAGATCGATGAAACGCAGGAGCTCTTTTATCCCGCCATCATCAAAGCTATCCAGGAAACCGGCTACACCGGCTATCTGGGCCAGGAGTTCATTCCCAAGCGCCCTGACAAGCTCGCCTCGCTCAAGCAAGGCGTGCAGATCTGCACGGTGGCTTGAGGAATTCAGTGTAAATGTCCAGACTTACACAGGCACTAGCTTCTCCAATTCCTCTGTCGCCTTTTCCCACTCGCTGGTGAGTTTGGGGATTTTGGTCTCGACGGCTTCAAGTTCGGCACTGAGGACGCGGAACTGGGCGGCGTCGGCATACGTAGCTTCTTCTTGGAGAAGATTGACGATCTCGTGTTTGCGCTTGTCGAGCGTGGTGAGTTCCTGCTCGATCTTGAAAATGCGCAGGTCGAGTTCTTTCTTCGCTTTGCTGTAGGCATTGCGCGCATCGGCTTCGGCACGACGCTGCTGTTTACTTTTGGGCGGTTCACGCACAGCGGGAGCGGCCCAGGTGGTGGGCTGGGCGTTGTGCAGCGTGGCGGTCAAGGCTTCGCGGGCGGAGCCGGACTTGGTTTTGTCGAGGTAGTATTGATAATCCCCGGCATAAGGCGTGATGACGCCGGCGCTGACATGCAGGACTTGCTTGGCCATCTGGCGGATGAAGTGAACGTCATGGCTGATGAAGACGAGTGTGCCTTCGTATTGCTCCAAAGCGCCGATGAGGGCGTCGATGCTGCCCATATCGAGATGCGTCGTGGGCTCGTCCATGAGCAGGAAGTTCGGCGGATCGAGCAGCAGGCGCACGAGCACGAGACGGCTCTTTTCACCGCCGCTGAGGACGCCTACTGGCTTGAAGACATCGTCACCGTGGAAAAGGAACGAACCGAGCAAGGTGCGGCACATGTTTTCGCCGGGACGGCTTGGCAAGTCCATGGCGGATTCGAGAACGGTATGACGCATGTTGAGCACATCGCCGCGATACTGGGCAAAGTAGCCGAGTTTGACGTTGTGGCCGAGTTCGCAGGCGCCGGCCTGTGGTGTGAGCGCTCCTGCGAGGAGTTTGAGCAGCGTGGATTTGCCCGCGCCGTTTGGCCCAACGAGCACGGTGCGCTCGCCGCGCTCCATTTCGAGATTGAGGCCGGAGTAAACAGGCTGCGTGCCATAGGCGAAATCAACATCCTTCACGCGGATGACACGCTGACCGCTGCGAATCGGCTGCGGGAAGCGGAACTTCACCGTCTTGGCGTCGGCGACGGGAGCATCGACTTTTTCGATGCGGTCGATCATCTTCGCCTTGTCCTGCGCACGCGAGGCGAAATTGGCCTTGGCTTTGAACTTGTCCACCCAGGCCTGCATCTTGGCGAGTTCGCGCTGCTGGTTGTCGTAAGCGCCCTGCAACTGCTCGGCGCGTGCGGCTTTCTCGCGCAGGTAGTTGTCGTAGTTGCCGACGTAGCGGGTGATCTTGCTGTGGGCGATCTCGAGGATGCTGTTGGTGAGCGCATTCAGGAACTCACGGTCATGCGAGATCATGAGGATCGCGCCCGGATAGCCCTGGAGGTAATTTTGGAACCAGATGAGCGATTCGAGGTCGAGGTGGTTCGTGGGTTCGTCGAGCAGCAGCAAATCCGGCTCCTGCACGAGCAGCCGCGCCAGATGCGCACGCATGACCCAGCCGCCGCTGAGCGTGCGGGCGTTGCGCTCGAAGTCGGATTCGCGAAACGCGAGTCCACTGAGGATGCGCTTGGCTTTCGGCTCCACTTCCCAGCGGTGATCCTCATCCACATGACCGGTCGCGAGTTCCAGCACCGTCACATCTTCAATCGGCGCACTTTCCTGCGGTAGAAAGCCGAAACTGATGCCGCGCTCCATCACCACCTGGCCATCGTCTGGTGTGGTATCCTGAAGCAGGAGCGAAAACAACGTCGATTTGCCAGCGCCGTTCGGGCCAATCAGGCCGATTTTCTCGCCACGGTTGATGTGAAACGACACCTGGCTGAACAAGGTGCGACCGGCGTAGGCTTTGCTGACATTGGAAACGGAGAGCATGGTGAAAGGGGCGCGCACAGTGCCCCTGATTCGTCCGCTGTCGAGTGTGCAGGCACGACACCTCAATCTGGCAGGAAAGCGTATAAAGCCGACGGTGGCGGGCGTTTGGCTTCTCCGCATGCATACTTCCCGGCTCCTCATCGCATTATTCTTCTCTCTGGCAGCAGGCTCTGCCTTTTCAGCAGACTCAACCACCCCGCTTCCCGGCTGGCATCAATTTCGTGGCCCGAATCGCGACGGCATCTCGACGGAGACGGGTTTGCTCAAATCGTGGCCTGCAGAAGGCCCCAAGTTGCTGTGGGAGATCAAAGGCGCGGGCGCAGGCATGGGATCGGTCACCGTGGGCAAGGGGCGCGTGTTTGTGGTAGGCAATCGCAAAGAAGGCGTAGCGCTGACGGCCTACGATCTGGCCACACAGAAGGAAGTGTGGAGCACGGTGATCAGCGACAAGCGTGATCAGCCGAACGGTGCGCCGACGTTTGATGGCGAACGTCTGTATGCCGTGAGCAAGGATGGCGTCCTGGCCTGCTGCGATGTCGAAAGCGGCGAACTGCTCTGGCGGAAGAGCTATATCGCCGATCTTGGCGGCCAAATCATGAGCGGCTGGGGTTACAGTGAATCTCCACTGGTCGATGGCGATCTCGTGATCGGCGTGCCGGGCGGCAATGAGAGCATCGTGGCCGCGATGGATAAGAAAACCGGCGCTGTGAAGTGGAAATCCGCTCTGCCAGCCGAAGTAGGCTCTAAAGGCAAGGATGGCGCAGGCTACACCGGTGTGGTGATCTCGAACGGCGGCGGTGTGAAGCAGTACATCACGTTGGTAGGCCGCGGACTCGTCAGCGTGCGTGCCAGCGATGGCAAAACGCTGTGGACTTACAACGCCGTGGCCAACGGGACGGCCAACATCCCCACGCCGCTGGTGTGGGATGAATATGTCTTCACCTCCTCCGGCTACGGCACCGGTGCGGCGCTGCTCCAGCTCAAGAAAGACGGCGATGGCGTATCAATGGAAGAAAAATACTTCCTCAAGGCGGCCACCTTCCAAAACCACCACGGCGGCATGGTGCGCCTCGGCGACTACATTTACGCCGGTAGCGGACACAACAACGGCATCCCGGTGTGCCTCGAATGGAAGACGGGCAAGATCGTGTGGGAACAAAGCGAGCGTCCCGGCCGCGAAAGCGCGGCGGTGATCAGCGCCGATGGCGAACTCTACTTCCGCTGGCAAGACGGCACCATGGGCCTCATGGAGGCCTCACCGAGCGGCTACAAGCTGCAAGGGACCTTCAAGCTGCCAGCCGTGAAAGGCCCAAGCTGGCCGCATCCGAGCATTCACGACAAGAAGCTGCTCATTCGCGCACAGGACCAAATCTTTTGCTACGACCTGGCGGCGAAGTGATCTACTTCGCTGGCTGCAGTTGCGCCAAACCCGCCACGGCCCACGCGGTGGCGGCGGTTGAGAGGAATTGGTGCTCGCCGTGGGGATCACCGTTTTCGAAGTAGGGTTGAGCTTTGTTTTTGACGCGGGATTCGACGAGCCAGGAGCCGTCAGGGTGTTGCGTGCGGAGGAGGTAGTTGCGGGCACGGAGAATGGCGGCGTGATCGATGGGTGTGCCGGTTTTGAGGAGCATGAAGAGTGTCTGGCCGGTGGAAAAGGCATCGCTGGGGAGATTCGCGGCCTGAGGCCAGCCGCCGTCGGTTTGTTGGGCTTTGAGGATGGTTGCGCGGAGTGAGTTTTTGTCGGCCTCGGTGCCACTGAGGTGGTGAAGGCCCCAGAGTCGCCAGATGAGGTCTTCTTGTCGTTCGAGCTTGGCTTGGGCGAACCATTGGAGGGCGGCGGCTGTTGATTTGGCCACGGCGGGTTGCTGCGCAGAGGTGGCGTATTTTTGCATGCCCAGGACCGATAGAACGGTGTCGGCGACATCGGAGCCTTGCATGGGCGGACGGCGACATGAGGTGGTCCAGCGGCCGTTTTCGATGCGTGTGAGATCTGCAGGGGCGCTGCCTTTGAGTCGGGCTTTGCCTTGTATTTGCAGGACATAAGCAACCATCGCGGTAGTGGTGGCATCGGCGGGCTGTGAGGCCATTTGCATTGCCCAGAAGCCGTAACCGGTGGTGGTGGCTCCGCCCGGGACGTGGTCGCCAACGAGCATGTCGTCGATGCGCTCTTTAAAATAAGCGTGCGTGATGGTGGACTGCGCTTTGAGCCACTTTGGGTCGATGGAATGACCTGCGCGGCTGCTTTCGATGACGCTGAGCATGGGCAGCGTTTGATGGTGGCAGGAGAAGCAGGTCTTGTGCTTCGGCCAATTGCTGGCGGCAGTGGTGACGAGTGCGAGGCCGCGCTGCACGGCGATTTCCACGGTGGGTGGCTCGGCAGCACGTGCGCGGATTGGAAGGCAGCAGAGAAGGATGAGCAGCGGCCTTCGCATGAGGGTTGGTGCTAGTCCTTGGCGGATTTCTTCTTGTCCTTTTTGGGGCCTTTGGCTGAGCCACCGTTTGGGCTGAGTCGCTGCCACCAGTCGGGGCCTTCGGCGTCGATGGCGGCGTTATGTTTGATGAGTTGGGCTTTGAGGGTGGCGAAGCGTTCGGTTTCTTTGTCTTTGAGGTCGGTGGTCTCTTTGACGTCGTCCTTGAGGTTGTAGAGCTCGAACTCGGTTAGTTCAGCATTGGCGAGGATCTTCCAGTCATCGACGCGCATGGCGATTTTCATGTTCGGGGCCATGTGGAGACGCCAAAAAAGTGGCTGGGGGCGTTCGAGCTTCGTGGCGCTGCCGTTGAGGGCGGCGAGAGCATTGACGCCATCGAGTGCGCGGTCGGCGGGTGCTTTGACGCCGGCGATGCCGAGCATGGTGGGGAAGATGTCGCTGCCGATGATGGGGACGTCGCAGGTGGTGGCGAGTTTGATGTTTCCAGGCCAGCGGGCAAGGCCGGGAACGCGGATGCCGCCTTCATGCACGTCACGCTTGCGACCACGGAGACCACCGCTGCTACCACGGCCAGGGGATTTGATGCCATCGCCTTCAGGGCCGTTGTCGGAAGTGAAGAAGACGAAGGTGTTGCCGGTGAGCTTTTGCTCGTCGAGTGACTTCATGAGCATGCCGAAGGCGTGGTCCATCTGCGTGACGTTGGCGTGATGCTCACGCTGCACGTCGTCAGTGAGGTCGGGGTAGAGCGCTTTGAATTTGGGGTCGGATTTGATGGGGTAATGCGGCTCGTGCGTCCAGACGGCGAGAAAGAATGGCTTGGAGGCATCGCGCTTTTCTCTGAGCCAGGTGATGGCTTCACCGACGACGAGCGGCGCGGAGTAGCCCTGCATCTGGCCGACCGGTTGGCCGTTGCGGACAAAGTTGTTGGGATTCTCATGAGAGGGGCCGGCGTTATTTTGCGTGGCCATCCACCAGTCATAGCCGTGATCGTTCGGCTGGGGCTGTGCGGGGTTGTTAAAGAGACCGTTGAGGTGCCACTTACCGCTGTGGCAGGTGGTGTAGCCCGCGCCTTTGAGCAACTCGGGCAGGGTGTTTTCACTCGTGCGCAGATGCACCTCCGCGCCTTCGGCGATCCAAGTGTAAACACCATTGCGATGCGGCGTGCGACCCGTGAGCAACGCAGAACGCGATGGACTGCAAACCGCACTGCCCGAATAACACTGCGTGAGACGCACGCCTTGTTTTGCAAAGGCATCGAGGTTGGGCGATTTGATGATCGGGTGGCCAAAGCAGCCCAGATCGCCGTAGCCGAGGTCGTCGGCGAGGAAGAGAACCAAGTTCGGCTGTGCCGCGGGCAATGACGAAACCAGAATGAGGAATGAGGAAAAGGCGAGGGGCAGAGGGCGCATGGTGACACCGAGAACGACCGGTAGGGTGGCGATCCTTCGTCATTTACGAGACGGAAGTGTACGAAACACTGGCTTGGCGTGGCGCGTTTTATGCGAAAGCTTGTTCTGCCACACCATGAAGTTCCTATTCTCCTCTTTGTTTGTCATCGCCGTTCTGCCGCTGCATGCGGCGGGAGATCTGTCGAAACCCATCGAAGCATTGCGTGCGGTGCAAAAAGAAGGGCTGGGAAATGAGGCAGCGGCGAAGGCCTGGCAGGAAATTGTGAAAGAGGATGCGGCTAACCTGCCCGAAGTGCTAAAAGGCATGAACGGCGCGAATCCGCTTGCGGAGAATTGGCTGCGTGCGGCGGTGGGTGTGATCGCGGATGAGGCGCTGAGGGGCAAAAAACTGCCTGTGGAGGCGCTCGTTGCGTTTTTGAAGGATACGAAGAACAGTCCGGGCGCCCGGGTGGTGGTATTTGATCTGATCCATCGTGCGGATGCGAAGCTGGCGGAGGATTTGACGCCAACACTACTGGAGGACCCGAGTTCGGACTTGAGGCGGCATCCAGTGGCGAAGCTGATTGAAGCTGGGAATGCGGCACTGGAGAAGATGGACAAGGATGCTGCTGTTGTGGCCTTCGGAAAGGGCCTTGGCGGGGCCCGTGATGAAGATCAGATCAAGGAACTGGCGAAGAAGCTGCGTGAGCTGGGCCAGAAAGTTGATTTACCGAAGCATTTTGGCTTTTTGATGAGCTGGAACCTGATTGCGGCATTCAGCAATGCGGATCGCAGTGGGTTCGACACGGTGTACCCGCCGGAGAAGGAGCTGAAGTTCGATGCGAGCTACGAGGGCAAGGTCAAGCCGGCGAAGTGGGCGGAATTTACGAGCACGGATGAGTACGGGAAAATCGACTTCAACAAGCCCTTCGGCATGGAGAAGAGCGTGGTGGGTTATGCGGCGACGGATTTCTTTAGCACGGAGGATCGCGCAGCAGAGATTCGCATCGGCTGCAAGAACGGCTGGAAGGTATGGCTGAACGGCGAATTGCTGTTTGCACGCGACGAGTATCACCGAGGAGCGAAGCTGGATCAGTACAAGCTGCCCTGCCAGCTCAAGAAGGGGAAGAACACCCTCCTCGTGAAGTGCTGCCAAAACGAACAGACGGAGCAATGGACCACGGAGTGGGAATTCCAACTGCGTGTGTGCGATGCGACGGGAACGGCGATTTTGGCGGCGAAGTAACTTTTAACTCGATGATGATCATGAAAACGATTTCGATGTGTGTGTTGATGTGCCTTGCCGCTGGTGTGGTGAAGGCTGACTGGCTGCAATTTCGCGGACCGTATGCGGCGGCGGTTTCAACGGAGGCGAAGGTGCCTGCGGCGGAAGTGAAGATTGCTTGGACAACGGATCTGCCGGGGCGCGGGCTTTCGGCTCCGATTGTGGTGGGAGACAAGGTTTTCGTGACGTGCTCTAGCGGACCTGGACAGGAGACGCTGCATGTGTTTTGCTTCAATGCAGCAGATGGATCGAAGCGCTGGGAACGTGCAATGCGTTCGACGGGCCGCACTATGACGCATCCTAAGACCAGCGTGGCAGCACCAACTCCGTGCAGCGATGGCGAGCGGGTGTTTGCGCTCTATTCGTCGAATGACCTCTTCGCGTTCGATCTGGAGGGTAATTTGCTTTGGTTGCGCGGACTGACCTTTGACTACGCCAATGCAAGCAACAGCCTCGGTATGTCGCAGTCGCCGGTGGTGGTGGATGGCACGCTGGTGGTGCAGAGCGAGAATGATAGCGAGTCCTTTGCCGCAGGCTTGGATGTGGCCACGGGACGCAATAAGTGGAAGATGGATCGCCCGAAGGCAGCGAATTGGTCGAGCCCGACGGTTTGGAAGGGCGCGGTGGCTTTGCAGTCGAGTAAGGGAATTCTGGCCGTAGAAGCTGTGACAGGAAAGACGGTTTGGGACTACACTGATGGCGCGAGCACGATTCCTTCGAGCGTGGTGATGGGTGAGGCGCTCTATGCTGTCTCTCACGGCATCACAGCGCTGGCACCGGAAAAGGGTTCTGTGACGCAGATCTGGCGAAATGAGAAGCTGAATCCAGGCACGGCGAGTCCGCTGGTGCTGGGAGAATACATTTACGTGGTCAATGGTGCAGGGGTGGTGATCAAAGCGAGCCTCAAGAATGGCGATGAACTTTGGAAGCTTCGCTTGAAGGGACCCTTCAGTGGTTCACCCGTGGCGGCTGGAAAGCACATCTATGCAGTGAATGAGCGCGGAATTTTCCAAGTGATTGATCCCGAGGCACCAGAAGGCAAGGTAACTCAGGAGATCGAACTCAAAGAGACGGTGCTAACAACGCCAGCGATCTCAGGAGGCGCAATTTACGTGCGCAGCGACGCGAAGCTGTGGAAGCTGCAATGATGCCGATGCCTGACGAACCCAAGCAGGAATCTGAGAATCTCGATATCTCGATCTCGAACGAGGTGGAGCAGGAGACGTCGCGTGCGTTGAATAGGGAGACGCGACAGGTGCTCATGGCCGTGCTGATGGTGGCGGCGTTCATGGCGCTAGCGCATTTTACACCGCTGAGGACATGGATCACGAACGTGCAGACGTGGAAGAGCCTAGTGCGCGACTTTGGGTGGGGTGCGCACGCGGTGTTTGTGGCAGCTTGTGCGCTGGTCGTGATGTTAGGCGTGCCCCGTTTACCGCTGTGTGCTGCAGCAGGCTTGATCTTCGGCTTTGGCGAAGGCTTGGGGCTTTCACTCATAGGATCGACGCTGGGTTCGTATGCAGCATTTGTGCTTTCGCGGCATGGTTTCCGACGTGCGGCAGAATCTCGTGCAGAGAAGTGGCCGTGGCTGAAGAAGCTACTCAAGAAACCTTCGATCATGCGGGTGTTCTGGGTACGGCAATTGATGGTTCCGGGACTTGTGCTGAATGTGTTGCTAGGAATGACGCCGGTGAGGCACAGCAGGTTCATTGTTGGAACGATGCTTGGCTACCTACCTTTGAATGTGGCGTTTAGCCTGGTGGGTAGTGGTTTGGGTAAAGGCAGCCTCGCTCACACGTTTATGCAGTTGCTTGCTGCAATGGCAGTGATCAACATCGCTGCGTGGCTGGTATATCGAGTGATGAAGAAGCAGAGAAGCGCATGATCATTCATGCGCTGATGATGACTGAATTACGAAGCGTGGCTTTTTGAGTTCATTCAACCATCGCGTTCGCGCAGAATAAAACGAAGCGGAGATCAAAAATGGCCACTGACGCTGCACGCCTTGTATTATAAGGGCCGCAGCCGCACGAGGCATGTTAGCAGGAAGCCGAAGACACGGTCTCACAGTAAAGATTTGAGCCGATGTCAACTCACTGAGCGGCTTGAAATTGAAAAATTTTCACAGCGAACCGCGGCTTTTGAATAAAAAACTTCAAAATGATGTTGCAGGGTCCCGGAGTTGTACTAATCTGCTCGTCCGCTAGCGAAAAACAGCGGCTGAAACAAGGAAGCGCGAGAAGCATTTAGCGGCTCACATTTCCTGAAATTCAGAAACGATCTTTCAGAAAAAAAGCAGCAAAGTAAGGCGAAAGCCGAGCAATGTTGTTAGAAAACAAAAGGCTAAATTGTGCGCTGCGCGAATAAGTGCGCAGGTGCCTGTGGTTTAAACAGGCACAGTCAATTTGGCTGGCTTGAAATAAAGCCAGCAAAAATTTTTGGAGAGTTTGATTCTGGCTCAGAACGAACGCTGGCGGCGTGGATAAGACATGCAAGTCGAACGGGACACCATGAGTAGCAATACAAGTGGTGTCTAGTGGCGAACGGGTGCGTAACACGTGGATACATTCCGGGAA
>CANIZT010000084.1 GCA_947471905.1 Verrucomicrobiaceae bacterium
CATGCACGCCCGAACTGCCATCCAAGAGCTATCCGAAACCCACACGCACGGGCCGGGTACGGAGTTCCGCGTGGTGCGGGCTTCAGACAAAGATGCGCGCACTTGGCTGCGTGGTTCACCAGTGTGCGCCACACTGAGCACACATCGCATCGCGCATTCGGGTGTCATGACGGCGCGTGCGCCTTACCGCATCGTGCGCATGCATCAGGGTGGATTGTATTTCCTCGCCTGTTTGGAAGGCGAAGGCCGCGTGCTGGTGGATGGCGCATGGAAGAAATGCAGCGCGGGCATGGCCGTGGCGCTGCCGCCTTTCATGGTGAATGCGTTTCATGCCATCCCCGGCAAGATCTGGCGCTGCTGCTGGGTGCGCTATGAGCACCAGCCGGAGCAAACTCCCATCCTCAGCAGCAGTTCGCCTCTCATGGCTCCCTTTGTCGGCACCGCGCTCTTCAACGCCATCGAAGGCCTCATCGAAGAAGCCGGGCACGAGGCCAAACCTGCCGCCATGTTCCACTGGGTCGAACTGATCCAGCACTACATTGAGCGCTTCGCCCAGCCGTGGCAGGTGGATGATCGCCTGCACCGCATCTGGGAAAAAGTCTCCGCCAACGTTGGTCATGACTGGACGCTCGACGAACTCGCCCGCCAGGCCCACGTCAGCGCCGAGCACCTGCGCCGCCTTTGCCGCCGTGCGTTAGGTCGCACGCCCATGCATCACGTGACCTGGTTGCGTATGCGGAAGGCCGCCGAACTGCTCTCCACCACGAACCTGAAGATTGAGACCATTTCCCACGAAGTCGGCTACATGAACCCATTCGTCTTCAGCAACACCTTCAAGAAATGGATCGGCTGGCGGCCGAGCGAGCATCGTTCGCGGATGGGTGGTTGAACCAAGGTGCCAAGGTAATGAGAGGATGATTTGTCACGCAACGCGCTTCTCTGTGGGCGGCAACCGTGACCAGGAGCTGGCTTTCGACAGTGTGAGATGTGGATTTTGAATTGTGTGGGCCGCAGTCTTCCAAAATCTCTCCAAAAATCCCCTCGCTCCCTGCGGCTGCATGCTACTCTCAGGGCGAACCATCTGTTCGCCATGAAAACCACCTTCAGCTTCGCGCTGCTGCCAGCCATGACGCTGGCGTTTGTCTCTGCCACCGCCATTTCCACCGCGGCTCCTGCCAAGGGCCGCGCTGACACCAAAACTCCTCATCCAACTGCGCTTCACGCCCAGATCACGATCAATCCAGTCGAGTTGTCGCCGGAATCGACCATCGAAGTCGTTTTTCCCACAGCGATGGTCGCCAAAGAGCGCATCGGCAAGCCCGAGCCGCAGTCGCCGCTCATCGTCACGCCGGAACTCACCGGCACGTTTGAGTGGACCAGCACGCGCAGCGGCCAGTTCCACCTCACGCAGGCACCCAAGTTCGCCAGCGGCTATGATTTCAAACTGCGCGCTGGCTTGACCGATCTCGCCGGCAAGCCGTTCTCGACCGAGAAGCTCGATTCCGTCGAAAGCGCCCGCTTCCGCATCATCGATCAGCATCCGCGCTGGTTCGATGACGATGCGCAGAACCGCAGCCCGCGCTTCCTGTTTGAATTCAATGACGGTGTCACGCCCGCCGAGGCCGCGAAGCACATTCGCTTCGTATCTGAAACCTCGTCGCAACCGGTCGCCGCGAAAATTCGTCATGCCACCGGCAAAGATTTCACGCGCATGAGCGCCGAGCCGCAGCCGACCTGGGCGGAACAGATATCCAAAGCGAAACCCACCGTCGCCGATGATGCGGTGCGTCTCAGCGCGATCATCGTTGAGCCTGAAGCTCAGTTGGCCATCGGCAAATGGCGCCTGACCATCGCCGAGACGCTCAGCAACGCCTCCGGTCACAATCAGATCGCCACGGGTGACGACATTCAACTCGGCGAGATCAAACCCTTTGAAGTACGTGCTGTCAGCGCTCACACACCCTTCGATAGCGATTACTACCTCGACATCGACTTCAACAAACGCCTCACGCCACCTTCGGATGACGAAATGAAGCCCGAGGAGCAGGCGGCCTTCGCCAAGAAGCTTGCCGCGCTCATTCACATCGACCCGATCCCTGCGGGCGAGACCAAGGCTGAGGTCTTGGGCCGCACGCTGCGCATCAGCGGCAAATTCCCGCTGCAACAGCCACAGACCGTTACCGTCGATCCGGCGATGACTTCCGGCGATGGCATGGCGCTCGGCGCACCGGTGAAAAACAGCATCACTTTCATCCCAAATCCACCTTACGTCGCGGCTCCCACCTTCATCAACGCGCAGCTTGCCAAAGGAGCCGCCGGTTATGAATTTAGCGCCGCGAACGTGAGCCAGGTGCGCGTGCGTGCGAAGCGTCTCAATGGTCCTGAACTGCTCAAGGCGCTCGACCTCTATCGCGCCTACCGCACCGCCTACTACGGCAACGACAAGCAGCGTGAAGCTTACAAGACGCAGTCCATCGACACCTATCCCGGCACCCAAGTGTTTGACCGCAGCTTCCCGATCACCAAACCGCTCGATCACAGCGAGATCGTGAAGCTGAACTGGCGCGAAGTGCTCGGCGACCAGCCTGCCGCGCCGATGTTTCTCGAAATCGAGGGCACCGCCGCCGCTGGCATCTCGCAGAAGGGCGTCGTCACACAGACGCTCGTGCAGTTCACTGATCTCGGCATCATGCAAAAGAGCAACGGCAAGGACACGATGGTCTTTGTCACCTCGCTTGAAACCGGCAAGCCCGTACCCGGCGTGCGCCTCACGCTGGTGGATGCTGATTTGAAACTCGTCGGCTACGGCGACACCGACGCCAGCGGCATCGCCACCGCACCCGGAGCCACGCCTGCGTTTGTGATGGCCGAGAAAAACGGCGACTGCGCCGTGATCGAGTGCAACGACAGCGCCATCGGCGTGCCTTACGACATCTCGCAGGCCTACGAAAACGTGTGGCAGGCGCAGCGGCGCACCTTTGTTTTCTCGGACCGACCGCTCTACAAGCCCGGTGACACCGCACACTTCAAAGCGCACACGCGTCTGCTCATCGGTGATGATTTGAGCCTCGACCAAGCGCCTGCGCAGGGCCGTCTCGTCATTCGTGACCCACGTTATCGCGTCGTCATCGACAAACCGGTCACGTTCACCGCCAGCGGTGCCTGGGCAGATGATGTGGTGCTCCCGACTGGCCCTGCAGGCTGGTACGATCTCTCGATCAATCTCAAATCGCCCAACCCCAACAGCCAGAGCGATGATGGCGGCGGCATGACCTTCCGTATTGATGAGTACAAGCCGAACACCTTCGAGGTGAAGCTCGATACGAAGGCGATCAAGTTCCAGCCCGACCGCATCCAGCTTGCGCTCAGTGCGAACTACTACATGGGCAAGGCGCTCTCCGTGGCGAAGGTGCAATGGAGTGCGAACTCACAGCGTGATTACCAACCGCCGGAATCCTATCGTCAGTATCATTTCGGTGAAGCGCCTTCGTGGGCCCATTACGCGCAGGATCGCGATGCCGATGGCGATTACGCTGGGCATGAGAACGATGCTGAAGAAAACGAGTGGTTCGTGAATGGCGATCTCTTCCTCGCTGACGATGGCACCGCCACGCTCGAAATGCCGCAGCCGCCCGCAGATCGTGCCGCGCTGCCGCAGCGCGTGCGCGTGAACGCCGAAGTCACCGACATCAACGAGCAAACCATCAGCTCCGCCGCTGAGTTTGAAGTCCCCGGTGCGAATTTCCTGCTCGGCCTTAAAGGCCCCGAGTATTTCGGCACTGCTGGCAAACCGCTCCAGCTTGAAGTGGTTGCGATTGATTCCAAAGGCGCACCCGCAGCGGGCAATGTGCATGTCGATGTCAAAGTCGAGCGCCAGGAGTATCATACGCTCAAGATCGCCATCGCAGGCGGCGGCAGCACGACGAAGGACCAGGTCATCCTGCGTGAAGAATTGAAGCAGGGCTTCGATTTGAAACCTGCGACCACCGGTTCGGCTCCTTCAACCAGCATTCCGTTCACGCCGGCCAGTGGCGGTGTGTATTTCGTCACGGCGGAAGCCGTGGATGCCAAAGGCACCAAAGTCATCTCGCGCATGCCGTTCTATGCCGTCGGTGGCAATGAATTCCCGTGGGCGATGGAAGATGGCAACCGCATGAACCTCCAGCCGGAGAAAACGACGCTCAAACCCGGCGAAGATGCTGTCATCGTGGTCAAAACGCCGATTGCAGGCACTGCGCTCGTCACCGTGGAGCGCAACAAGCTGCATCGTCAGTTTGTGACCGAACTCACGCTCGACAATCCCATCATCCGCGTCGCGCTCGGCGAAGATGAGTTCCCGAATGTCTTCGTCTCCGTCATCGTCATCCGTGGCTCCGCCGCCAGCACGAAGCAGCACAAGATGCCCGAGTATCGCGTCGGCTATTGCGCCCTGAAGGTCGAATCGGATGCCAAGGAACTGAAACTCGCCGTGAAGCCGGATCGCGATGAAGTTCGCCCTGCTGAGGCGGTGAACATCACCACCACGATCACTGATGCCAAAGGTGCGCCTGTCTCCGGCAGCGATGTCACACTCTACGCCGTCGATGAAGGCGTCCTGAGCCTCATGAAGCACGAGACGCCCGATCCTTCGGCTTATTTCCACGCCGAACTGCCGCTCGCCATCGACAGCTTCACCTCGTTCGACAATCTGCTGTCCGAAGAACTCGCCGCACGCGACCGTGGCAACAAAGGCTTCGTCGTCGGTGGTGGTGATGGCGAAGGCAACGGCGCAAACGCCACCATCCGCAAAAACTTCATCGTCACGCCACTCTGGCTTGCCTCCGGCATCACCGATGCACAGGGCAAACTCACCGCCAGTGTCACCGCTCCGGACAATCTCACGCGCTACCGCATCATGGCCGTCGCCGCGCATGGCGTGGATCGTTTTGGCAAAGGCGAGTCCGCCTTCAAGATCAACAAGCCGCTCATGATCGAGCCTGCGGTGCCGCGTTTCGCACGCCTTGGCGATGAATTCCTCGTCAAAGCCGTCGTTCACAACACCACGCCAAACGCGGGCTCTGTTGAGGTCACGCTCGAACTCGATGGCAGCGCGAACTTCATCCAGGACAAGCGCGATTTCATTCCCGCCTCGCTCAAAGCCGACACCGGCGGCAGCGCGAAGCAGCAGAAGGTCATCCTGCAAATCAAAGCCGGTGAAACCGCCGCCACCGCCTTCCCCGTGCAGTTTGTGCAGCTCGGCACTGCGAAATGGAAATGGATCGCACGCGGCGTGAACTGGGCCACTGAAGCCAGCGACGGCACCGAATCGACCTTCGAGGTGAATCATCCCGTGCCCGAGCTGCGCTACGTCAGTTACACGCGCTTGAAGGTCGAGGAACCCGTCGAGAACCTCATCAAGGACGTGAATCCCGCACTCCTCGAAGGCGAAGGATCGCTCTCCCTTGGCATCAGCAACAGCCGCCTCTACGAAGCCCGCGACGCGCTCGATTACCTCTTGAAGTATCCTTACGGCTGCGTCGAGCAGACCACTTCCGCCACGATGCCATGGCTCGCGCTCGGCAAATACGAACCGCTGTTTCCTGATCAACTCGGCGGCGGCAAAGCGAAGCTCGTCGTGCAGGCTGGCGTGAACAAGCTCCTGCAAATGACCACCGATGAAGGCGGCCTCGCCTACTGGCCCGGCGGCACCGAACCAACCTTCTGGGGCAGCGCTTACGGCGGCCTGCTGCTGCTGCGTGCGCGTGATCAAGGCGCGGATGTCCCCGCTGATGCGATCAACAAGCTCGTCGAATACCTCTCGAAGAAGCTCCGCGGTCTCGATGAAGAAAAAGACCTCTACAACATCACCGACTCTGCCTTGGCGCTCTACACCCTCGCGAAAGCCGGCAAACCCGAGCCTGCGTATCAGAACCTGCTCTTTGGCAAACGCGACAAACTGCCTGAAACCGCTCGCCTCTACCTTGCGCTCTCGATGTGCCTGAGCAACACGCCCGATCAGCAGATCAAAGACACCCTCGGCTGGAAGCCATCTTCGCCACCAGCGCCGCCAAAGACCGAGAGCAAATCCAAAGTCGTCGCCAAAGCGAAGTCCAAGACCGAGACGAAGGCCAAACCCGCAACACCAGCGCCTGCCCCAGTTGTTTGGAGTCATTGGGCTGGCAACGGTGCTAACAAAGCGCTGCGCCTGATCTGCTACACGCATCTCGGCATAACCGGAGACGCGGAAAAACTCGCTCTGTCGATCCTGCAATCACGCAACGGTCGTGGCGAATGGGGCAACACCTTCACCAATGCCTGGACGCTCACCGCTTTGTCCGCCTACGAGCGCAGCTTGAAGAAAGTCGGCGAGCCGCTGGCTGCCACGGTTCATTGGGACGCGCAGAATCAGCCGCTGAATCTCAGCGCCGGCTTCTCCAGTGCCAAAGTTAACTTCATGCTTAATCAGGTGCTTAGCGCGAAGCCGCTCAGCGTCGAACTTCCTGCCGGTCGCGAGATCTTCAGCCGCATCGAAGCCCGCAGCTTCCCACCGCAGCGTGCTTTCGCTGGGGAGAACAAAGGCTACGCCATCGAGCGCAGCTACGAAGAACTGAATATGGACGGCTCCACCACCGGCACCGACGATCTCCGCGTTGGCGATATGGTCGTCGTCACGCTCAAGATCGAAATCGGTGGTGGTGATCGCTACCTCGCCATCGACGATTCGTTGCCCGCCGTCTTCGAGGCCATCAATCCCGAGTTCGGCACCCAGAGCGAACGCGAAGGCGACCAGCTCCCCGACGGCACCCAGCCCTGGTTCTGCGACCATCGCGAAATCCGCACCGACCGCGCCCTGTTCTTCACCGACTACGCGCCCGCCAAAGGCAAGTTCAGCCTCCAATACCTCGCCCGCGTCATCGCCGAAGGCGACACCACCGCCCCGCCTGCCCGCATCGAAGCCATGTATCAACCCGACAAATACGGCCTCAGCCCGACGCAACGCATTCGCACCTTACCTTCGGGAAATACGAAGGTGGCGGAATCGAAGTGAGACGGATGCTTTCGTCCGTCGTAATCGTTCGCAATGCCCGCATCCGTAGCTGAATCCATCTCCCGCATCCGTTCCTCGTTTCCTGAGCAAGGTTTCTTCCAGGACAAGGAGTGGGTGCTGTCGCCGGAGGCGTTTGCGCTGGATGCGGCCACGGTGGAGTTGATTCGCGCGCTCGGACCGGCGTTGCGTTCGTTTCAGCGGGCGTGCAACCGGTTGTACTTTGATGAGGCGTATCCGTGGGTGGCGAAGCTGCTGGATCAAGGCAAGCCGCAGCGAGTGATCGAGCTGGGCCAGAATCCGCGCTGGCATGAAGACCTGCCGCGTGTGCTGCGACCGGATTTGGTGCTGACGGAAACCGGCGTGAGCATTTCGGAACTCGATTCGCTGCCTGGCGGCATCGGTTTGACGGCGTGGCTGAATGAGACTTATGCTGGACTCGATCAGAACGTGATCGGCGGTGCTGTGGGTATGGTGGATGGCTTTGCAGCGGCGTTTCCGAGCGAGGACATCCTGATCTCGCGTGAATCAGGCGATTACTTTCCCGAGATGAGCTGGCTGGCGGAACGATTGGGCCGCCGTGTGCTGCGGCCGTGGGAGGTGCAGCCGTTTGAACTTAATGGCGCGGCGATTTATCGCTTCTTCGAGCTGTTTGATCTCGCGAACGTCGAAAACGCCGACGTGATGCTGCGCATGGCCGAGCGTGGCGAATTGAGCTTCACACCGCCCATCAAAGCCTTTCTCGAAGAGAAGCTGTGGCTCGCGTTGTTCTGGTCGCCTGCTCTCGAAGACTTTTGGAACACAGCACTGAGCACTGAGCACTTAGCACTTCTCAAGAAGTGCATTCCGATGGGCTGGGTGGTCGATCCTGTGCCGCTACCGCCCTTCGCCGTGTGGCCGAAGCTCGACATCCAGAGCTGGCACGAGATGAAAACCTTCGGCGGGAAGCAGCGGCAGCTCGTGTTGAAGATCAGCGGCTTTTCCGAACGCGGCTGGGGCTCGCGTGGCGTCTTCATCGGCCACGACCTCTCGCAGGAACAATGGAGTGCAGCGATTGATGAGGCGCTGGCGAGTTTCCCGACGAATCCGTTCGTGCTGCAGGAGTTTCATCGCGCAAAGGTCGTCACGCATCCAGCTTGGGATGAGGAAAAGCAGGCCACGTGGGCGATGCAGAGCCGGGTGCGGTTGTGCCCGTATTACTTTGCCACGTCGGAAGAGGATGAAGATCCGGCACTGGGCGGTGTGCTGGCCACGGTGTGCCCGACGGACAAAAAAATCCTCCACGGCATGCGGGACGCGATGATGCTGCCTTGCGTTGCGCGGTGATTTCCGCTCCAATGGCGGCACCATGAAGTTAATTCCCGCTCTTCTCTTCCTCTCGACCACTGTTTTTGCCGCTGAACCGATTGTCGTGAAACTCTGGCCCGGCGGCGCTCCGGAGCAGCTCGGTGTGAAGATCGCGGCGGAGATGGAGATGCCGAAAAAGTCGGCGGATGATGTCATGCGCATCACCAACGTCATCGATCCGATGATCACGGTGTTCAAACCGGAAAAGCCGAACGGCACGGCGGTGCTCGTGTGCCCCGGCGGCGGCTACGGCATCCTGGCGTATGAGCATGAAGGCTCGCAGGTGTGTGAATTTCTCAACCAGCACGGCGTGACGGGCATCCTGCTCAAATACCGCGTGCCGAAGCGTGATCCGAAAGATCCAGGTCGTGAGGCATTGCAGGACTCGCAGCGTGCGATGGGCATCATCCGTCATCATGCGGCGGAGTGGGGCCTCAAGCCGGACCGCATCGGCATTCTCGGCTTCTCGGCGGGTGGCCATCTTACGGTGATGACGACGCTGCATGCGAACGAGCGCACTTACACGATCGATCCAGCGCTCGACGTGGAAGACGCGACGCCGAACTTCGCGATTCCGGTTTATCCGGCCTACCTCGTGAGCAAGGAAGACCCGTTTCATCTGCTTCCCGGCTTTGAGGTCAATGCCAAATCACCACCGATGTGCTTTGTGCATGCCAATGACGACAGTTGGTCAGCAAGTGCCAGTGCGTTGCTCTACCTCGAATACAAAAAGCTTAACATCCCCTGCGAGCTGCACATCTACGCCAAAGGCGGTCACGGTTTCGGCATGCGCAAGAGCGGTGGGCCCGTGAACGATTGGCCGAATCGCGTGGCGGAATGGATGAAGTCGATGGGGTATATCCCGTGACGTAAGCTAGTCTGCAACACGCCTGACGTGCTGCAGACCGGAAGCTTGGTCGCGGGTATCAATGCTTCAGCAGCCACTCGGTCGAACGCGGATTGAAGTCGCCCATTTGTTCCCAATGGAAGGCGTGGCCGGCGTTGTCGTAGAGGTGGAGCTCGGCACCGGGGATGGCGGCGGCGACTTCCTTGCCCATCCACTGCGGGGTGAAGGCGTCGTCCTTGCCGCCGATCACGAGGGTGGGGCACTTCACGTTCTTGAGTTCGTTGAGCGTGTTGTGCGTCATGGCGGCGGCGCTTTGAGCCTCGGTGGCGTGCAGGGGCTGCGGCGTGGGATTGGTGGCGGCGTCTTTGAGGCCCTGCTGCATGTTGTTCCAGCAGTCGTCGTTGTCGAACCATGGCTTGGTGAAGATGAGCATCTGAATCCACTGCATGAAGTCCTCGGGGCGCATGTTCGCCTTCGCCTTCATGAGGTGCTGCCAGGTGTAGAGGCCGAAGCGGTCCTGCCGCGCCCAGGTACACATGAGGATCATGCTCTTCACCTTCTGTGGATGACGCAGAGCGAGCTGCTGCGCAATGACGGAACCTAGCGAGCAGCCCACGACGCGGGCCTTGGCGATGCCGAGTTTGTCCATGAGGCCGGCGTAGTCGTCGGCCATCATGGCGGTGGTGTAAGGGCCGACGGGCTTGTCGGTTTCGCCCACGCCGCGATTGTCGCCAAGGATGCAGCGGAAGTGCTTCTCCCAGGCCTGAGCATGCGCGTCCCAAACGCCGCCGGGGGCGGTGACGCCCATGATGCAGATCAGCGGTTCGCCGCTGCCGCGTTCTTGGTAAAACATTTTGATTCCGTTGGTTTCGACGTGGGGCATGGGAAGTGGTTCTTGGTTCGAGGTTCTTAGTTCAAGGTTGAGGCAGGGATTTGAGCAGGGAGGCACGAGAGCAACAAGTAAAAATCACCTGCCCCTGCGCAAAGAGGGTGCATGATGTGCGTGCCCCATGTCCGAAGCCAAGAACGAAGCCGCCAATGCCTCCACGCCGCCGTGGGAGGCGAAACGTCCGCCTACCGGCCGTGGTCTGCTGCGCAAAGTGGCGTTTTGGTCAATCCTGGGCCTGTTGGTGCTGGTCATGATCTACGCCTTGCAGTCGCTCCCCGTGGAGATCGAGACCGGCGTGGTGCGCCAGGGGGCGCTGACCGTGTATGTGTCTGAGGAGGGCAAGACGCGTATTCGCAATCGTCATGTGGTGGCCGCACCGGTGGCAGGCAGCATGCAGCGGGTGACTTTGAGGCCAGGTGATTTGGTGAAAGCTGGTGAGACAGTGCTTACTCGCATCGAGCCATCGCTTTCGCCTCTGCTGGATGCACGTTCGCGTGCGCAGGCGCAGGCGCGGGTCGATGCGGCGGCGGCAGCGCGCAGTCGTGCCAATGAAAACATTGAGATGAATCGCACTGGACTGAAGTATGCCGAGGCGAACTGGGGCCGAGTGAAGAACAACACGGATAAAGGCACCATCAGCGATACAGACCGCGATACCTTTGAGCGTGAGGCAGAAATGAAAGTGCGCGAGGTTCGCTCAGCGGAGTTTGCACTGCAGGTGGCCGACTTTGAGCTGGCGCAGGCCCGCGCTGCCTTGCAGCAGATCGACAAGCCGACCACTGGCGGGGCTTCCATCGAGGTGCGTGCGCCGGTGAGCGGTGTGGTGCTGCGCGTTCAGCAGGAGAGCGCGACGATTGTGGCACCGGGTGCGCCGATTTTGGAAATTGGTGACCCGACGGATATGGAGATCGAAGCGGAGATTCTTTCCCGCGATGCCGTGACGATCCAACCGGGTGCCATGGTCACCGTTGAGCAATGGGGCGGCGACGAGCCGGCGAAAGCCCGCGTGCGTCGTGTCGAGCCTGCGGCGTTCACCAAGGTGTCCGCACTTGGTGTGGAAGAGCAACGCGTCCTCGTGCTGAGTGATTTCGTGGCGCAGACGCCCGCGTTGAAGGCGCTGGGAGATCGCTATCGCGTCGAAGTTCGCGTGGCTGTTTGGCATAGCGACGACACGCTACTGGTGCCCGCGGGTGCGTTGTTTCGTGAAGGCAGCGAATGGAAGACGTTTCTCTTTGATGATGGTGAAGCCAAGGTGGTGGCAGTCAAAGCCGGACGCACGAATGGCAAGCTCACGCAAGTGCTGGGAGGTTTGAATGCCGGTGATGAAGTCCTGATGCATCCGCCGGACACGGTGAAGGACGGCACCGAGGTCGTGAAGCGTGATGAGCCGAAATAACGAGGCAGCCTCAAAAAAGCCCCTCCCATTATTTGGCCGGTTCTTGCTTCGCGTGTGCAGAGACAGCCGTGGCGATGGCCTGTGCCATACGGCGCTGGAGAGCGGTGACTTTCGTCATGGCGGTTTGCACGCGCGTCCGAGCACCTGCGCGATCGTAATGCAACGGTTGCAGCGTTTTCCAGAGTTCCTGGCCGCTGGTGTGGCCGCTTTCGAAGACCCAGCCGCCGAGGCCGATGTCGCGGAACATCTCGCCTTTCACGGTGTCCACGGGATTGCGGACGTAGAGGGCGGGCGTGCCATTGGCGAGCGCGAGAATGGGGGAGTGACATTCGGCGCTGATGACGGCGACGGCACGCGCGTACACGGCGCAAGCTTCGTCGGCGAACCAGAACGAATCCCGCCAGATGACGTTCTTTTTCACATCAGCGGGCAGCGGATCGAGCAGGTGTTCCCGCGCCACCTCGATCTCGTAAGTCATCTCCGGGCAAAGGATGACCTTCTTGCCGGTCTGACGGACCCAGAGCGTGATGAGTTCGCGCAGCGGGGCGTGATCGCGGTCGGCGTGCTGCGCATTGATGGCATCGAGCGCGTAGTCCGATTCTTCGCGCGGCAGATGGTTCACGCGGTAGTAGGGCGTGTAGCGCAGACGCGGGATGACGCAGATGAAGCCGCCATCTTCCACGCCGATGCGCCGCAGCCAGCGTTCCGCGCGCGCATCATCGCGCACGGCGATGGCGAAGGCACCCTCGGGGCCGAATTCCAGCACGGGTGTCTGCAACTTTTGTGCACGGAGATAGCCGAGCGAAAGCGTGTCGCGGCAAAAGATGAAGGCCGCCTGCTCGTACAGGGCACGGGAGCTAAACTTGCGATCAAAGCTGTCCGCTGGCAGGTGCTCGATGGCGGTGCGTAGTTCGTCGAGCGTGTCGCCATCCGGGCGTTTGCGGCGGTCGCTGATGGGATCGAAGGCGGAGCCAAAAAGGCCATAGGGTCGTCCCGTGGCGGCCCAAGCGCGGTAGTTGGCGGCACTTTTCGATGGGCAGATGAAAATGTTCGCGTCCGTCCAGGCCTGCGCGAGGTCGGGGGTGGAGGCGTAGCCTTTTTCATCCACCTCGCCTTCGACGATGCGCAGTTTCGGGAAGGTGCGCTGGAGCAACTGGCGCTCGCGTTCATGCAGATGCCAAGGCCAGAGCGTCACCTCCGCGTCCGGCAGATGTTGCTGCAGCAGCCGCAACGTTCCCGGCACGCGCCCGCTGTCGCCGATGTTTTCAAACTGCAACGCTTCACGAAGCAAGATGTGCGGCACCGGCTGCCCTTGCACGCTGGAAACGGTGAGCAGCAGCGCGAGAGGGAGAAGGTGTGCGAGGAGTTTCATGTGGATTGGGAGGAAAGGCGGTCTTGCGGCCAGAAAAAAGCGGCCTCTTGCGAGGCCGCCTTGAAGAACAAACTGAAGTTTGGGACTACTTTAGACTTTCCAGTCGCCGCGATACTCGCGGGTGAGCCACTTCGGATCGCCGCCGCTTACGAAGGTGTGCTCGGTGGGGTTCCACTTGAAGCTGGCTCCATGCCAGTAGCCGAAGTTCATGAGGTGGCAGGCGATGGCACTGCTGGCTCCGACGCCGGCGTGGCAGATGGGCTGCTTGCGGCTCTTCATGCAGGCGACGAAGTCGGCGATCTGGTCCTTGCTCTCGTAGAGCGAGACCTTCTTGTCCTTGAGGAAGTCACGTTCGGCGAGGGCGACTTCGCGATCGACGGAAGTGCCGGTGGATTTCTCCTTGCCGTGGAAGGCGTGGACTTCTTTGCCGCCGAGGCTGAGGGCAAATTTACCGCGACCGACGTTCACCTCGCCCTCGGTGCCGTGGAAGGTGCAGCCGTGGCTGCCTTCTGCGTGGGTGAGGACGGTGCCGCTGGCGTAGATGAGCTGTGCGCCGCGCTTCGCCGTCTTGTAATTCTCGGGTGCTTTCACTTCCACGGGGCCGTTTTCATCCATGCCGAGACCCCACTGGGCGATGTCGATGTGATGTGCGCCCCAGTCGGTGATCATGCCGCCGCCGAATTCACGGGTCTTGCGCCAGTTCGGGAAGGTGGTGCTTTCGCCGATGGGGCAGAGCTCGTGGTTGAAGGGCACGAGCGGGGCCGGGCCGCACCACATGTCCCAGTCGAGGCCAGCGGGCTTCGCTTCTTCGGGGTAGGCGTTCGGCGCGGCGGGATCGCCGATACTGATGGTGATGCGTTCGACCTTGCCGATGACGCCGTTGCGCACGAGTTCGCAGGCGACACGGAACTCCTTGCTGGAGCGCTGCATGGAGCCGGTCTGAAGCACGCGGTTGTGCTGTTTGACGGTGCCGACGACGGAGACGGCCTCGTGGATGTTGTGCGTGAGGGGCTTCTCGCAATAGACGTCCTTGCCGTGGCTGAGGGCGCTGTTGGTGATGATTGCGTGCCAGTGGTCGGGAGTGGCGATGCACACGGCGTCGATGTCGGTGCGCTCGGTGATCTTGCGGAAGTCGCCGGTGGTCTCGCAGGGCTTGGCGCTGGCACCGTTCTTCGCGTAGTGGTCGTCCACCTTCTTTTTGTAAAGGTCACGGCGCACGTCATACACGTCACACACAGCAACGACCTCGATATCGGGATACTGGAGGAATTTACTGATGAGGCCGCCCATCTGCTTGCCGAGGCCGATGAAGCCCATGCGGATCTTGCCGTTGGCTGATTGCGACCAGAGGCGTGAAGGAAGAATGAAAGGTGCTGCCACCGATGCGGCGGCTGCCTTGACGAAGTGACGGCGTGAGGATACGTGGTTCATGGTTGGATTGGGTGGATTTTCAGGGTGGAACATAACTGCCGTTTTGCCAAGTCTCTTGCACTCGGTGTTGGCGTGGGTATTCGGCAGGATGGAGTTTTCAAAACAGCGTCTGGGGCAGTTGATCATCGTTTCGGGACCATCGGGCACCGGCAAGACGACGCTGGCGCGCAAGGTGTGTGATCGTGGCGAAGCGGTGTTCTCCGTTTCCTGCACGACGCGAGCGCCGAGGGCAGGGGAGGTGGACGGGAAGGATTATTTTTTCCTGACGGAGGAGGATTTCCTGGCGCGAGTGGAGCGTGGCGAACTATTTGAACATGCTCGCGTGCACGGGCGGCTCTATGGCACGCTCAAAAGCTACGTTTTCGAAAATCTGCAGCGCGGTGTGGATGTGATCATGGACATCGACGTGCAAGGCGCGGCGCAGGTGCGTGCGTGTGAGGATGAGCTGGTGAAGCGCTGCCTGCTGGAGATCTTCGTGATGCCGCCGAGCCTGGATGAGCTACGCAATCGCCTCTCTGGCCGCGCCACAGAGGATGCGGCGGCCTTTGAGTTGCGCATGCAG
>CANIZT010000085.1 GCA_947471905.1 Verrucomicrobiaceae bacterium
ATTGCCATCGGGTCCGGTGATGCTGCCGGTGATCTCGTAGTCGCCGGTGTCGCTGGTCATGACGATGGTCCAACTCTGCGGCACGACGTGGCTGCCGAGCGTGACGCCATGCGGCGACTGATCACGCGGATTCGCGCCTTTGCCCTCGGCGGCGTTCTTTTTGTCGGGCTGCACGTAGCTCATCAGGAACGCGGCGGTTTCAGCGGCGGGCTTGCCGTCGATGAGGATCTTGAAACTGCCGCCGTTCGGTGATTTTTTGCCGACAAGGTCAATGCGATTGCCGGTGAAGGTCGCTTTGAAGGAGCCGTCGTCGCGTTTCTCCGGCTGGAGGCTGCGCTCGCGCGAGGCGGAATCGTAGCTGAAGTGCTCCGGCTTGCGGATGTGGGCGAGGATGTTCGAGTTGATGATGTGCGCGCCGTAGTTGCTCTGATGCACGGCGTCCTTGAGCAGCGAGGGGATGGGCAGGTTGTTCGCCTTCAGGTATTCGGCCCAGTCGCGACGGCTCTCGACGAACTCGACGTTGTGCTTGCGGCAGACCTCGCGCACGGCGGCGACGTCCTGGTCCGTGGCGTTCTCCGACTTGCCCCACAGCGGTTGGTCGCGCTCACGCCAGTGCAGGCTCGGCACGATGATGTCGGCGGTGGTGTTCGACTTGATTTCGAGGATGAGCTTTTCGAGATCGGCCGCGTTGCCGTTCGTGTAAGTGATCACGAGGTCCGGCTGATCGGGAACGGCGAGATGCCGCGCCCATCCGCGCAGGTATTGCCACGGACAGGAATTGCCGACCATCTTCTCGTAGCGGATCTCCGGTGCCTTCGGAAACAGCTTCGGGATCGTCGCCTTCCACGGTTCGCCCACGCCGAGCATGTTCGTATAGCTGGAACCGAGCGCCCAGATGAGAAACGGACGCGGTGGATCAAAACCCTGCTCGAGCTTTTTCAAAGTCAGCGCCAGATGCTGGCCGTCCGTCGCCGCCGCCTTCGCCACAAAATCCGCAGCGCCTTCCGGCTTGCCGACGATTTGCAGCGGCTCATCGGTGACGACACTGCGTTGTGCGGGTTTAGCATCATCCGCGATGACGCGAACTGACAGTGTCAGAACAAGGAGAGGAATGAGGATGATGGGTTTCATGGTTGATTCTTTCTTTGATATACATTCGACCCATACGCTGAGTGCAGTGCCGCCTGTGGCGCGAGCAGCAGGGTGGTGATGAGTGTGAGGGTGTGTTTCATAAAAGCTGACGAAGTTAGTGCATCTCCACCGCGCAGCTTCCGAGGCCGCCACGGAAATAGTTGAACTGCACGTTCGGATGGTCGGCCAGCAGGGACATGGGCACGGCGGAATCGGCGAGGCGTTTGGAGATCATCAGCGCGGTGAGGCGCTGGCCGAGTGGGTTGTCATGCATGCCGGCCTGCCAGATGCTGACCTTCTCGGCCTTCCAGGTTTCCTTGGGGCCGACGGTGATGGCGGTCTTCGGCACCATGGTGATGTTGCCACCGCCGGAGGTGCGGGCGTTTTGACAGAGCGTGACGGGATGCAGCTCGACGATGCGCGTGCCGAGCTTGCGATACTCGGCGGGCGGTGGCGGCTCGTTCTTCCATTTGCCAGCGCGGCGCAGTGGGTCGTTGAAGGCCCAATGCTTGATGTCGCCCTGGCCACCTTGCATCACGGCGCAGCGGACGCCGGAGTTCCACGTCTGCACATAGCTGGCGATGTCGGCCTTGGGGAAATGCAGGTGCGCTTCGGGGATGGCGAGTTTCTTCTGGATGCGGTCGAAGCACAGCTCGCGGTCGGCCTTTTCAAAGGACAGCGGATGCGTAGACGGCACCTCCAGCTTCGTGGTTTCGTCATACCACTCATCCATGCCCCAGAAGTGTGCGTGCTTGAGGCTGAGCCCGAGTTCATTGACCAATCGCGCGACGAGCGGGAGCTGCTCGGTTGGGCCGATGGGGCCGCAAATACCCACGGGATTGTCTGCGGTGGCCTGCCGCCATGCGTGGATGTATTCGAGCGCTTCGGCCAAATAAAAATCTTCCAGCGTGTCATACATCACGACCTTGAATCCTGGTCGCGAAAGCTGGCGCAAGTCGCGCTCGGTGAGACGCGCGGCGTCGTTGATGAGGTCGTCATTGAGCGTTGTGTAGTCCCACCAGTCGGGGGCGATGTGGCTGAGTTTGCGTGGCATAGGATGAGGTGTTGTGCGGGGAATTGCGAGGAGGTAGGGAATTACGCGAGGATTCCTTTAACGACCTCGCCATGGATGTCCGTGAGGCGGTAGTCGCGGCCCTGGAAGCGGTAGGTGAGGCGGGTGTGGTCGAGGCCGAGGAGGTGGAGGGCGGTGGCGTTGAGGTCGTGGATGTGGACGGGGTCTTTGACGATGTTGTAGCTGAAGTCGTCCGTTTCGCCGTGGACGTGGCCGCCTTTGACACCGGCACCAGCCATCCAGACGCTGTAGCAGCGCGGGTGGTGATCGCGGCCATGATTGTCACGCGTGAGCACGCCCTGCGAATACACGGTGCGGCCAAACTCGCCACCCCAGATGACGAGTGTGTCATCAAGCATGCCGCGCTCCTTGAGTTCGGCCAAAAGCGCCGCGGTGGGCTGGTCGGTGTCGTGGCACTGGCTCTTGATGCCGCTGGGCAGGTTGTTGTGCTGGTCCCAGCCGCGGTGGTAGAGCTGGATGAAGCGCACGCCACGCTCGGCGAGTCGGCGGGCGAGGATGCAGTTCGCGGCATAGGTGCCGGGCTTCTTCGATTCGGGGCCGTAGCGCTCGTGGATGTCGGCGGGCTCTTTGGAGAGATCAGCGAGATCGGGCACGGCGGACTGCATGCGGAAAGCCATCTCGTATTGGTCGATGCGGGCCTGCGTTTCGGGATCGTGGTAATCAGCGATCTTGAGGCGGTTCAGCGCGGCGACATCGTCGAGCATGGCGCGGCGGCGCTCGGTGGTGATGCCGGGTGGATTGGAAAGGAAGAGCACGGGGTCTTTGCCGGAGCTCATGCGCACGCCCTGATATTTCGACGGTAGGAAACCGCTGCCCCACATGCGCTCGTGCAGCGGCTGTGCATTTGTGGGGCCGCTGGGACGCGAGATGAGCGCGACAAAGGCAGGCAGGTCCGCGTTGTCCGAGCCGAGACCATACGACACCCATGCGCCAAACGCGGGCCGCCCGCCGATTTGATGTCCGGTTTGCAGCAGCGTCATCGCGGGATCGTGATTGATGGCCTCCGTATGCAGCGAGCGGACGAGGCAGATCTCATCGGCGAACTTCGACGTGTGCGGCAGCAACTCGCTCAACCACATGCCGCTCTGGCCGTGCTGCGCAAACTTGAACACCGACGGTGCGATGGGGAAGCGCTTCTGCCCCGCCGTCATGCCCGTGAGCCGCTGCTCGCCGCGCACGGAGTTGGGCAAATCCTTGTCGAACTGCGACGCGAGGCCGGGCTTGTAATCAAACAGATCGAGCTGCGATGGCGCACCCGCCTGCGTGAGCCAGATGATGCGCTTTGCTTTGGGTGCGAAGTGAGCGGCCTGCGATGCAAAGAGCTTCGGATTCGCGAGCGAAGCTACGGCGAGAGTCTTGAGCCAGTTGCGACGCGAAAAGGGTGCGAGTGAGGTTTCGGTGCTCATGAGTTCACTCCTTGGTGATGGTTTCGTCGAGGTTGATCATCGTGCTGGCGACGGTGGTGTAGGCGGCGAGTTCGGCGGCGTTCAGTTTCTCGTCGGTTTTGGCTTCGCCAATGGTGAGGAGCAGTTTCGCGGCTTCGGGGTCTTTGGTGAAGTCTTTGATGGATCGCTCGATGGCAGCCGCGAGGACTTGGAGTTCTTGCGTGCTCGGGTCGCGAGCGAGGAGAATGTGGAAGCCGTGCGTGAGGCGTGATTCGGCGGTCGGGCCGCCATCCTTGATCATGCGCTGGGCGAGGTGGCGCGCCGCTTCGACATAGGTCGGGTCGTTGAGCAGGTTGAGCGCTTGCAGGGGTGTGTTCGTGCGTGGACGGCGTAGGGCGCAGGTTTCGCGGAAGGGCGCATCGAAAAGCAACATGCCCGGATGCGGAACACTGCGCTTCCAGTAGGTGTAAAGGCTGCGGCGATGAAGGTCGTCGCCTTTGCCGGGAATGTATGTGTTGTAGCCGTTGCCCGCCGTGATCGTTTCATAGATGCCGGGCGGATGATAAGGCTTCACACTCGGGCCGCCAATTTTCTCAACCAGCAATCCGCAAGCGGCGAGAGCCTGATCGCGAATGACTTCGGCGCTGAGGCGATGACGTGGTCCACGCGAGAGCCATTGATTGGACGGATCGGTCTGATCAGACGGATGACGTGAAGACTGCTGATACGTCTCGCTCGTGACGATCATCTTCACGAGTTGCTTCACATCCCAGCCGCTCTCTTGAAACGTGACGGCGAGCCAGTCGAGCAGTTCAGGATGACTTGGCTGCTCACCCTGGGAGCCAAAGTCTTCGCTGGTGCGCACGAGCCCGGTGCCGAAGAAATGCTGCCAGAAGCGGTTCACGATCACACGGGCCGTGAGCGGGTTCTCGCGGCTCACGAGCCACTTCGCGAGGCCGAGACGATTGTGCGGCAAGTCGGCGGCGAGTGCTGGCAAAACGCCGGGCGTGGCGGCGCTGACTTTCTCGCCGGGCTTGTCATAGGCACCGCGCATGAGGATGAAAGTGGGGCGCATCTCTCTCTGCTCCTCCATGACGAGTGTGGTGGGAATCTCGGCCTCAGTGGCGGCAAGTTGCTTCTTCAAATCTGCCGCCTCTTGCGTCAGGCGACGATGTTCAGGCATTTGCGACAGTCGGAAGTCTGCGAGTTGCTTGCGCTCGGCAGCGGTTCGTTTCGCATGCTCCTTTTGCGCAATGGTGACGATGCTCGCTGGCGCGACAACATCAGTCGGAATCGTGGTGGCAAAGAGACGCCACTGCGAAGGTCCACCAGCATTCTCGACACTAATCGTGATCTCCACTTCCGGGCCTTCGAGAGGCTTTTCGAGTTCAAAAAGTGCCTGCACGGGCTTGTTCGGTGCCACCGAGAGCACGGAGCGAGTTTTGCGATCATTGTCGAGCACGTTGGCATGCGTGGCGTCGATGGGATGCAGCTTGGTTTTGCCCATTTTGAGCTCGCTCCATTGAAAACTGGCCGAGGGAGCCGTGGTGGAGCATTCGAGCCGCATCGCGGTGATTTTGCCCGTAGGCAGCTTCGCCTTGATCACGATGTTGTTAGCCCGCGTTTCCTGAGGGCCGATCAAAACGGCCTTGTCGGTGATTTGAGGCGGGTTGTCGCCACCGGTGGCTTTTTGTGGCTCCAGCGGCAGCCAGTCGATCTTCGCCGCGACGAGCTTTTTCGCCCAAGGCTCCAGATCACCCGCCGCGAGGCCTTTGAGCTTGTCCTCGACAGGTTTGAGCTTCGCGTTCAGCGCGGTAATTTTGGCCTCCAGCTCCGGCGCGGGCAGTTTCACAAAAGGTGGTGCATTGGTGCGGACGGGATTGCCGTAAATGCCGACGCCCTTTTCTGGCACGTTGTGGAAGAAGGCCTTCATCGCGTAGAAGTCCTGCTGCGTGAAGGGATCGAATTTGTGATCGTGGCAGCGACAGCAGTTGAAGGTCTGTCCCATCCATACGGCGGCCGTCGTCTCCACGCGGTCGGCGGTGTATTCAGCAAGGAACTCCTCCGCGATGATGCCGCCCTCCTCGTTGAGCATGTGATTGCGATGAAAGCCGGTGGCGATCTTTTGATCCAGCGTGGCGTTCGGCAGCAAATCACCTGCAAGCTGCTCGATGGTGAAATGGTCGAAGGGCATGTTCGCGTTAAAGGCCTTGATCACCCAGTCCCGCCACGGCCACAGCTCGCGATCACGATCCACCTGGTAGCCATTCGTATCGGCAAAGCGTGCTGCATCCAGCCAGCCGACCGCCATGTGCTCGCCGTAGTGCTGTGATTGAAGAAGGCGGTCGATGTAAGCCACCAAGTCAGAAACATCCGATTCCTTTGGCGGCAAGCCAGTGAGGTCTAAAGACAGCCTCCTCATCAAAGTCTCGCGTGAAGCCTTCGGCGCTGGCTCAAGCCCGTGCTTCTTCAACTCCGCACGGATGAAGTCATCAATGGAGTTGCCGACCTTCGGCTTCACCGGCGGCACAAATGCCCAATGCGGCTCATACTTCGCCCCTTCGGCGATCCATTGCTTCAACGTGTCCTTCTGCTTCGCCGAGAGTTTCTTGTGCGAATCCGCTGGCGGCATGAGGTCGTCGGCATCGGTGGTGTTGATGCGCTCGATCAGCGTCTTCGGGCCGAGCTTGATCAGTTCCTCGCGCACATCGAGCCTCAGATCGCCCTTGCGGTGGTTTTTGTCCGGGCCATGGCAGTAAAAGCAGTTGTCGCTGAGGATCGGGCGGATGTCGCGGTTGAACGACAGTTCGGCCGCGCCGGCCTCAGAACTTTTCAATGCGGATACCAGCACAAGCAATGAAGCGGAGAAATGGCGAATGGTCAGCATACTATTTGTTGGGGAAGAGGCGGCTCTGGATGTCCTCGCGCGTGAGGGCGCACAGTCCGTAAGCACCTCATTCCACGATGGCGGAGGTGGAAACCTACAGGGCGATAAGAGTCTCAGGATCATTTGTTTTTCCTTTATTCAGGCATCAGTGAAGGGGCCGCCCCCGATGGTGGCGAGCTTCTCACGCACACGAATACCGTCTATCTCACCTACGCTGGTCTTTTCCTTTAACGCCATTGCGGAGGCGACTCCGGCCGCTTCGCCCATGGCCATGGCGGTGACAGTCACGCGGGTGGATGCATGGGCACCCCGGGTGGCGCTGTGACAGCGTCCAGCGACGAGCAGGTTCTCGATCTTCTGCGGAACCAGCGAGCGGTAAGGAATGTCGTAGGGCTCCGGCTGGACCTTCCGCGGATCAAAGTCATTCGCGCTGCCCGCGACGGTCTTGTTGGGATGCAGGTCGAGATACCAGCAACCAGTGGCGATGGCATCATCAAAGCGGCGCGACTTCATGAGATCGTCCTCGCTCAGCACATGCTGACCGATGATACGGCGCGACTCGCGCACACCGATCCACGGATAGGCCTCCATGAAATAGGCATCCTTGAAGGCGGGCACGTCCTGTTTCCAAGCGCGGAACATCGCATGCGCGTCGGCGCGGCCCTGCATCTCGGCGCGGGTGAGGTCGGCGGCATCCGTTGGATTGGCGGGCACACGGACACCGTGGACATAGACCTCGTTCTTGCCGAAGAGGAACATCACGCCCGGCCCATAGTAGTGGGGCAGTTCGCCCCGCTCCTGTGCCGCCTTCAGCGCAGCACGGCAGGCTCCTCCGATCGTCGCATCGGCAGCCACGTTGTTGATGCGGAAATGCAGCGTCAGCGGCTGAACCTCCGCGTTTTGCTCAAAGGGCGCCCCCGCCCAGGCGGACACGTCTGCATCGCCAGTGCAGTCGATCACGACCTTGGGCTTGATGGTGACGAGACCATCCTTGTTGGCCACGGTAACGCTCTCAATGTGACCTTCACTGCTCTGCACATCGCATACGAAGCTGTTGAAGAGCACACTTAGTCTTTCCTTCTGCTCCTGAAACAACCGGTCGAGCAGGAGCTTGAACTCGAAGGTGTTCGGGATCGTGGGATTGTGCCTCGACACGGTCTGCGCATCCGGCGCGCAAACACCTGACTTCGATAGCATCTCCAGCGCAATGCCACGCACCACGATGCGTTTGGTGTCGATATGCGCGATGCCATCAAAGTAGGGAAGCCCAACACTGGTAATGATTCCGCCAGCAAAGGGTGCCTTCTCCACAAGTAACGTTCTGGCTCCCGAACGTGCCGCAGCCAGCGCCGCGGCGCTGCCCGCACAACCACCACCGCAGATGAGAACATCCGTTTCAAGGATGCGCGAAACCTTGGCAGAAAATTTGGGCTCCATGGCAATCAGCGGGCCTGATACCGCCGCCGCCGAGGCGACGGTGGCGTTCTGGATGAAGGTGCGGCGGGTGTGGTAATGGGATGGAGGCATGGTGGGTGAAGAGTGAGGTCGAGTTGGATGGAATGAGGGCGCTGGTCGTGATCAGGCGAGTTCCCAGCCGGGACGGCGGGGGGCTTTGATCAGAGGATCTGCGGCTTCCAGGCCGATGGCTTTCATTTGAGAGGCATCCCAGCGGATGGGCTTCTGGAGTCGCTGCGAGAGCACGCCGAGCAGCACGATCTCGGTCAATTGCGCCCCGTAGTCGAAGGGGCACGCGGCGGGTTCACCACCTTTGCAGGCATCAATCCAGTCACGATGATGGCCGTTGGATCTCTTAAGGCGGGGTTCTGGTTTCACAAAGGCGGCACGGCGTTCGGCGGGGAAAAGACGCGGTGCTCCACCGTTGCCATCGGTTTGAATGGCTCCTTTGTCGCCGAGGTAAAGTGAGCCCCGGTTCGGGTGCGTGACGGCTCCCATGGCCTCCACCTGCGCGGGTTTCATGCCGCCGCTATACCAGGTGAGCTTGATGGCCTGACGCTTGGATGTGGCGGGGAAGTGATAATGCACGAGGGAGCCATAGGGGGCGATCTCAGCATTGGAAAAGCCAACGCCGTAACCCTCGACAAGGCTGGGCTCATACAACTCCAGCGCACGCACGGCGGTGTTCAGGTCATGGGTGCCAAAGTCCCCGAGCCCCGAGCTGCCAAAGGCCCAAAAGTCACGCCAGGAAAACGGATGGTAGGCAGAGTGATAGGCGCGCTCATCAGCGGGTCCGAGCCAGAGATCCCAGTTCAATCCGGCGGGTTTCGCTGGGGTGTCCGTGGGGTAGCCCCGGAGGGCGTAGTTGTAGCGTGTGGCAGGCACCCAAACATGGACTTCCTGCACGTTGCCGATAGCTCCTGCTTGGATGTATTCGATGGTCTCACGCGTGCCTAGTGAGGAATGCCCCTGACTCCCCATCTGAGTGGCGACACCCGTTTCTTGCGCCACCCTGGCGACCTGCCGCGCTTCCCAGATGTCATGGGTCAGCGGCTTCTCACAATAGACATGTTTCCCTGCACGCATGGCCTGGATGGAGATGTAAGCGTGGGTATGGTCCGGCGTGGCGATGAGCACTGCGTCAATGTCCTTCTCCCGCTCCAACATCACCCGAAAGTCCTCATAGGGCGCACATTTGAAGTTGGGCGTCTTGTCGGCGTAATGCTTCTCGATCTTGCTCTGAGTGGGAAGCCTACCCGCCATGTCTTTGTAATACGAGAAGGATTGCTTCGGGTCATACGCCTCCGCTGTGTCCGCCACGGCGATGACTTGCACGTCATCCAATTGGAAGAGGTTGTTGAGGTTGGAAAGCCCCTGCCCGCCACCGCCGACGAGGGCGATGTTGACTTTCTCACTGGGCGGCACAAAGCCAGGGCCGCCGAGCACATGACGAGGCACGATGTTGAAGGAGGCGACCGCAGCCGCCGCTGTTTGGAGAAACCGACGACGAGGGAGCGTGGAGTTGGGTGGGGTCATGGGGGTGGAATGTTGGCTTTTGCGGACGCTGGATAGCTGGGGAAAATGAATTGCTTGGGTGGGTAGGCGCTACTTTAACTCACGGACAAAGACATTGCGGAACTGGATGAGTGAAGGCGGGCTAGTCCATTGGCCGTCCTTCTTGCTGCCGTGATGTTGGAGGGCGATGGGGCCGCGCTCGGGCAGGCCGGGGATGGTGACACTGGGAAGCACGGTCTTGCCATTGAGCAGGACGGTAACGGTGCTGCCGCGCACGGTGATGTCGAAGCGGTTCCACTTGCCCACGGGATTGTCGGCTTTGAGCTTTGGCACGGCACCAGCGCGGACCTCCGGCGGCATCAGTCGATCGCGTCGCACGCCATACATTTCGCCGGAGCCGACGGGCCAGGTCCAAATGTTGACCTGATATTTGCTCAGGCCGCGCAGGTAGATGCCGGAGTCGGCATCGCGTTGCGGGTAGGGCTTTGGTTTGCCGTCGGGGCCGAGTTCCTCGCTGCCATCGGGCAGGATGTGATAGACGCGCGGATTGAGATAGGGCGTCTCTTTGATGCGCCAGTCGGCGATGAGCTGGAAGTCACCAAACTCGCGCTCGCTCCACAGGCTTTTGTCGGCGGTGGTGGACTCGCTCTCGGCGTCGTAGTCGATGACTTCCTTCACGATTTTCCAGTGGCCGTTGTCACCCTCGGGCACTTTCCAACCACGCAGGTCGAGGCTGTTGAGCAGCGGCACATAGCCATCGGCTTCGAGCGCGATTTCTTCGGGCTTCGGATTCGTCGATGGCAGTTCCTTGATGCGCACATTGCGGAAATGCGCCTCGCTGCCTTCGGACTCCAGCATGAGGTAGCCTTTGCGCGGAGAAGCGGCCTTCGCGATGGTCACTTCCTTGCCATTCACGCTGAGGCTGATGTCGCCGTTGTTCGCCACGACGCGGTAGTGATTCCATTCCGGCGAGGGCTTCGTGAGTTCCTCCATCGGGAAGCTGCGCTTGCCATTGGGCGAGATGCGACCCGCGACGGTGAGCGCGGCGCCGTTCACCGCGAAGATGTCGCCGTGCGTGGTATACCACTCGTTCTTGCCCGGAGGGTTGAAGCCAGGATCGAGAATCTGAATCTCAATGCCGCGTGAGAAGTGCGAGCCGGTGACGGGCAGTCCATCGGCCCAGATGAAGAGACCGGAGTTGCCGCCGGACTTCATGTGCCGCCAGTCGAACTCGATGATGAAGTTCTCATACATCTTCCCGGTGCGCAGGGTGCCGATGGGCTGCCCACTGGTGACGACCAAGCCATCCCGCACGGTGAAAGTCTCCGGCGCGATGCTGCACGGCACCCAGCCGGTCAGGTCTTTGCCATTGAACATGGTGACGAAGCCTTCGTCATCGGCAGCAATGAGTGCGCGGGCGACGAGGCAGGTGGTGAGGAGGAGTGTGTGGAGTTTCATAGTCGGGTTATGATGGAGGTGTTGTCCGTCGGTTCACTCATTCGCATTCAGACGATGCGCGGCTTGCAGCGTCACGGGGCCGAGAAGGCCGGAGTCGGTGAGCGGCCACGCGGAGGCATCGAAGCGTTTGCCGGCGATGCTCATAAAGTTGATGTCGTTGAAAATGCGCCACTCCACGTGGCGCTGGTCGAGGTCGCGAATGCGGTTGGCGGCGACGTTGGTGACTTCGATTTCGAGTTCGTTGCCCTGCGGCTTCAAGGCTGGAAGCATGACCTGATAGGGCGCGGCGAAGCGGGTGCCGAGGTCGGTGCCGTTGAGACGGATGCGGGCGCTTTGCGCCACGGTGCCGAGGTCGAGCAACCAATGGTCTGCATGTGGCTGCGGTGCATCGAAGGTGATGCGGTAGCGGGCGGTCCCGGCAAAGCGGGCGGCGTCAGCGCTGAGGCTGGTCCACGAGGCGAGCGTCGTGATTTCGGCTGGTGGCGGCAGTGCCGGGCCGCCTTGGATGAAAGTCACCTTCCATGTTCCGCTGAGGGCGATGGGTTGTCCTTGGGCTCGTGAGTAAGTCCACCGATCCTCATCTGCTGGCACCGCGCTTTCCTCTTCAGTGAGAGTGCGTAGGATGAGCGACTCGCCGGGTTGGACTTGCAGATACACTTGAGCCTGAGATTCGGCGCTTCGCATCGTGACGATTCCTGTGCGTCCGGTCATTGGGTCCAGGATGACGGCGGACTTGGCGGGTGCGGCTATCGGTAGCCAGCCATCGAATGCTTTGCCGCTGCGATTCGCGATGAAATAGTGCCTGCGGCCTGCCTCCGTGCGGCGGATGAAGAGGATGCCAGAGTCGGCCATGGTTTCGCGAGGCACCTTGGTTTCGTTCAATGCGGCTTCGGCGGAACCGAGGAGCACCCTGCCTTTGCCGAGCTTTGCGATCTTCACGGGCGCACCAGGGTCATTGGCAAACGCGAGCCGGGCAAGCTGGGTGCGGAACTCATCACGCCGCGCCGGGAGCTTGCCGAGTCCGGGCACGTCCTTGGGCAAATGATCCGCGAAGATGACCGTGGCACCGGCCTCGGCAAGGGAAAGCAGACGCGCGAGGGTCGTCTCCGGCAGGGTCTCGCACGGTGGCACAATGATGACTTGATAGCGCGAGTCCGCGAGGGCGATGCCGTGATTCACCGTCGCTGCGGAGAGCTGGCGGTCCGAGACGAAGTCGAATCCATAGCCGCGCTGCCACAGGTGCTTCGCGATGTCGCCGACGGGTTCGGCTTCAAACCACTCTCGTTCGTGGACATTGTGATGCGGGAGTGCTCCGGCGGCTTTTTGCGTGGGCGTGTTGTATTCCGCCGGTTGCTTCCAGAGGTCATGCACGGGCCAGTAGAGCAGCACATCGTTGTCGGGCTGACCGGCTTGCAAGACGGACTGGCAGCGCGTGATGTAGGTGGTGAAGGCGGGCACGTCGCGCCAGATGGGATTGCGCGAGTTGAACTGCGTGGCGGCGTAAAACACCCAGCCGGGCCACGCGACATCGGCGGGCGAACTGGCCGCGCCGTGGAACTTCACGCGATTCACGCCGCCGAGGAAAAAGTCGTCCACCAGCGACTTGAGGTCGCCGAGCCTTTCGGTGAAGTGCTCCTTCACCCAGGTGCCCGTCTCGCTGCTCACCAGCGGCTTCCCCGTGGTGTGCGCGGCGGACGAGGCAAACTTCATGACCAACAGGCTGCGGTCCTGCTTGTAAGCCTCCGTTTCAGGAATGTCCGCCGCCGCGTAGTGGTCCAGCATGTTGCCCGGCGAACCGTGCGCCTGATTCCGCGACACACTGCCCTGCGTGTGCGCCCAGTCCGACCACGTCTTGAGGAAATCCAGATGCAAGTCCGACATCGTCTCGCGGTAGTCGCAGCGCACGCGTGCTACCACATCCTCGGCACCGAAACCGGCGAACGCAGGCAATTGAGTTCGCAGGTCGTAACCGCGCTTTTGCTGGAAGGCGTCGAGCACACCCGGCGACCAATCCGCGCCGAAATACTCGAAGGATTCGTGAAACTGCGCGTTCGGCTTCGGCGCTGGAAAGCCGGTGAAAGCATCGCTGAAGCGCTTCACATATTCACGCATCGCGGATGCCGAGAAAGGATCGAGCACATAGCCTGCATTGCCGGGTGTAGGACGTTTCACCGTCTGAATGGGAGCGATGCGGCTCACCACCCAGAGCTGCCATCGACCCGCTGGTGCCGCCCAGTCGAGCTGACCATCATCGCGCACACGCTCCGTCACATCCACCTGCTCGCCGCTCTCGCTCACCGCCACCGCCGCTTGCAACTCCCCGAGCGATTCCTTTGGCAAAGCAATCTGCCCATCCGCATTCGCCTTCACCGGCAAATCGCCAACGGTCCGGCGCGCAGGCAGCCGTGTCGTCAATCGTTCGCCGCTCACGAGCGGATAACTCGTCACATTCACCCGGCTCGAAGCCATCGCCGCCGAGACATTCGGACCGCCAAACGGCCAGCCCGCCACCGTGGCCATATCCAGCCTCATGCCGAGCCGCTGTGCCTCGCTCGAAGCATGAGCTAGCATCTCCATCCAGCGCGGCGAAAGGAAGTCGAGGTAGCGCTCCTCCGCCCCCTTCGCGCCATAAAACATCCCCACCTCCACACCCCCGAGTCCGGCGTCATGAAACTCCGTCAGCTCCCGCGTCATCGTCGCCTTGTCCACCGCACTGCCCATCCACCACCAAGCCGTCCACGGCTTCGCATCCCGCGTAGGCTCCGGCCATGCGAGCGGGTCTGCATCCGCAGCGTGAAGTGCGAGCGGCGCCAGCAGCAGGGCGGCTAGGAGTTTGAGGGTAGGTTTCATGATTTTCTCGAGTCAGTTACCTTTCCCAGAGCGTGTGCAACGGGACGAACGCAGCGGCCTCGGAATGGCCGGCTCCGGCGTCCTGACGCAACTCGACCTTGCTGAAGTCTCCTGCCTTCGTGCTGGAAAAGGGTGCGCGGGGGATGGTAAGCAGCATTCGAGCAAAGGCCGGTGGGATGACTGCTACGGGAGCCTCCCGCCGCACCATGCCCTCGACATCGAACAGCCCCATGGAGGCCAGAACATACCAGGCACCCAATTGCCCGAGGTCCTCGTCCTGACCGAGCCCGTAGCCATGCGCTGGAGTGGTGCCGTAGAAACGTTCGCAGATGGAGCGCACATACTGCCGGCTCAAGTCGGGCCGCCCGGCAAAATGAAACAGCCACGCCGTGTGCAAGCCGGGCTGGTTTCCATGGTTGTAGGGCAGCGAAAGCCCTGCGGTGTTTTTCACCTCGGCGGGGCCAAAGCCTGTCTTCTCGGCTTGCGTCATCGTCTGGGTCAACTCGCTCAAGAACACCTCGGGAGTGAACTGCCGCACCAGGGCCGGGATGTTGTGCGGCACGAACCAGCGGTATTGGAG
>CANIZT010000086.1 GCA_947471905.1 Verrucomicrobiaceae bacterium
TTCCGTCTCTCGCTTCGTTCCTGGCCTGATTCTCGGCGCACTGAGTCTCCTCAGCGCGTTTCTGCTCTTTCAAGTGCAGCCGATCATCAGCAAATTCATTCTGCCATGGTTTGGTGGTAGTCCGGGGGTGTGGACGACGTGCATGCTCTTCTTCCAGATCGTGCTCTTTGCCGGTTATGCCTATGCGCATGCGCTGACTCTGCTGCCGCGGCGGTGGCAGGGCATTTTGCACGGTCTGCTGCTCGGCGCGGCCATCGCGCTGCTGCCCATTGCTCCCAGTGAGGTCTGGAAGCCGACTGGCGCGGAAGATCCCGCGCTACGTATCCTGCTACTGCTAGCGGTAAGCGTGGGCCTGCCGTATTTTGTGCTCTCTAGCACCAGTCCACTCGTGCAGGTGTGGTTCACACGAACCAGCGGTGGTGGCAGCCCGTGGCGTCTCTATGCCTTGTCGAACATCGGTTCACTCGCAGCATTGCTGAGTTACCCGCTGTTTTTTGAAGTGCACTGGGATGTCGTAGAGCAGACCACGCTGTGGTCCGTGGCCTTTGGTGCCTTTGTGATCCTGTCAGTCTCTGGCGTGTGGATGGACCGCCACCATGCCATCGCCGCCGAAACGAAACCCGCAGAGGTCATCGACACCGCCGCCGATCATCCCGGCTGGATACGACGCATCCTCTGGGTGCTGCTGCCGGCACTGGCAAGCTGTGTGCTGCTCTCCGCGACGAATCACGTCTGCCAGGATGTGGCGGTGATTCCTTTCCTGTGGGTGGTGCCACTCAGTCTCTACCTGCTAACATTCATCATCTGCTTCGAGCACGAGCGCTGGTATGCCCGAGTGCCGGTGCTGTGGGCGCTACCGACACTGCTGCTCGTCTTTGTCACCTGCACCGAAGACCGTCTGCAAAAACAGCCCTTCTGGAGTGCCTTCGAAAAAATGATGCACAAGCAGGTGGAACCGTGGGCGGAGAAGCTGACCGGACGGCAATTCCACTTCAACAACATTGACCTGACTCCTGATTACCTCTGGCAGCTTGGCTGGGCCTTCGGCGCGATGTTCTTTGCCTGCATGCTCTGCCATGGCGAACTCACGCGGCTAAAGCCCTCACCGCGCCGCCTCACCGAGTTTTACCTGCTCATGTCCGCCGGTGGTGCGCTCGGCGGCCTATTCGTTAGCCTTGGTGCGCCGCACTTTTTCACCACCTTCGCCGAATGGCCAATCAGTCTCATCGCGGTCTTCGCACTCGCGGGCATCATTCTGCTGCGCGCTGTCTGGCAGTTGAAGAACAAGGCCTTTGAATGGATGCTCATGATTTTTTTAGCCGTGTTTGTCATCCTTAAAAGTTGGCTGTTGCTCAAACTGTGCGGCATTTCACGACAAGTAATCAAAGAGACACTAAAGCTCAACGCCGTCGTGCCGATGTGGGCATTCTGGACGGTCATCGGTGTCATCGCGGCCTGCATTCTTTTGCTGATGTTCCGCTCCATTCGATTCGGGCGTTTTCGCGTGGCGCTTATCTCAATGTTGCTGCTAGGCATGTCATTCACGCTCGGCATTCTCCTGATGTGTGATCTCGGCTTCAAGTACGAGCCTAAGCTCGAACGCGTACGCAACTTCTACGGCATGCTCTCCGTCACGGAGGACTATGACAGCGGCCTCGACATGAAATACCGCCAACTCACCAATGGCGGCATCATCCACGGTATGCAAAACCTTGGTGCCGCCCTCAGTGAAGAACCCACCACCTACTACGGCCGGCACACGGGTGTCGGCAAGGCTTTGGAAAGTCTCAAAGACCGCAGCGACGCCCGCGTCGGTGTCGTCGGCATGGGTGCTGGCACCGTTTCCGTCTATGCCAAGGCCGGACACACCTTCCGCTTCTACGACATCAACCCCGATGTCGTGCGCATCGCCAAAAAGCACTTCACCTATCTCGCCGACGCTGAAAAACGCGGCGCCAAAATCGAAGTCGTCATCTCCGATGCTCGCCTCGCCTTGGACCGTGAGACCTCGCAGCAGTTTGATGTGCTCGTGCTCGACGCCTTCAGCGGCGACTCCGTTCCCGTGCACCTGCTCACTCGCGAGGCCTTCGCCATTTATCAGCGCCACATGAAGCCAGACGGCATCATCGCCGTCCACATCACCAATTCCTATCTCGTGCTCGCCCCGGTGATTGAAAAAATCGCCGCCGCTGCCGGGTTCAAAACCACCCGCATCGCCACCGAAGCTGAAGGTGACCACGATTCGACCGATTACATCCTCGTCACTAACAACGCAGCTTTTCTCAGTGCCACGCCCAGCAGCCTGCTTGGCAATGAAATCGAACTCAAAGACGATGTCCGCCTCTGGACCGACCGTTACCATAATCTTCTGCGCATTCTCGATATCCCGCAGAACACCAAGCCAAGCAGTGATTGATGCTTTCATGTCTGGGGCATGAAAGCAGATTTGCGAACTGCCGCGAACACGCCAAACTCGCGCGATTCGCCATGACCACGCTCGACCCCGTTCCCACGCCACAGCAGCTTTTCCGCTGGTTTGACAGCGGACGCATCACTCGTGAGGAATTCCGCACCGCGATGGCTGTGCATACCAATGAGATCATCGAGGAAATGGAGCAAGCGCATGCAAACCCGCTCGTGGCCAAATTCAACGAACTCATGAACCGCCGCGAGGCCTGGAAATGGTCGCGCAAACATGGCGAGGCGCTCATCCGAGAAATTCTCTATGTCCTCATGGATGAAGAGCGCTTCACACCCGCCCGCTGGCTTTGGAATGCCGCGCACCCGCACATCCCATTGAGTTGCTTCTTCCGCACCCGTGGCACGCCCATGCTGCGCTTTCTCGAAATGAATGTGCGCCCGCAGATCATCACGGTCCTCATCGAACACGGCGGCAGTGAAACCCTCCAGCCCACCCGTGAGCAATTCACCCTCCGCCGAAATCGCCAGACAAGACTCATGGTCGAACGCCGCGAACTCATGTAAGTCATCCCCCATTTCCGGTTTCGTCATTTCTCCTCCCTAATGCCTCCTCAACAAAAAAACGCCCTCGGCTTGTTCGGCCTGACGATCTTCACCATCGTCTCGCTGGCCCTCGGTGCCTACTACCGCTTCCCCTCACTCGGCGATCGCCCCGTGCACACCGATGAGGCCATCTTGGCGATCAAGTCCGCCGAGTTTCAAGAAACCGGGCATTTCAAATACGATCCCAGCGACTTCCACGGCCCCGGCCTGCATGACGTCACGCTGGTCTGGTCAAAGCTCGCCGGTTGGGGCCATTCATCCACCTGGACGGAAACTCAGCTTCGCACCGTGACGGTGATCTGTGGCCTGCTGTTGCTGCTCTCGACCCTGCTATTGCGGGATGCCCTCGGTCGCCTCGGCACCGGTTTCGCGATGCTACTCATCTCCATCTCGCCGATGATGGTTTATTACTCGCGCTACTTCATCATGGAGGTGCCGCTGGTGCTGTTCATCACACTCAGCATCGCCGCCATGTGGCGTTACTCACAGGGCGGTGGCCGCTGGTGGCTCGTGCTCGCCGGCTTGGCGCTCGGCATGCAGCATGCGACCAAGGAGACCTTCGCCATCAATGTCGTTGCCGCCATGATCGGCTTCATCGTCGCGAAAACGATGGTGGGAAATTTTTCACCACGCCGAGGTGGTTTTGACATCGGGCCACAGCGCGGTCGTGCCGTCAGGCCTTGGCTATGGGTCATCGTCGTCGCCGGCATTACCAGCATCACGATTTACTCCGGCGGCTTCAAGGACTGGCAAGCCGTGAAGGACAGCGCCACCACCTACCTCAACTACCTCCAGCGTTCCACCGGCAACGGCCATGAAAAACCCTGGTACTACTACTTCACGCTCATCTTCTGGCGCAAAGACGGTCTGGTTTGGAGCGAGGCCATGATCGGTGGCCTCGGCATCATCGGCATGCTGTATGCCTTTATCGGCAACCACATGAAAAATGCCCCACGGCAGGCCTTTCTGATCTTTCTCTCGGTTTACACCTTCATCTTATTCACGATCTACTCCTTCCTCGCCTACAAGACACCCTGGTCCATCCTCAGTGCGCAGCACGCGCTTACCTTGCTCGCGGGTGTCGGTGCCGCCGCCATCGCTGAATCACTCACTGGCAAATTCTCGCGTCTCGCCTTCAAGATCGCTTTCGGTTTTGGCCTCTACCATCTCATCGCGCAGACCAATATCGCCATCCATCTGTACGCTGCTGATTCGCGGAACCCCTACGTCTATTCGCACACCTCCAGCAATCTGCTGACGCTCCTGCCCAAGGTGCGCGAACTGCAAAAGATCGCCCCCGATGACAGCTTTGATGTTCTCGTCGTCAATCGTGACGCTGGCTGGCCACTGCCATGGTACTGGCGCGACATCAAAACCGTGCGCTACACCACCACGATTCCCGAAACCATCGACGCCCGCGTCATCGTCGCTGAACTCGACATGCAGCCCGCGCTGGAAGCCAAGTTTGCAGGCAAAACTTACACCATGCAGGGCCCCTTCGGCCTGCGTCCTGGCGTCATGCTCAACATGTGGGTCGAGCAATCCCTGTGGGACCGCTTCACCCTGCGCAAACAGCAGGAAGCCACCGCCAAGTGAGCGAAAACGCCCCCCAGCACCATCGCTTCACCTGCAACGCGATGGCCACCACCTTCGACGTGATCATCAATCACGCCGATGCCGATGAAACCTACGCTGCCCAGGCTGCGCAGGCCGTGTTTCAGGAAATTGCCCGCCTCGAAGACGAACTCAGCCGCTTCCGCGCCAGCAGCGACATCTACCGCCTCGGCCAGCTCAAGGCCGGTGAGAGCATCCTCGTCGGCATGGCCGCATGGGACTGTCTCTCGCTCGCCAAAGCCATGCATCAGGAGACCAACGGTGCCTTCGACATCACCATCGGCCCGCTCATGAGTCTGTTCATCACTCACGAAGGTGAACCACGACAGGTGAGCAAAGACGTGCTCGATCAAGCCCGCCAGATCATCGGCAGCAATCGCTTCGATCTCGAGGAAGACACCATGCGCGTCACCGTCCATGCCTCCAACATGATCTTCGATCTCGGTGCCATGGGCAAAGGCTACGCCCTCGATCAAGCCGCCGATGTCCTGCAAGACTGGAAGATCACCAATTTCGTCCTCAACGCCGGTGACAGCACCATCCTCGCCATCGGCACTCCCGCTGGCAAAGACGCCTGGCAGCTCACCCTCGGCGATGGCACCCAGAAGCTCGCCCTCACCAACCGCGCGCTCAGCGGCTCCGGCTTCGCCGTCAAAGGTGCCCACATCATGAACCCGCGCCTCTTCCAGCCCGTTCCCATCCGCCCCCAACGCAGCTACGCCATCGCCCCCACCGCCGCGTTGTCGGATGCGCTCTCAACTGCGTTCATGATCATGGAGAAAGACGAGGTCACCGCGTTGTGCCAGCGCTACGAAGGCGTGGAAGCACTTGAGCTTGAAACGAGCTTCAATTCTTCCCTCTAAATGCCATCGCAATTTTTTGATCCAGCGACGGCATGATGACCTCAAGCGGAGTTCTTCGCTTCTTTTTCGCAATCAGAATCGTCCACACCAAAAGGCCAACCGTTGCACACAGATTCTGCCATGAGGCAAGCTCCCAAGCCTCTGAATTGAGAATCTCATGATTCGAGAAAGGCCACAGATATTGAATACCCCAACCAAGCCCTGAGCCGAAATAGTCCAGAATCAAGTGAAGGTGAAACAACGCCAGGAACAGCCAGAAAGCTTTAATTCGATGCGTGGAGAACACCGTAAGTGCTGTGGCAAGCAAAAAACCAAATAACGCATTGTGGCCCAGCACATGATGATACTCTGAATAGCATTCGAGACTGACAATGATGCCTAAACCATCCAGATCTGCAGCCGAGGCAGCCACCATGGCCAAGAATCGTTCTCTCGGAGTTAGTTCAAAACAGTCGGCAGCGCACCAGCCCGATAGGATATGAGTTTGAATTTGCATGTTCAACAAATGTCACTTCCACTCCCGCAGCATCACATGGGCGTCACGATTCCTCGGTGCCAGTGCCAGCGAGTCTAGCAGATGACGTTTTGCCTTCGAGGCATCCTTCTCGCGTAAAAGCTGCGCCAGTTTGAAATGCGTTTGCGCACCACCACCCGGATCGAGCACTAGCACGCGTTCATAGGCCGCAATCGCCGCGTCAGGCTCATTCAAAGCAGCACAGGCCTCCGCGAGCGCCTGCTGCGGTGTGCGTAGGAACGGATTCAAGGCCGTGGCACGCTGCGCATTCGCTTTGACCTCCGCCCAGCGCTTCGCTGGAGCGTCCAGTTCGATCAAGCGCAGGAAGGTGCTTTGCGCGCTCGATGAAATCGCCGCGATCTGCCGCAGCACGGTGATTTCCTCCTCGGTGCGCTTCAACTGACGCAACGCCTGCACCTTCAACGCATAACCGCCATCGGCATCGGTGTTATCAGGCACCAGTTCGATCAGCTTGTCCGCGATCTTAAGCACTTCCGGCCATTTTTTGGCCTGCACCGCCGCTTCAGCCTCCTTATGCCAGGCCCAGAGGTTGTTCGGATGTTGTTTCAGAAACCCCGCGAATGAACCTTCATCGAACGGATTCAGTTCCTCGGGCTTCGGCTCCTTCCAGTCCGCCTTCGCGCCATAACCATTCGCTTTCGCCGTGATGAACTGCGTGAAGCCCTTCTCGATCTCATCCAGCTCACCCACATGCGCGGCGATGGCGTTGTTGATGCGCTTTCCATCGGCCAGATCACGCAGAATGCCCTGGAACTTCTCTTTGCCGAACTTCTCCAGCAAATACTCAACGACCTGGCTCGACTCAAAGTAAGCGAACATGAGATGATCCTGCGTCTCGGGATTCATGAAAGCGCCGCTGAGCTGTGAGACAGGCGTCAGCGTCTCTTCATCGAGCACCATCTCACGAAAATTCGCATCCATAGACATGCCCCAGGCCGGATCGCGCTGGCGCTCTTCATACACGCTGATGCCTTCGCTCAACCAGCGTGGCATGCGGTTCTTCGTCACGCTCAAGGTGATGACATGGCAGAACTCATGCCACAACGTGCTCTCCCAGTTGTTGCGGCCATGCGCGAGGCTGCCGGGGCTGTTCATTGTCACCACCGTGCCAAAGCACACGCCGAGCATCCCCTGCCCGCCCAACGCACCGAACGTGCGGATCGCAAAATCCTGCTGCGCACCAAAAAACTCCACCAGCACCGGACGCTTCAAATCGAGACCGTATTTGGCACACAGCACCGTTTTGGCATCGCGCAGCAGCGTTAGCGCACGCTCACCGTAGATTGGCCAGTCACGTTTTGGCATCTTCAAGGTGAAGTCCTCGAACGATTTCGTGACGTAGCCGTTCATCTCCTTTTCGAGCAGCCCGAGATTGTGCGCCTGGATGTTATAGCCGTCTTCCTTGCGGATCTTCTCCGCCAGCTTCCATGCTTCGTCTTCTTCACCGAGACGCAGCAGATCGTGACAGAGCTGCATCTTCGCCGGCAGGTAGTTCGGATCAAATTCGAGCGCCTTGCGTTGATGTGCCGCGCTTTCCGCGAAACGGTAGGCCCGTGAAAAACAACGTCCGATGATGTGATCGACCTCAGGGTTCTTGTCCCAGCGTTTCAACGCCTCCGCACGCGCTGCATCGACTTTTTTGGCATCCGCCTGAAACAGATGCGCGATCACCGCACGCAACGACCACGCCACGGGATGATGCTCGTCCACATCGAGCACCTGTTGGATCGCCGCCTCGGCCTCGACAAATTTTTCACCACCAATAAGCAACTCCGCGCGCAGCAGATGCGCTGCCGCGAGGTGTGGGTTCAACTCCAACGCTTTCTTCAAGCTATCCACCGCTATTTCGCGATCACTCGACGAGAACGCCTTCGCCAGACCAAAGCGTAGATGCGCCGTTTCACCATGCGCCTTCAATCCGGCACGAAACACATCCGCCGCACGCTTCGCATCATCTTTATCTAGCGCCAGATGCCCTTCGGCGAGATAAGCAGCCTCCAGTTTCGCATCCTTGCCCTGTGCCACTTTGAAATACTGCGCGATGACCTTCTGCGCATCCGCACCTAGCACCAGCGCCGCACGACCGAGCATCACCGACTCCATCGCCGTGCGGTCCTTCGATGCCTTCGATTTCGCAGCCTCATTGATTCCCTTCAATGCCTCCGCTGCCACGTCGGCCTTGCCCAGCAGCTTCGCAAAATCATGCCGCAGCATCAGCAACTCAAAGTGCCCTGGAAAAATCACCAGTGCCTTTCGAGCCTCCTCCAGCGCCTCCTCCATGCGCCCAAGTTCCACCAACGCCTTCAGTCGATAAATACGCCACTCTGCCGCCTTCAGGCCTTTCTCTGCTGCAGCTTCTCCAATGCGTGCCACTAGCTCATACTCACCCTTCGCCAACAACTCCCCCACCGGCCCCAGATTGCGCTCCTCAAAGATTTTTTCGAGATCGATCTGCTGCGCGCGAGCGAAGGTGGAGAGTAGAAGCAGCAGGAGGGCAAGAAACGGGCGCATGAGTTCAAATCGTGTTCAAACACGCCGTTCTCGCACGAGTTGTGCCTTGTTTAGCGACGACGAGTCGCCTTTCCATCTTAACCAAACAAGCTCGTGACCGGCTGGCCCTTGTCGGTGACGGTGAAGGGGCGCTTGGTGCTGCTGTAGAGAACCATGTCGAGTGGCAGGCCGAGGGCGTAGGCGATGGTGGCGTTGAAGTCGGGGACGCCGACTTTGTTTTCGGTGACTTCGATGCCTTTGTCGGTCTTGCCATAGACCTGACCACCTTGAATGCCGCCGCCCCAGAGGACGGAGCTGAAGGCTTTGGGGTAATGGTCGCGACCGTCGTTTTGATTGATCTTCGGCGTGCGGCCGAATTCGGAGGTGAGGACGACGAGGGTGTCATCGAGCAAGCCACGGCGATTGAGATCGGCGAGGAGTGCGCCGAGAGCTTTGTCGAGCTCGGCGGCACGCTCTGGGAGGCGGGCGTAGATGTCTTGATGCATATCCCAGCCACCAAGGGTGACTTCGACGAACTTCACACCGTGCTCAACGAGTCGACGTGCGAGCATGCACCCCTGCGCGAAGGTGCTGTCGCCATAAGCGGTGTGCGTTTCATCGCTTTCTTTGCTGAGATCGAAGGCATCGAGATCCTCGCTCTTCATGACCTTGATGGCGTCTTTATAGACCTCGGCATACGCTTTGACGCCGTTGTAGTTGTAGGCTTGGCGGAAGCCTTGATCGAGCTTGGCGGAGAGGCCGAGGCGGTAATCAAAATCGCTCTCGCTGAGAGTGGCGGGCTTGTGGCTGTTTTGCAGGCCTTTGGCGGGATCATTGAGGATGAGTGGTTGGAAGGCAGCCTCGAAGAATCCACCACCGGCGTGTTTGCTGTCGCCGGTAATGATGACGGAGCCGGGGAGATCGGTGTTGCCCTTGCCCTGGAACTTTTGCAGCCACGCACCCATCGTGGGATGACGAGTGGCACCTCGCATGGTGTAGCTGGTGTGCTGGAAGTAGTTCCCCTGCGCATGCGCTCCCTGGGTGGAGCTGAGCGAATTGATGACGGCACCGCGATGCATCATCTTGGCAGTTTCAGGCAGGTATTCGCTGACCTGCACGCCATCGGCGCTGGTCTTGATGGCCTTGGTGGTGCCCATGGTGTCAGCGCCGGGCACCACACCGAAGGTGTCGAGGTGCGTCATGCCGCCGGACATGTACAAATAGATCACGCGCTTGGCGGTGGCGGCCTGTTTGAGCTTCGATGCCCCTTCAAACGGCGCGGCAAAGCCACGTGGTGCGAGGGCGCTCATGACGGAAACGCCGAGACAGGTCTTGGCGATGTTTTTAGCGAAGTCGCGGCGGCTTTGGTCGTCGCAGGTGTTGAGGAGGTCTTTCATGCGGGCAAATGAGTGGGAGTTGGACTTACTGGACGAAAAGGAACTGTGAACCGGTGATGAGCGCGTGGGTGACGTCGGTAACGGCTTTGTCGCCGCGTTCTTGGATGACGGTGTTAAGCACGCCTTGCTCATCGGCATTGGGTTGGCGACCGAGAAGAGCGAGATAGAGCGTGTCGATCTTCTTGGCAGGTGAATCGGCCTTGGCGAGGTCTTGATTGAGTTTGGAGGCGGGGCTGCTCAGGATGTCGGCGACGGGGCCATTGAGCATCGTGAGTGCTTGTGGCACGGAGGCGTCTTCGCTGGCGTTTTGGATCTGCTCGCGGTCGCTTTGACCAAATGTGCGCAGGAAGGTGCCGGGGCGTGCGGGGCTGGGCTGCTCGGAAGCACGCGTAGCGAGGCTGATGTCTTTGCTGCCACTGGTTTTGCCATCTTTGCGATTGAAGCTCTTCATGAACTCGCGGCGCTGTTCCTTGGTCATGCTGGCGAGCACTTTGGGATCTGGCTGTGCGGGTTTGATGGCGGTCTTTTTGACTTCCTGCTTCGCGCTGTAGCCTTTGCGGAGATCATTGGCGCGTTCTTCACCGACGAGGCCGACGAGGAAGTCGCGCTCGGTTTCTCTGCGCAATTGTTGGGCTTGGCGGGCGAGGTCTTTGGATTGTGCAGCGGTATCACCACCTTTTTCCTTGATGGCGGCCATTTGGGCTTTCATCTCGTCGAGCTTCTTCTGATTGGCGGAAAGCTTCGCGGCGTTTGCTTTGGCGATTGTTACCAGCCCTTCCGGCCCCTTTTCTTTTATGGTGCCGAGGAACATGTTCAAATCGTCGAGATACTGATGCAGGCGGGTGTTTTCTTCATCGACGGCATCATCGACGTTGCCTCTAGAAAGGGTGACAAGAGAATCCCAAACCTGCTCGGCGCTCATGCGACGGAGAACGGGACCAGTGAAGTGATAGGTCTCTCCAAGCTGCACTTCCTGCGTTGTAGCGGCGCGCTGGTAGGTATCGGTGTTGTAAAGAATGCGCAGGAAAGATTTGAGCGAGTATTTTTGCTCGACCATCAGCTCACCGAGGTAATCCATAAGAGCAGGATTGCTGGCGACGGTGCTGTCGGTCATCTCATCGACGGGTTCGATCAAACCGATGCCGAAAGCCTTCTTCCACATGCGATTGGCGATCACGGTGGTGAAGCGCGGGTTTTGTGGATCGGCCATCCAATCAGCGAAGGACTGGACCGTCGTCTGGCCGGGCTTCATCTCAGCGTCGTGGCCGAACATGGCCTTGGCGGTAACCTTTTCGCCGGGTTTGCCGTCCTTGTATTGATAATCATGCGGCAGCGTGGGCAGCTTGCCCTCTTCCCAATTAGCGCTGGTATAGCGCAGCGGTTTCATGACGTCCTGCATGGCCTGTTTGACCTTTTGCATATCCTCGCGGCTGATACTGGCGGTTTCGGTCTTGGTGGCACTCTTTTGATCCGCCTGCATTTTTTGAATGTAAGCCTTCCGCTCTTTCGGAGTCATGGATTCGAGCAATTTTTTGTCGAACTGTTGCTTCGATTTCTCCGGCTTAAACGAGTAGTTTTTGCCCTTGGTATCCATGCCGTTGGTAAAAGCGGCCATGTGGTAGTAGTCCATCTGCGTCCATTTATCGAAGGGATGGTTGTGGCACTGAGCGCATACGATGTTGGTGCCCAGAAAGACCTGAACGGTGTAGGCGAGGTGGTCGAGCTTGTTCTCGTCCCGCTGCCAGAAGCCGATGCTGCCGCTGTCCCACACACCGCCGTCGGTGGTGAGCAGGTTCTTCACGAACTGGTCATACGGCGTGTTGGCCTTGAGCTGCTTCTTGAGCCACTCTTCATAAGCTTCGGCGGTGAGGCGGCCTTTGACGTTGTCCGAGAGGCGCAGGATGTCCGCCCAGTAGTTGAACATGTTGCTGGTGTAGCCATCGGAGGCCAACAGCGTGTCGATCAGCTTCATGCGCTTCAGTGGATCATTCGACTGCTTGTAGGCGGCGGCTTCCTCAATGGTCGGGATGCGGCCCGCGATGTCGAGATAGAGGCGGCGCACGAGCACATCATCACTCGCGGGCGCATTGGACTTCACACCGGCCTTTTCCCAGCCTTGGGCCAGCAGTTGGTCGATCTTCTGGCTCTCCGGCAGAATGGCAGCCGAGAGCGAAGCAGTGGTGAGTGTGAGGCAGGCAAAAAGAAGGCGGGGGGCTTTCATGCGCCCTGTAACGCGGGGTCTTCACCTTTCTTACCATAATCTGTGTGCAAGCTCGTACCGGTGACGTTAGGATTGTCGGTAACCATCCTGTCCAAACCATGCTCAATCGCATCCTCCTCTCCTGCCTGACCCTCGTTTTCACCCTCTCAAGCTTACAGGCTGCCGCAGAACGAAAGCCGGAACCGAAACCGTCCCCTTCCAAGCCTGAGCCGGCCAAACCAGAGCCAAAACCGGAGCCTGCAAAACCAGAGCCGAGCAAGCCTCAGCCGGTGCCCGTGCCCGTGCCTGGCAAGCCCGCTCCCACGCCGCCCGCACCCATTGGACAGCCTGCTCAACCGGCACCAACCGCCGCACCTGCTCCTACCACACCGCCGCAGGCCGCCACGAAGCCAGCCGAAGATAAACCGAAGCGCAAATCAGTCGCGGATTTCACCAAAGGTTTCGATCGCGTGGATGGACTCTTCCGCATGTATTTGGACAAGGAGAAAGGCGGTGTGTGGTTGTTCATCGCGAAAAATCAGGTTGGGCCTGAGTTCATCTACTTCAATCACAGCGTGGACGGCCCAGTGGCAGCAGGACACAACCGTGGCCGTTACGGTGACTCGATCGTTTTCACCATTCGCAAGATCTTCGACCGCGTGGAACTCACCGAGCAAAACACCGCGCTCTACTTCGATCCTCAAAATGCCCTGTCCAAAGCCAAACGCGCCAATACAACGCCAGCCATTCTGGCCAGTGAAATCATTGTCGCGGAAGACTCTGACGGCGTGCTGATCTCGGCCACGAATCTTTTTCTCCGCGAAACGCTCACCAACATCAAACAAGGCGACTCTTCCAGCGGCCGATCTGTTCTGGGCCGACTCTCGGAAACAAAATCCAAGATCCTTCGCATCAATGGCTATCCGAAGAACACCACGACCGTCTCCGAGTATGTCTATGAAAACCCGACGCCCTCATGGGAAGCTGAGGCCGATGTCACCGACCCACGTTACATCAGCGTGCAGGTGCAGCATTCGCTCATTGCCATGCCGGAAAATGATTTCAAACCGCGCCTGGACGACCCGCGCATCGGCTACTTCACGCATCAGATCACGGACATGACGAGTGTGGACGTCGCCCCGTATCGCGATGTTATTCACCGCTGGAATCTCGTCAAACAAAAGCCCGGCACAGCTTTGAGCGAGCCGGTGGAACCGATCGTGTTCTGGATTGAAAACACCACGCCAGTTGAGTTCCGTGATACCATTCGCGCTGCTGTTCTGAAATGGAACGAAGCCTTTGAAACGGCAGGATTCAAAGATGCCGTCGTCGTCAAACAGCAGCCTGATGATGCCAAGTGGGAAGCAGGAGACATCGAACACAACGTGCTGCGCTGGACGAGCAGCGTGAAGCCGCCGTTCGGTGGTTATGGCCCCAGCTTTGCCAATCCGCGTACCGGCCAGATCCTCGGCGCAGACATCATGCTGGAATATAGCTACATCACCAAGCGCCTGCTCACGAAAAAACTCTTCAGCGACCTCGGACTCGCGAGCGAACCCGAAGGTGATGCCAAGAAATTCGATCCACACGTCTGCGATGCATGCAACTCGGCGCGCAACGGCATCTTATTTGGCCAGACCATGTTGCGACTGCAAAAAAGTGATCGCATCGAAGTGGATCGACTCGTCAAAGAATCGCTCTATTACCTCGCGCTGCATGAAGTCGGCCACACGCTCGGTTTGAACCACAATTTCCGTGGCAGTCACCTCCACGACCCCGTGAACATCCACAAAGCCGAGATCACCGAGAAGATCGGCCTCACCGGTTCGGTCATGGATTACCCGCCCGTGAACCTCGCGCCCAAGGGCACAACGCAGGGTCAGTATTTCACGACCAAACCCGGCCCGTATGATCACTGGGCCATCAACTTCGGTTACAGCGAAGCCTTGGAAGACCCCATCGAAGACGCGAAACGCCTCGAAACCATCGCTGCGCATTCGCACCAGCCCGAACTCGCCTTTGCCAATGATGCTGATGACATGCGTGCCACCGGCAAGGCCATCGACCCGCGTGCCATGCTCTTCGATATGAGCAGCGATCCTATCAGCTATGGCATCCAGCGCTGCGAAATGGTCAGCGGTGAACTGAAGAACATCCTCAAA
>CANIZT010000087.1 GCA_947471905.1 Verrucomicrobiaceae bacterium
CCGGTTTGAATACTGGATCTCACCGCAGGGTGTCCTGCGTGAATGGTTCAAGTTCAACCTGCGTCTCGCGCTCGGACTAGCGGTGCCTGCCATGCTGGTAGCACCGCTGGTCACGCTGGCCTTGAAGCAGTTCAACGAATGGATCGACCTCATCACCCGGACCACCTCCAACATGGTGCTCGTCCCGCTCTCGGCCATGCTGGTCATCGGCCTCATCTGCGGGCTCATCTCCATCGGGAAATCGATTCTCACGATGCGCCTGCGCCAGCAGCAGCAACAACAGCAACGCCGCGATCCCTACAACTACTGACGCGGCAAACTCCCACCCACACCTCAACCCCACGAGAGCCGGATGATCGCAGGATCGTCCGGCTCTTGTCATTTCAAGAAAGGAAACACACTCATGGATTCAACCACCCTGTACTTCCGCGAAGGACCCTCCGACAAAGTGTATCAGGCTAGCATCCAGCCCAAGGATGCCGGCTTCATGGTACATTTCGCCTATGGTCGTCGCGGCTCCACGCTCAACACCGGCAGCAAAACACAGACACCGGTCGAATATCAGATCGCCAAAGGCATCTACGACAAACTCATCAAAGAAAAGACCGCCAAGGGTTACCGCCCTGGAGAGATCAGTACACCACTTCAACACACCAACAAGATCCGCTCCGGTGTACTGCCGCAGTTGTTGAACCCGGTGGAACCACACGAGCTGGAACAGCTCATCCACGACCCTGCCTACTGGATGCAGGAGAAGAAGGATGGGCGACGGCTGCTCATCCACAAGCAAGGCGATAGCATCACCGGCATCAATCGTCTGGGGCTCACTGTCGCCCTGCCAGCACCGCTCATCGCGGAGGCTTCGGCATGTGCCGGAGACTTCCTGATGGATGGTGAAGCCATTGGCGACACGCTGCATGCCTTCGATCTCCTGTTTATCGACGACGATGACATCCGGGGGCGGCGCTATGCAGAACGCTACCTGCACTTGATGAACCTGCTGGCCTCGTTCCAGCATCGGTACATCGAGCTGGTGCCAAACCACTGCACCACGCCGCAGAAACAACAGTACTACCAGCAACTCAAGAAACTCCATGCCGAGGGTGTTGTATTCAAACACACCGACGCACCGTACATTCCTGGCCGCCCCAACAGCGGCGGCAGCCAGCTCAAGTACAAGTTCTACGAGACTGCCTCGTTCATCGTCGCCAAGACGAACGCGAAGCGCAGCGTCTCATTGATCCTGTTTGAGAACGATAAAGTACGTCCCGCAGGCAACGTCACCATTCCACCCAACCACGACGTTCCTGCACCGGGAAACGTGGTGGAATGTCGCTACCTCTACGCGTTCAGGGAATCCGGCTCCATCTACCAGCCGGTTTACCTCGGAGCGCGTGACGACATCCGCGCTGCGGAATGCACCACTACTCAGCTTAAATACAAAGCTGAGGTGATGCAGGCAGCTGCCTAACCAAAACCAACCACGCCACAGCCCATGTGCCTTCACCAGTACATGGGCTGTTCGCGTACAACCCACCGCATCCCATATGAAACCCATCACCCTTCCCATTGCGGAACTCAAACCCGCGCTTGCCGGTCTCGGCAAAGTCATCAACACCCGCGCCACACTGCCCGTGCTGCAGTACATCAAAGTCGAGCGTACTGCCGATGGCTGGATCGCGCTCACCGGCACCGACCTCGACCGCTTCGTCACGATGCGTCTCGAACATCCTGCTGAAGGTCCGCCAGCCACTGTACTGCTGCCCCTTGATCAGCTAGTACAAGTCGTCAAAAACTGCGGCAACGGAGAAAACATCGAAGTCGAATCCAACCCCGCAGCGAGCATCATCCGCTTTCCGCTCGGTAACGAGACCGGGGAATCGAAGGTCCCCTTCGTGGTTCCCGACGAGTTCCCGCAGACTCCGCGCTTGAAGGCTGAAGCCATCCCGCTGCCATCCGATCTGCGCCGTTCACTGCTCGAAGCCATGGAGTGCGCCAGCATCGACAGCACCCGCTACGTGCTCAACGGCGCGTTCATCGACACTGGCAACCCCAAGGCCAACTACATCGTCGGCACGGATGGCAAGCATCTGTACAGCGCGAACTCCTTTGCGCTGTCGTTGAAGCACTCCGTCATCCTGCCAAGCCACAAGTTCCTCGGCTGGAAGGAATTTAATAACGATGGCGAATGGCAGCTCAAGGCCGATGACAAACATATCCAGTTGTCCACACGACGCTGGCGGTTCATCAGCAAACAGATTGAAGGAACCTACCCCAATTGGCGGCAAACGGTTCCCAATCCGGCTGAGGCAAAAACGATCATCACGATCAACCCGGGCCAACTGGACACGCTCATCAAGCTCATCCAGCGCATGCCCTGTCACGATGAACGGTTGTTCTGCATCGGCCTCGAATGGAAGGACGGGCAGTTCCTGCTGCTCGGTAAAGACACCGCCAACGAACCCTGGCTGCGTGTTCCTGTGCCGGACGTGAAAGCGACCGGCCCGGAGATCACGATCTTCGTCAACCGCAAGCTGCTCATCAAGGCCCTCCACTTCGGCCTCAACACCATCAGCCTCATGGATCCGTGCTCGCCACTGCGCTTCCACAGCCAGGGCAAGCAGATGATCGTGATGCCGCTGCGACCCAACGGCAACGAAACCCAGCCCGTCGCAACCCAACAACCCGCTCCTGTACGCGTGCCCAATGCACCGCCACCAGCAACTCAACCCCAAGCCAACAAACTCATGATCACGACACCAAACTCCGAAGGACCAACCTCCAACGACAGCAAATCCACCCTCGAAGAAGCCATCGACATGACCCTGCAAATCCGGGACAAGTTCACCGACGGGTTCAACCTCATCCGCGACTTGTCCTTGAAGCTGAAGTGCATCCACCGCGAGCACAAGACCAACAGCCGGGAGTTCAACTCCGTGCGCTCCACCCTGCGCACCCTGCAAGGCCTCAAGCTGTAACCCAACACACCCACGCCTCAACCCAAGGCCGAATGCGCATGCGCGTGTCCGGCCTTTTTCATTCCAGAAAGGAACACACGACTATGATTGCCAATTTTGATCTACTTGCCCCCGTCATCCCGCCACGCCGCAGCCCCAACCTCACCCTGCATTGCGGCGCCTCGCATGTGGACCTCGACGAAGTCCGCGCTGTTTCGACTCCGCGGCACACCGACAGTTGGTGCCCTATCCCGCATCATCAACTCATCACGACCGTGCAGCGCACCCTGGCCACCACCAACCTGCGCATCGGCACGCAGGCACACTCGCTGTCCCACGAGGGTCAGCGCTACTTTGGCCTCATGGAAGTCCACGCCCAGAAATCCAGCGACGACTACTGCTGGGTTCTTGGCCTCCGTAACAGCCACGACAAGACCTTCCCCGCCGGCATCGTCGCCGGGGCCAGCGTCTTCATTTGTGATAATCTCAGCTTCAGCGGCGAGATCAAATTCGCCCGCAAGCACACCCGGTTCATCGTCCGCGACCTGCCGCAACTGGTCAGTCGCTCAATCGGCCTTCTGCTCGCCAAATGGCATGATCAGGACAAACGCATCGCCGCCTACAAAGAAGCGAACATCACCGACATCGAAGCTCACGATCTCGTCATCCGCGCCACCGATGTCGGCGTGTGCAGCAACCGCCTCATCCCACCCGTGCTCCACGAATGGCGCGAGCCACGGCATGACGCCTTCGAGGCACGCAATGTTTGGTCGTTGTTCAACGCGTTCACCGAATCGTTGAAGGACGGCAATCTCGCCGAACTCCCCAAGCGCACGGAAGCGCTGCACGGTCTGCTCGACACTCACGTGGGACTCCTCTCATGAGTGCTCCCACCCGCATCGAGCGCGAGCACTACCAAAAGCTCGTCGGCCGCCAGATCCTGGCGATCTATTGGGACGAACTGGAAGGGCAGGCTCTTCCCATCCTCGTCCTAAGCGGTCGAGATCTCGACGGCCACGTCGCCACCGCCACCGTGCTCGCCGATCCCGAAGGCAACGCATCAGGCCATCTGGATCATTGCTTGTGATCCTTCGTGGAAAATCGGTGATCCAGCTCCGCAACTCTTCATCCCGGCATTGTTGGCAATGCCGGGATGAAGGTAGTGGAAAACGTGCGTCCTTTTTTTAGCTATGCCAGCGAGTCAACATCTGGAACATCTGAGTGAACGCAATTCATGCGGGGAGCGTTGACCCGAATCCGGAGCGGTGGAGATTCACGCAGGGGATGTTGGAGCGGGAGATCAGGAAGATGAAGAAGGCAAAGGCGGAGCATGCGGGGGAGAAGGGGAAGAACCGGAGGATGATTGGGTTTTGTGTTGGGTGATAGAGCCTTCACTTGAGCGCCTTGAAGGCCAGCGATGCCTGTTCCTGCAACGTCTGATTTAGAAAGTCCCAATAGGCCGGGTTTTCGAGTGTGCCACGCACGGTCGCAGCAGGCAGGAACCGTCGTATCTCTGCAATGAATTCACTCCGCATCTTGGGCTCTGTCTGCAATGCCTTCAGACGCCCCTCAACAAGCTGCGTAAACTCACCCTTCGTCCGCTGATGATCTTGGATCTTCAACGGAATGAGATGCGCTGGCAATGCGACTCCTTGCTGCACTAGCCAGGCGATGTCCCACAGGTCGCGGTTCTTGACCCGGTTCTCACGTAAAGCCAGCGCGATGATTTTGTCTGCCAGGATTTCCTCTCGGCTATGTGCCTGTAGAATGAGCCCCGAGGTGCCGAGGTCGATGCCGTAAAGGTTGCGCAACATCAGCGGGCGCGGGTCATGGCTGGGGATGGCGCAAATGTCCACATGAATGCGCTGCGCGGGGAGGTGCTTTTTGTCCCCTCGCGTCTCGATGGTGAGTTTCCAGGTCGAAACCTTGCCGCCTGTTTTGACCGGATCACTGACATTGACGGGCAGGCCGTAGCGCGTCTGCAGCCTTTCGGTGAGCACATCACCCAACTTCGCCAGGTCACTGCGCTTGAAATCTCGACCGCCGGTGAAATCCAGATCCTCGCTGAGTCGTGCAGACCCATAGCAGGCTCGCAGGCAGGTTCCGCCAATGAAGGACAGTCCGGTCAGCAGACCAGCCTCGCTCATCTCACGCAGGATATCGTGATGCAGCAGTTCTTTTTCCACCACCGGCCTCAGAATGGTGAGGTCGCTGCGTGACTTCAGCGCTGAATCCACCAGTTGATCAAGCAAGCTCATGAGCCACCTCCTGATCGACGAGTTCCATGCTTCGTCTGGTGACCTTCATATCGCGCAATGCCTGTCTCACCGATGCTCGCCACAGATGCTTGTCTGCATCAAAAATCAGCTCGCCTGCCAGATCCTCGGGGCGCTGCTCGGTATGCACGAACTCAATATGACCATAGTCTCCGCAGTTCACGACATGGCTGCGTCCCGAGGAGACCAGCGTGATCCAGTTCATGGGCACCTGAGAAATGACGCCAGCGTCGCTAAGCGCGGTTTCAAGGCTGATGTAGTTGAACTCCCCGGCCCTCAACCTCGCTGCCGCATGAAACAGCAGGTTGCCCGCCGGGTAGTCGGGCATCGGATAGAGGTAGATGCCACGGCAGACACGCTTGAGCAGACCAGCCTTGCTGGCTCTCGACAGGAGCACCGCCAACTGGCTGCACTCCGGCACGGCTGCGGCGAGGTCAGACGGCGCAAACACGCAGTGCTGCCGGTCAGCCAGCGAGCTGAGGACCTTGACGAGCTGCTTGATGGGTTGCATAAGTTGATTCTACAAAAGATTGCATATAGTGCAAGTATTTGTGTATCCATAAGGGCCGCATCCAAGGGCCCATGCGCCCGTAGTTGTTCGCCCATCATCTATCCAACCCCGACAGGGTGCAGGCCGATAACGCAACTCTCGCAGCCCTTTCACGCGGCCTCAGCGGGGGGGATTCTGAATGAGTGCGTGAACGCGATTCATGCAGGGAGCACGGATGATGATCCGGCGAAGTGGAAGGTGACGCAGGTGTCGTGAAGGAATGACGTGTTCAGGGGGATACCGAAAACATCAGTTCATCAGTTCTATATGACACGAGTCAGGCTGCCATTGCAGGGGCGCGACCATCGGCTTGCTACCTGTTCTGCTGCGTTATCTTCGTGCCACAACCGGTTCCTTTGGAAAGGAGTTCACTACCTTAACCCATAGAGGAAGCGCAATTACTGAGGCATGGGCATCAAGAATTCGCCGGGGCCTATCAAAGCCCACCCAAACCACGGAAGTGAAAAAAATTTGTTGAACCTGCAAACCATGCGTCCTTCACGCTGTTGGTTGTCCCCGTCTTCCCCATGGCAAGCTCTTTCAAACCAAGCGAGGCAGCGGATTTTGCTGTTCCATGTTCGATGACCCCTCGAAGGCAATCCGCCGTGAGCGAGGCTGCTTGCCGGTCGCTGCCTTGACGTTGAACTATTGGTGTCGAGTAAACGATGGCCCCGGCATAGTTGTGAACTTGTCCGACTATATGAGGAGGCGCACACTGTGGACCTCCGTTGGGGAAAACGGTGTATGCCGCTGCCCAATCGATCGGGCGCACTCCAAAGGCACCGAGGAAAGCCGTCGGTGATCTGGGCAGTTCGCGCTTTCGCCCAATACCCAGTGAATTAAGGAAGCCGATGAAGCGATCAATTCCAACCTTGTCACCAACTCTTACTGCGACCGTGTTAATGCTCTTTTCAAGAGCTGTGCGGAGTGACATCGGCCCATCATAGTCACCAACGTTACGAGGGCTGTAACTGGAAACGCCAAAAGACAGTTCACCTGGATGAATCGGACCGCTGTCCACTGTGTCTTCTGGCGTTGCGCCTTGCGCAAATGCCTCATTATAGAGAAAGGGTTTGATGGTCGAACTAGGATCGCGCCATGACTGCGTCACTCGGTTCAGCTGGCCTCATGCTGACTCGCGGCCTCCCAACATAGCTAGCACTGCCCCAGACTTATTGTCGATCACCACAATGGCGGTCTGCAGTGGTTTCAGTGTCTGGGCGCGGCGAGATTCGATGGAATGCAAGTGGTCTTCAGCATTACGACTGATTTCGTGGTTCCACCCCGAATCCAGCGTCAGTTCCACGCGGAAACTACCTTTGGCAAGTTGGTCCAAGGGCAAAGCCATTTGAAGCTCTGTGCTCACCATCGTAGTGATGGAATCGGGGACTTGTTTCTTGCGCCAGGCGTCCAACGCAAGTGCCATTGGCTTGACGCACAGCGTGTCAGCATCTGACATGGACAACTTGCCTTCCTCGGCCAATCGACGAAGCACAAGATTTCTGCGCGCAATCGTTCGATCCGGGTGGTTGACGGGACTGTACATGTCTGGTCCACGGACAATGGCAACAAGTGTTGCTGCCTCCAGCAAGGTCAGGTCTTTGACCTCTTTTTCGAAATAGCCCTTGGTTGCTGCTGCAATGCCTTGCAGTCCTGCTCCAAAATCTAAGCGGTTAAAATAATTGGCCAGAATCGCCTTCTTTGAGTGGCGGCGTTCAATTCGTGCAGCCAAATGCACCTCCAATAGCTTTCGATCAATCTTCTCGAAGACGGTTTCGTCATTGCGGGCCAGCCAAAGATTGATGGTTTGCTGCGTGATGCTGCTACCACCTTGAGCCAACGAGAATGTCCTGAAGTCATCTGCCCACTGGGGGTTCTTCAACGCGCCAGAACAGGCGGTGGAGGTAGTGTGTGGTCAAAAGACGCCGATGGCAGGCTGGTGGCGGCCACACCGGCTTCTGCTGCATGTATCAGATTCACCATCTCACGTGCGGTGACGTAATGGTATTTTATCGACGGGCATTGTGCGGCGAAACCAGCCAGCGAGGCATGAAATTGGCGGACTGCTGCACCCAGCAGGGTACGATAGTTCTGTGGGATACCTCCATGGGTGTGCAACTTCACGAAGATCCACGGAGGACCGCTTTGTACAGTGGGTGCCAGTTGAGTCCAATGTTGAAACCGGCCCAAGGTGGGGGGATTGGCACCTGTCAGATCTGCGTTTTCGAGCCGTGGCAGCATTCCCCATTTACGACGTTTCCACGCCAATCCAAGGGGGCCTTGTACCATCAGCAGGCCCTCCCGGTCCACACTTGTCGAGCCCGCAGCGCACATTTTGCCAGCATGATGCGAGCAGGCTTTGCCATCTTCGTTGGAGTAATAAATGGAGTTAATGATCGGAGGCTGGGACGGATCCGGCGCTGAGGGAAAAGTGAAGTCCGCATAGCAGCCGGTTTGTTGCAGCACGTCCAACTCGTCGGGGACACCACAGTGCCTGCCGTCGGGATGTGAGTGGTCCAGCGCCCAGTTGCCGTGAATGAATCCATAGCGGGGCGAGCCATTGGCCGTACGAGACAAGAGTCCATGTCCTGCCAGATAATGGATGCCCGTGAGGAGCTGTTCTCGCAGCGATTCCGCAGTATCGCCATCGTGATGCAGATGTACTTCGACCTCGCTGCCGGTGCGGGCGCACAATGCGGCAAGCTTCTCCAGCACGTCGCGGTCATACTGCTCGATGGGGAAAAAAAAGGTATGCCGGGGGCCGCGGCCTGAGCTGTCTTTAAAATCCTCCACCAGCGTGGGCCATGCCTGCTCCCAATCCTGCATGGCCTTTAGCGCCCCCTGTTTGTCAGTATGATGAAACGGTTCAAAGTGATCGCATACAGCCAAAAACACATGGCAAGGCGCCTCCGCAGTGCCTTTGAAGCGCTTGCGCGAGCGTGTTAAATAGGCTGGCAGCCAGCGATCCATGGCGCGCATCATGATGCTTCGGAGGGTGAAGAGTTTGCGGCAGGCAGCCAGAGCTGCTGCAAATGCCTGCGATGTCCCAGGTAGGCAAAGAACGCCATGAAGCAGCTCGCTTGAAGCATCAAGAAGCCTGCTGGAACTGTGACAAATCGTGATCTGCAGCCAGGTGCCAGGCAGCCCAAAAGACCCAGGATGTAACAACTGCACTGGAGTAACAGCAGCAACTGGATGAGCCAATGATCAGCTGCCGCAAGAGTCAATGCGAGCACTGCCATCAGCAGCCACGGCACCAGCAGCCGGAGATATTTGTGCGAGATCAATTGCCACCAAAGCCTGTTGCGCCAGGGCAGCATCCAGACGGGATACCGCTCGATCATCTGGAAATTGCCGGCGAGCGTTCGCAGCTTCCGCTTTTTCTCCTTCTCGGGCTCAAGCTTCTGCGGATCGAAAGCTCGTGCAGCAGGTTCATAGATCACTCGCTGCCCGTTGTGGGCAATGCGCATCGGGATAACGACGTCATCGAGCAATGTGTCTTCTGGAAGCGCAGTATAGAGATCGCGCCGCAGTGCGCAAATGGCGCCTGTACAACCAATAACCGAATCATACCGGCCTTCCCAAGAGCGCAGGCGGGTTTCCAGATGCCAGTACAAATCCATGCCGCTGCCGCCACCGTCCTCCGAGCTTGCGATTTCCAGCAATCCACTGACTGCCCCCACGGCAGGATTCGCAAAGGGAGCCACCAGCTTTTGCAGCGCATCGGCAGCGAATTTTTGGCGGGCGTCCGCCAGTACCACAATTGGGTGAAGGCATTGTGGAATAGCCATGTTCAGGCCGGCGGGTTTGCCTCCCAGCCTCTCGATTTGCAGCACGCGGACTTGGGGTGCTGCAAGAGATTTGATCTGCGCCGCCGTACCGTCGGTGCAGCCATCGCAGACGACGATGATGTCGAGCGGACCATCCCAGATGCAGGCGAGCAGGTTTTCGAGGCGGTCTCGGATCATGGATTCTGCATTGTGAACGCAGAGTACAACACTCAAGCCACCACCCGATGCGCCCTCATGCTGTGCTTGCCATGAGCGATGACGAAAGCGGGCGAGGGCTGCCATCAAAATCGGATAGCCTGCAAACGAGTAAGCGATCAGGGCCAGGCAGAGAATGAGAGAGATCAGAATCATGGAGGCCGTCCATCGTCAGCGGTTCAAACTCCGGTTCGTGTCGATTTCTTGAGCGTGTGCACCGCCAGCAGACCGATCGAGAGCGTGGCAGCAAGACCGAGGAAATGCACGGAGGCCAGCAGGCTGTTGGCTAGATGCAAACCGGCAAATCCCGACCGCATCCAGATGAAGATCAGGTTTCCACCCAAGGCAAGGCAGGCCACCATCACCGAGAGCAGGAGAAAAAAAAGGTTTCCCTCGTCCATGTTGATCAGCTTGCGGGTGAGCGACAGCTGCTTGTCAGCCGTCTGCAAAAACAGGCTGCAACCAAACACATAAAGCTGCGCACCTAGAATACCAGCCAGCAGCAGGAGCGCCTGGCTGTGCAGATCAAAGATGTGGAAGGGGCCGACTTCCAAGGGGCCCGTGATACGCGCAACCAGCTGCATCAAAGAAGCAAGACCGGTGAGAACCAGCCCGGCCTTTTCGAACAAGGAGGGTTTCTCCGAAAGGATGAAGAGCAGGTGCCGCATTCCATCACGCCAGGTGCGGAGATGCGCTACGCGATTCGGCGGACCACAGCGCAGACCCGAAGGGATTTCCACCGTCTTGGTTCCCGCCTTGAGCGCTTTGATGAGCAGCTCGGACGCAAACTCCATGCCGTTGGAGCGCACATTCCAGCCTTGGAAATCAGCCTTGCGGATGCAGCGAAAGCCCGAATTGCAGTCGGTGAGTCTGCCACTGAACAGCAGATTGATCAGCCTTGTCAGGAAAGGAGTGCCTATATAACGGTGAAGCAAGGGCATCGCACCGGGATGGATCACTCCAATCATGCGGGAGGCGATGGCCATGCCCGCATCATGCTTGACCGCAGCTTGATAGAGCGCGGCCGCGTCCTCATAAAGATAGGTGCTGTCTGAGTCTGCAAACATCACATAGACACCATGGGCGGCATCAATGCCCCCTTTGAGAGCAGCACCGTAACCACGTGCGGCGACGGGAACCACCCGGCAGCCATGGTCGGCTGCGATCTCGCGTGATCTGTCCGTGCTGCCGTTTTCTGCCACCACGATTTCATAGAGGATGCCAGAAGGATCCAGCGAGGCACGCACCGCCTGAATGCAAGCACCCAAAGTTTGCTCTTCATTCAGGCAGGGAAAAACAAAAGTGAGAAGACAATCAGGCGTCATGGAATGGGTCGGGCGGGTTTGCGTGCCAGCACCAGGTACTGTCCACCAAGAGGCAATTTGCAAAGCATCGCCTCCAATGGGCGCAGCGCTTTTAGCAGCGCCGGAAATATAAACAAGTAGTCTGTCAGGACGATCTCGAAACCATGGCGGCGCAGCAGCGCACGTGCCTGATGTGGAAAGAGCATCCGGGCATCGCGGTCAAATGGCACGCGGCTCATGAGGAAATGCACGATCGGATTCCAACGGTTGTTTTCCCAAAAGGCAAACCACCCTCCGGGCTTCATGGAGTTCCAGATCAGCTGGATGCTTTGGTCACGTTCTTCCTGGGGTATGTGATGGAAGACGCCGTTGACGAAGGCCAGATCATTGCCAGCTCCTGCAAGGACGCCTTCATTCGATTCAAAGCGGATCGATTCATGTTTGCCGGCCTTTCTGGCCTCGTGAATGGAATCGGCGGAGGGATCATAACCGACATAAGATTGCAACCCCAGTCCTTCGATCAATGGCTGGCAGCCGCTGCCAATGCCGCAGCCGAAATCAAGGCAGGATTCCGGCAGAGTCTGGCAGGACTCGAGACGTTTGCGCAGCCATTGAACCCGGCCTTGCGCAAAATAATCACGCCCCTCTCCGGTGAAGTGCAGGCCTTCATTGAGCGCCTGATCATAATTGGCGGCAAAGGCATCAAACTCAGCCTCCTTGTGCCCTCTATGTTCACCCGGGAGCACCAAACTCATGGCTTGGTCAGCACAGGTTGCAGCTGGGACAAGTCCAGATGGGAGGGAGAGTCGGAGGCCGACTCCAGTACGTTCCATTGATGCATGGCCTTGATGTACGCGTCGGGCTTGCGGTTGCCGCCCAGCAACACGGTGCGCGTGGTTTCGAGAAGCACAAAAAAGTCGAGCAGCAGGCTCATGTGCTTGATGTAGTACAAATCGAGCTCGTGTTTGCGACAGGCATCTTCCATGTTGGAGCCGTAGGGGTAGCGCACCTGCGCCCATCCCGTGAGCCCAGGTTGTACCAGCAAGCGTTCAAGGTAGAAGGGAACCTCTTTCTCCAACTGATCGATGAACTCCGGTCTTTCGGGACGTGGCCCCACGAAAGACATGTCTCCTTTCAAGATGTTAAACAACTGCGGGATTTCATCGATGCGATAGCGACGAAGAAAGGCGCCCGCCGGAAACACACGATGATCTTTCCCTGAGGACGCCCACTGAGGACCATCCTTTTCTGCATCCAGGCGCATGGTGCGCAGCTTGTAGATCACAAACTTCCTGCCAAGACGTCCCATGCGCGTTTGCTGAAAAAAAATCGGGCCGGCGGAGCACATGCGCACCACGAGAATGCCGATCAAAAGCGCCGGCCACAATGCCAGAAGGCAGAGAAGAGCCACTGTGACGTCAAACAAGCGCTTGAGCTTTTTGATGTACAGCAGCCCTGATTGGTTGGAAGCACGAAACAGCCAGCTTTCAGTGACCAGAGGCAGAGGCACCGCATGCAGCACCGTTTCACAGGCGTCAGCCAGGGACATGATGTCCATTCCCTGGTAACGCCAGCGTCGCAGCAGGGTGGTGAGACTAGGCATCACCAGATGTTGATCTCGTACAAGGATGGTGTTCACCGACGGTGGCAGTTTGATGGACTCGAGCTCCTCCAGTTTTGCGATCAGCGGAAGCTCCAAGGCTGGCTGAAACGTTTCACTCACCGCGATCAGTCCAACAACCTCGATCTGAGGACTGCTTTGAGATAGAATTTCTGCCGCCAGCTCATCATCTGCACTTGAGACGAGGCAGGCGACGCGCATGCGGACACTCCGAAAATGAAGCCGCAGCAAAAAGTGGTGTGTGAAGTACAAGACCGCAAGAATAAACACTCCATACAGCAAGACCCCGCGACCCACCCGCGCGTCCAGATTGACAGACCCGATGGCAAGTAGAACCAGGATGGTAACTACGAGATTGAAAAGAAACCAACGGACGCGAACCCAGGGCTCCAGACGAGCCGAGGCGGCGGAATAGAGACCACCGATGTACGACAAGCTGGGCAAAACCAGAGCTCCAACAACCATCGCAGCCACGTAAGACTGCAGCTTGGACGGGAACAAGGTTTCAAACCGCCATGAGGCGCCTGCACAGACGCTCAAAGGTACTAGCATGCCATCGACGATAAATCGAAAGCCTGCGGATAGCAGGTCGCTAGCGACTGGAGAACGTCCTCTCATTCAAAGAAAGATTAATGGTGAGCTGTCCGATTTTCAGAATCCAAAGACCTTTTCACGTACTTCAATGATGTCTCCATCACCGACGGGAACGTCGGCGGCAAGCCCATCGCGTATCTTGCGGACATCCACTTGAAGAGGTTGTCTGCTGCCTCCTTCGGCAGGGCGCATGATGCGCACTTTGGATTCGTCGCCAAACTTGCTCAGGCCGCCTGCTGTCAGCAGAACTTCAAAAACACCTGGCAGGCGGTCTCCCGCCTTCAACGGCAGGGCATGCTGTCCAGGACGTGCCACCGCCCCTGTCAGATAGACCGAAATATGCTGGCCAGCGCCGGCCACTCCATTGATGCCGTTTGCAGCCCCGCTCGGGATGAGTTCCACATACACGGTGGCCCGTTTGAGCTGCTGATTTTGAAGCTTTTCACGGATGTTCTGTTCCACCACGCTCCGGGTCAGGCCCGCAACCGCAATCCGTCCCACTTTGGGGATGAGCACATAGCCACCCTCCCTGACTTCAAAAACACCGTCAAACGCGCGGTCCTCTTCCACCAGCAGTTCCACAGAATCTCCGGCTCTGAACACAGGCTCAGATGCGGACGCAGCAGCGGCGGCTGTGGGAACGCGCGGCGGCGGGAGATTTTTAACTCCCTGAGGTCCACCACTGCAGTCCAGTTGCACTGCAAGTAAAAGCTGAAGCGCGAGCAAACGCACAAATTGATTTGGGTTGGTGGGCATTAAAATACTAACTGATCAAAAAACTTGCATCATTCAGACAAAGCAAAAAGGCGACACGGCGGCTTACTGCTGCCCCACTTTGAGCCAGTTCCGCTCAGCATTGTTGTTGATAAATTCCTTCGGCAGCGGCTGTGGCAGCACGGTGAACAGAATGTGGTCAAAGGACGTACGGAAGCTTTTCAGCAATTTCTTCCG
>CANIZT010000088.1 GCA_947471905.1 Verrucomicrobiaceae bacterium
CGCACCATGACCGCCAAAGAAGTCGCCATCGTCGCAGCGAAGAGTCCGTATCTTTGGCCATCCATCATCGGCGGCGCGGTTTTGGCCTTGGCATTGATCCTCTGGCTCGCACTACGCGGCAAAGGCAAAACCGAGCGCCCCCTGCGTGCCCGCGATGTCTTCACCATGCCCAAGGAAGTCGATGGCTTCGCCGTTGTCGCCTTGCTGCGCCGCTTGTGTTCAAGTCCGCTCGTGAAACTGAAGGACACCCAAAAGAGCGAACTGCAAACCGACCTCAAGCGCGTGGAAGGCGCCTGCTTCGGCTCCAGCGCAGGCGCGATGTCCGAAACTGATCTGCGCGACATCGCATCGAAGTGGCTCCGCAGCGCTACGTAAGAACAACATTTTCCCAAACACTTCATGTCCACTACCACCACCAATCCTCAGAGTCCGCAGCAGTTCGTCGCCGGAGTTCGCGAGCGTGTCGCGAAGATCGTCGTCGGCCAGGATGTCGTCGTGGAGCGCGTGATGATCGCGCTGCTCACGGGCGGGCATTTGCTGCTGCAAGGCTTGCCAGGCCTCGCGAAGACGTTGCTCGTCAACACCATCGCCAAGGCCATCAACCTCGACTTCAAGCGCATCCAGTTCACCATCGACATGCTGCCGTCCGACATCATCGGATCGGAGATCATCGAGCAAAAGAGTGGTGAGTTCCGCATTCATCGCGGGCCGGTATTCACGAACTTGCTGCTCGCCGATGAAATCAACCGCGCAGCTCCAAAGGTCCAAGGAGCGATGCTTGAGGCAATGCAGGAACGCAAGGTCACCATCGGCGGCCAGAACCTGAAGTTGCCCACGCCCTTCCTCGTCATCGCCACTCAGAATCCCGTCGAGCAATCCGGCACCTTCGATCTCCCCGAGGCACAGCTCGACCGCTTCATGCTGCTGCATCGCCTCGGCTATCCGACGCGCGATGAAGAACAACTGATCCTGCAACGCCAACTCGGCATGGGTTTGCGAAAAGAGGACGGTGGTGCGGTGCCGCGTTCTGCGTTCGACATGATCGAAGACACGCCAGGTGCCTCCGTCGCTGATCTCGTCACCTCCATGGAAGCCGTGCAGGCCGTGCATGTCAGCGAAGTCTTCGTGAAGCATTGCGTCGAACTCGTGCGCCGCACGCGTGACAATCCGCTGCTCGACTTCGGTTGCAGCCCGCGCGCCGGACTTGCGCTCATCAACTCAGCCCGTGCCCGCGCCATCATGCATGACCGCGATTACGTCACGCCCGAGGATCTGTTCGATCTCGCCGAAGACGTCATTCTCCACCGCATCCGCGTCAGCTACGAAGCCTCAGCCGCCGGCCACACAGGCAAGCAAGTGCTTGAAGGCATTCTTGCTGGCATGGGCTGATCCATTCGTTCTTTTCGTCATGCAGCGCCAAGTCCAGCTCAATCCCGATCCCGTCGATGCACGGCAGTTTGAGGTCACCGTCAAGCAACTGGCCAACAGCCTCAACTTCGGCCAGGAGGAATCCGTCTTTCATGGCGGCGGGCTGGAGTATGCGCAGTCGCGGCTCTATGTGGCGGGCGATCCGGTGAAGTTCATTGATTGGAAGGTCTCTGCGCGTGTCGGCAAGCTCTTCATCAAGGAGTATCAGGAGCCGAAGCAAATCCCACTCTACCTCCTGCTCGATACCTCGGCCTCGATGTGCATTACGTCGCAAACGCTGGGCAAGTATGCGTGGGCCGTGCGCATCGCCACCGGCATCGCGCTCGCTGCACAGACCAGCATGACGCCCGTGGGCCTGCTCGGCTGCGGCGCGCGTGAGTTGCATGTGCGGCCTACGCTTTCGCGGAATCTGGTCATGGAATGGTCGCACAAATTGCGCCTGCACGACTTCCTCGAAGAAACCTCGCTCGCCAAACGCGCCCGCGAGGTTGCGCCGTCGTTGAAGCGTCGCACCACCGTCATCGTGCTCAGTGATCTGCATGACCCCGATGCCTTTGCGGCGTTGCAAGTCATGTCGCAGGAGCATGATTGCCTCGTGCTGCATCTCCAAGATCCTGCCGAGCTGAACATCAAAGGCGCGGGCATCTTTCGCGGTAGCGAGGCCGAGTCCGGCCGCAGCTTCGTCGGTCATGGACGCCGCGCCTTCATCAAGAGCGAGGAATGGAAAAGCGAACTCACTCGCTTCGGCATCGACTACCTGCACCTCCTCACTGACCAGCCCATCCTCGGCAAACTGCGTCACTTTTTGAACCGCCGGGGCTTCGGAGGCAGCGCTGGCCGATGAAACGCAAACACGTCATCCTGCTCGCCGCAGTCCTCGTCATCGCGGGCATCATCGCCTTTGTGGTCACGCGCACGAGGGAAGACGGACTGCGCGTGCCGCTCGGCGTCGAGCAAGCCGCCATCGTCACCTACAGCGGGCCGTTGCTCGCGGTCGCACCCTATAAGTGGGGCGTGGCGGTGAATCTGCGCATCGCCGAAGTCACCGAGCGCCCGGATCGCCGCATCTACGACCTGCGTTACATCGTCAATCGAGCAGGCACTTTTGATCTCAAGGACTACCTCGTCGCCGATGACGGCAGCGCGATGACTGGCCTGCCCTCGTTCAAGTTCGAAGGCGATCCCAAGCTCTCCAAGAGCCTCGACACACGCATCCAGGAGACCGAGGAGATCCGCGTCGATGTCGGTGGCCGCTACTATGAGTGGATGGCTTTGTTCACGCTGCTGTGGATCGGTTGGTTGCTCCTGCTCATCTTTTGGAAGCGTCCGAAGCCTCCTGCGGAGCAAGATGCAGGCCCGCCACCACCGACACTCGCCGAGATGATGCGCAGCTTTCTCGCCCAACTCGAAGCGGGCACGCTCAACGCCGATGCGAAAGCGAAGATGGAAATGGTCATGCTGCAATGCTGGCGCAACGAACTCGCTCTGGGCAATGAACCCATGGACAGCGCGCTCGCTCACATAGCCAGCAATGGGAAGACCAGCGAGGCTTTGAAGAAGCTGCAACATTGGTTGCATCATCCGAGTTCATCCGTTCCCAGCGCCGACATTGCCGCGGTGATCAAGCCCTACACCTTGGAGGCTGCGTCATGATCTTCCAGCATCCCCAACTGCTCGGCCTGCTCGCGCTGCCCGTCATCCTCGCCTTCTGGGAGTGGACACGGCGCGGACAAACCATCGCCATGCCCTTCGATCATGGTCAGCAAGGACGTGGACGTATTTTACAGTTCTTGGTGCTAACTGCGAACTGCCTACCTGCCGCGTTGCTCGCCATCGCGATCATCTTCCTCGCGCATCCAATGACCTACACGCCACCGGAAGTGGAGCGGAAGCTGAACAACGTGCAGTTCGTGCTCGATACCTCCGGCAGCATGGCCGAGGACCACGGCTCGCAGGCGCAGGGCCGACATCGTCGCTTCGATTCGGCGATGAATGCCATCGAGCAGTTCATCACTTATCGCCAGGGCGATGCCTTCGGGCTCACCATCTTCTCGCGCACCTTCATCCACTGGCTGCCGCTCACGCTCGACACCCAGTCGATCCCGCTCTCGAAGCGATTCATCGAACCGAACAACCCCAAGCTCGACCCACCCTCCATGGGACGCCACGGACTGCCCGACGAACTCTGGGGCAACACTTTCATCGGCAAGGCGCTGCATGGCACTGCGGACCTCCTCTCGCAGCGACCTACGGGAGACCGCATGATCATCCTCATGACCGATGGCGAAAGCAGCGACATCAATCCGCCGCTCGATGCCGCCATCATCGAGCATCTGCGCGCGGAGAAAATTACCGTCTTTACCATCATGCTCACGGGCGACAAAATTTCCGAGCCGCTCACCAACATCACGCGCGCAACCGGTGGCGAGGTTTTCAATGCCGTCAGCGAGGACGCCTTGAAGAAAGTCTTCGAAAGCATCGATGAAATGAAAAAGGTCGTCGTGCTGCAAAAGCAGCCGCGCGTCATCGACTTTTACGACCCGTTCTTCATGCCGGCTCTCGGTGTGCTATGCGCGAGCGTGCTCGCCTTGTTCGGATTGCGGTTCACACCTTGGTAGGATGACGCACGCCATTTGAAGAGGTGTCTGGCGCATTTCACACACTCTTTGTCGTGGTGGACATCTGTTGGCGCAGCGTATGATGCCTCTCACCACCATGAAATCTGCCGCCGTCGTCAACTTCGCGCCTGAAAAAGGCTCCGTCGAAATCCGTGAGATCGAAAAGCCCACCATTGGAACTGAGGATGTGCTTCTCGAAGTGGCCAATGTCGGCGTTTGCGGTTCCGATCTGCACCAATGGACTGCGGATCACTCCTGGCCGGTGAATTACCCCGTCGTTCTTGGTCATGAATTTGGCGGACACATCATCGAGGTCGGCGAAGACGTGGAAGGCTGGAAGGAAGGCGACCGCGTCGTCTCCGAGACCGCCGCGATCATTTCCAAAGACAACCCAATGACGCGTCGCGGCCTCTACAACCTCGACAGCACACGCAAGGGCTTCGGCTACGGCGTGAATGGCGCGATGACGAAGTATGTGCGCGTGCCCAGCCGCATCCTGCACCATGTGCCAGATCATGTGCCCTTCGAGCAGGCCTGCCTCACCGAGCCCTGCTGCGTCGCTTACAACGCCGTCGTCAAAAACGCCCGCATCGAGCCCGGCGACCGCGTGGTCGTGCTCGGCCCCGGCACCATCGGCATCCTCTGCGCCGCGATGGCGAAACAATGCGGCGCTCAGGTGGCCATCGTCGGCCTCCAGCAGGATTCACATCGTCTGGAACTTGCCCGAAAGCACTACGGCTGCGAGGTTATCATTGGCGATGCCAAACCTTGGGCCATGGAACGCGACGGCCTCGGCTGCGACGGCGTCATTGATGCCGCCGGTGCCAGCATCACGCTCAAGATCGCTTTGGATATCGTTCGCCCCGCCGGCTGGATTTCCAAAGTCGGCTGGGGGCCTCAGCCGCTCGGCTTCAACCTCGATCAACTCGTGCAGAAGAACATCACGCTGCAAGGCAGTTTCAGCCACAACTGGCCCATCTGGGAGCGCGTCATCGCCCTGCTCAGCAGCGGCCAGTTCGATGTGAAACCGATCATCGGCGGGGTCTGGCCCGTGACCGAATGGCACGAGGCCTTCGAGAAGATGCACAAGGGTGAAGTCGTGAAGAGTGTGCTGCGTCCGGTGTGAGTTCGATGAAGGTTAGGGACCATATCGGGCGTTAAACACGTCCCATGAAGACCATCCTCTCATTCACCCTGCTCGCCACCACCGCCTTCGCCGCTGATTATCCGCGCGTCATTTTCTCCGACGATTTTAGTGGAGAGGGCTTCGGCAAAGCATGGGGTCACTACAAGAGTTCCAGCCTCGTCAAAGACGGCGTGCTCGTTGGTATCACGGCGCCGACCTCTGACCACAGCGCGGTCGATAACATCAAAATCGAAGGCGAGCGCGACCTCCAGGTGAGCGTGAAATTCCGCTTCACCAGCGACAAAGCGAAGAGCTTTAACGTGTGGTTCGACGACAAAAATTACAAAGGCTCCCATGCAGGGCACATCTGTCAGGCAACGATTTCTCCGACGAGCGTGAACATGGCGGATGCAAAAACGGGCGGCTTTAACCTCACTGGCGGCCTCTACGACCGTAAAAAGGCCAACCAACTCACCGAGGACGAGAAAAAGATGCTCGCCACCAAGCAAACACGCGTTGCGGCAAAGATCAGCTTCAACGACTGGCACACCCTCGTTGTCACCACGAGCGATGACACGATCAGCGTGAGCATCGACGGAAAGGACGCCGGCTCCTTCAAGTCCGCCGGCATCAATCACGACACCAAGTCGCTCATCAGCCTCACCACCAACCCCGTAGACGTGGAATACGACGACTTCAGTCTCAAGGGCGCGGCTAAGCCTTGAACCCCTTGTCAGGCTGCCGGCCTGAAGATCTCGACCTGAAATCCGATCTTGGCCGCAAGAGACGAAAAAAATGTTGGTATTCGAACTGCCTGGATCTCGGACATCTCGACGGTGATGTGCAAGGTGAAGTCAGTGCTGCCCTCACTCAATGAAGCAAAAAATGCTTCGTCTGATGAGATGCGATTCTGAACATCCGACAACCAAACCGACCACGATTCCCTGCCCCTGTTGGCTTCCAGTTCGAGCACCCACAAATCTTTAATCGTGTCGATGCGTTCGAAATGCGTTGCTGCTTTGCTGTCGGATCGAAAACATCGCAGCAACGCGTTGAGCACTTTCGGCCCACCGGCATTGATAATCGTCTCTTGATCTCGCATATCGTTAGGCCAGCAACTCCCTCACCACATCCCCACTTACATCAGTGAGGCGATAATCGCGTCCGGTGAAGCGATAGGTGAGCTGTTCGTGATCAAGGCCGAGTTGGTGCAGAATGGTCGCATGCAGATCGGGCACAGAGACGCGGTTCTCAATGGCCGCATAGCCGAACTCATCGGTCGCGCCGTGGATCATTCCACCTTTGATGCCGCCGCCTGCCATCCACATGGTGAAACCTTTTGGATGATGATCGCGTCCCTTGCCGTTCTCGGCCACGGGCGAGCGGCCAAACTCACCGCCCCACACGACGAGCGTCGTGTCCAGTAGGCCGCTGATTTTGAGATCATCTAACAACGCGGCGATGGGGCCATCGGTCTCCGCGCAGTGCAGGTCGTGATTACGTTTCAGATCATCGTGCGCGTCCCAGGCCTTCGGGCCTTCATTGCCGCCGCTATAGACCTGCACAAAACGCACGCCACGCTCGACGAGCCGGCGTGCCAGCAGGCAGTTCTTGCCGAAGTGTGCCGAGGTCGGATGATCGAGCCCATACATCTGGCGCACGGCTGATGACTCACCTTTCAAGTCCGTGCATTCGGTCGCGCTCATCTGCATGCGAAACGCGAGTTCATAGGCATTGATGCGCGCTGCGAGACTGCTCTCCGCTGGATTCGCCACCGCGTATTCGGTGTTCCACTGCTTGAGCAAATCAAGACGCGCACGCTGCTGGCTGGCGCTCACATTTTTTGGAGGCGTGAGATACGCGATGGGCTCGCCACTGCTGCGGAAAGGCACGCCTTGATACGCGGCGGGCATGAAGCCGTTTGACCAGTTGAGTGCGCCATTCACCGGCGCGCCGAGCTTGTCGAGTAGCACGACAAAGGCGGGCAGATTATCGCTTTCCGAACCCAGCCCATACGTCACCCATGAGCCCATGCTCGGGCGACCAGCCTGGATGAAGCCCGAATTCATCTGGAAGAGAGCGGGGCCGTGGTTGTTGCTCTCCGCGTGCATGGAACGGATCATGCACAGGTCATCGGCATGACGAGCGAGATTGGGATACACCTCCGCCATGTCGATACCTGCATCGCCATGCTTCGCGAACTTGTAAGGGCTCTTCATGGCCACGTTCTTGGTCTTGCCGACCATGAAGGAGTCTTCCTTTTTCCACAGCGGGATCGGCTGACCGTGCCACTTCGCCAGCGCTGGCTTTGGATCGAACAGATCCACATGCGACGGCCCGCCATACATGAAAAGGAAGATCACCGACTTTGCCTTCGGCGCGAAGAGCGGTGCGCGCGGAGCCATCGGATTCGCTGAACTCAGCACGCCATCAGCCCCCAGCAATGACTGCAAAGCAAGCCCACCGAATCCGGCTCCGGCCTGCTGAAGGATGTGTCGGCGTGTGAGTCCCGCTGTCATTCGATGTAGATGAATTCGCTGTTGTTGAACAAGACGTGGCACAGGTCGGTGAGCGCGGCCATGCGATCACTCGCCAGCTCGCGTTGCTTCACAAATTCTATGGCCTGCGTCTTGCGACTCTCCGGTGGCGAATGGGAGAGGACGATGTGAAACAGGCGCTCGATGCTTTTCAGCAAATCATCGCCAGACTCCCGCTGCGCGCGCGCGGCGAGGAAGCGTGCCTGCTCCTCGACAAACTCGTCATTCATCATCACCAAGGCCTGCGTGGGCACGGTGCTCTGCATTCGCAGCGCGCAACTGTCGGTCGTGGTCGGTGCATCGAACAGCTCCATGCTCGGCATGAGCAACTGACGCTTCACATAGATGTAAACACTGCGCCGCCATTGCTCCGGCGTTTCCTTGTCGAGCGCTGGCCACTTGTTGCGCTGGCTGGCATCGAGCAGATCGGCCCGGATGCGCGGCTTGATGCCGGGGCCGCCGACCTTGAGGTTAAGCTTGCCACTGGCAGTGAGGATGCTGTCGCGCAGCACTTCGGCTTCCATGCGCTGCTTGTTCATGCGCCAGAGCAAAGAGTTGTCGGGATCAGCGCCGTGCTCTGCGCTGGAAACTTGCCGATACGTCGCGCTCATCAGCATGAGCTTGTGCAGTGGTTTCCAGCGACCACCATTCGCGATGAGTTCGCGGGCGAGGTAGTCGAGCAGTTCAGGATGCGTCGGCGTCGCGCCGGTGAAGCCGAAGTTGCTAGGGCTGGCGACGATTCCCGTGCCGAAGTGGTGCTGCCATAGGCGGTTCGCCAGCACGCGCCATGTCAGTGAGTTGGAGGGCGAGGTGATCCAATCGGCGAGCGTGTGGCGGCGCAGTGATGTGGTGCCTTCTGCTTTGGGAAACGCGATGGGCTTGCTGGCGAGCACGGTGAGCATCGCTGGCTGCACTTCGTCGCCTCTTGCCGCCGCCATGCCGCGCAGCAGCACATGGGTTCGCGGCACATTGGGCTTCTTCTCGATGAGCGCCATCACCTGGTTCGAATCCTTGATGTCTTTGTCTTTCGTGTCCTTCGCACCCTTGGCCATGCCCAGCTTCTCGGTGCCATTGAAGATCGCGAGCAGACTGTAGTAATCCTTGGCCAGGATCGGATCGGTCTTGTGATCGTGACAGCGCGCGCAGCCGACGGTGAGGCCGAGGAACACAGTTGAAGTCGTGGCGATCACATCATCGAGCTGATCCACGCGATACTGCTCCAGCACCTCCTTGGTCTTGCCCATGTTGTCATCATTGCTCTGGCCATTGCGGCAGAAGCCGGTGGCGATGAGTGATTGCTCGTCCGCATTCTCGACTTCATCACCTGCCAACTGCTCGGCCACGAAGCGCGCATACGGCTTGTCGTCGTTGATGCTCTGAATGACGTAATCGCGATACTTCCAGGCGTAGGGTCGATCGAGATCGTTATGCACGCCGCAGGTGTCTGCATAGCGCGCCAGATCGAGCCAGTGTCGGCCCCAACGCTCGCCGTAGTGCGGACTGTCGAGCAGGCGATCAATCAGCTCTTCGTAAGCTCGCGGTGATTCATCTTTCTCAAACACGGCGACTTCCTCCGGCGATGGCGGCAGACCGATCAAGTCCAGCGTCACGCGCCGAATCAACGTGGCGCGATCCGCCTCGTGCGATGGCTTCAAACCCGCCGCCTCCAGCTTCGCGAGAATGAAGCGGTCAATGTCGTTCTTCGGCCACGAATCCAGATTCACCTTCGGCAGCACGCCATGCTTCAGCGGCTGAAAAGCCCAATGCTGCCGCCCCTCCTCCAGACTGGGAGCAGCGGCTTGACCGATTGCCTGAACGGCAAACCAGACCAGCAAAGAACGATGGAGAAAACGAGGCATCAGATGAGGAGCCATAAACGCGAGCAGGCGCAGTTTCATTCGCGCTAACCCTCGCTGGAATGGAGCGTGGCGCATTTCGCACACACTTTGTCGTGGTGATCGTGGCTTGGGCTCCGTTATCATGTGCCATACATGAAGACCATCCAAACTGACGTTCTTGTCTGCGGCGGCGGCTGCGCGGGCATCGCTGCGGCGCTTTCGTCGGCACGCAATGGAGCGAAGACTTTGCTGATTGAACGCGCGGGCTTTTCAGGCGGCATCATTACCACGGTCGGACTGCCTTACTTCGATGGCCTCATCGACAAGCCATCGGGCCGCTTTGTCGTGAAAGGCATCCCGTTGGAGTTGCTGCAGAAGCTCGGCGTGGCCAAGGATGGCGCGAAGCACATCGACGACCTCCGGCCTGACCTCATCACGAAGTATTGGGGCAGCGTGTGGATTCCGAATGTCGAGGAGTTCAAGCTGCTCAGCGATGAACTGATCCTGAAGCACAGTGACCATTTGAAGGTGCTCTATCACAGTCTGGCCTGCGACGTGGAGGTGAAGGAAGGCCGCATCTCGGCGGTAATCATCGCCAACAAAGACGGCCTCACTCGAATCGAGGCAAGTCAGGTTATCGACTGCACGGGCGATGGCGACATCGCGCATTGGGCAGGCTGCCCCACGATCAAATCCACGCCGCTCATGCCGCTGACGATGCATTTCCGCATCGGCAATGTCGTGCCCGTCAAAGAGACAAGGGAGGCTGCGAAGAAGGTGCTCATCGAGGCGCACAAGGAAGGCCGCTTGCCGAACTTCTATGGCCCCGGTCTCATCTTCGCCTTCGCGAAAGATGAGTGCTACGTCCACGCCACACGTGTGCCAGCCGATGCTACGGACGCTGCCGACTTCACCCGTGCGGAGATCCAAGGTCGCAAAGACGCGTGGACCATCTTCAATGAATGGAAGACGAAGGTGCCCGGCTTTGAAAACAGCTACTACATCATGAGCGGCCCGTTCATCGGCGTTCGTGACACGCGCCGCATCGTGGGTCTGAACGTGCTCACGCTCGACGATCTGCAAAAGACCACACGCCACGACGACGCCATCGCCACCGGCTGTTGGTTCCTCGACATCCACCCGCCCGAGACAACGCTCGACAAGCCCTTCACCGGCTCCGGCTTCCAACCGAAGCCTTACGACATCTCGTATCGCACGCTCGTTCCGCAAAAAGTGAGCAACCTCCTCGTCGCCGGTCGTTGCCACAGCGCCAGCAGCGAAGCCAGCGCCTCCAGCCGCGTCACCGCCACGGCCATGGCCCTCGGCGAAGCCGCTGGAACCGCCGCCGCTCTCGCGATGAAGGCGAAAAGCGATGTCGGCACATTCGATGGCGTGAAAGTGCGTGAAGCCCTCGCGAAACAGAATGCGGGTCCATTCAGCGAAGCCTAATCATGAAAACTGAAACTGTTTCATCTTCACTGTCACGCCGTGACGCCCTGCGCCAGACTTTGCTCGCCAGTCTGGGGATTTCCATTTTGCCTGCCGCCGCCACTGAAGCGACAGAACCTCTCGCCGAACCCGACTTCGTGCCTGAGCATGACTATCCATTCTTCGGCTATGAACCCACCAGCGAATCTTAACATGCGACTCGAAAACAAAGTCATCCTCATCACCGGCAGCGTCACCGGCATCGGCAAGGCCATTGCTAAGCGCTGCGTTGCGGAAGGCGCGAAAGTGCTCATCCACGGCCTGGAGGCCGATCTGGGCCAGGAAACGGTCGCGGAGCTCGGCGCGGACAAGGCCGTGCTCGTGCTCAAAGACCTCGCGGAGGACGATGCGCCGCAACTGCTCGTCGAGAAGGCCGTGGCCGCGTTTGGCAAGCTGGATGCCGTAGTGAACAACGCGGCTCAAGTCGGGCTCGGCAACATTCACGACACCGATGCCAAATGGTTCCGCCGCATGCTTGAGATCAACTGCGTGGTGCCTTACCTCATCACCCGCGCCGCGCTTCCGCATCTGCGTGAAGCACACGGCAGCGTCATTAACATCGGCAGCGTCAACGCCTGGAGCGGCGAGCCGAATTTGATGCCCTACAGCGTCTCCAAAGGCGCTCTCATGACCCTCACTCGCAATCTGGGCGACACGCTCATGCGCGAGGACGGCGTGCGCGTGAACCAAATCAACCCCGGCTGGGTGCTCACCGAAAACGAAGCCAAACGTAAACGCTCCCACGGACTCAAAGACGATTGGTATGCCGATCTGCCCAAGGTCTATGCACCTGCCGGCCGCATCCTATGGCCGGAAGAGATCGCTGCCTGCGCCGCCTGGCTCCTCGCCGACGAATGCGGCCCCATCAGCGGCCAGGTTTTCGATCTGGAACAACACCCCTTCATCGGCCGCAATCCCCCGAAGGACGCCAGCACCATTCCGACGAAGTGATTTCACTACTCCAGCACTCCACCACTCCGATTCCGATGCCCAAACTCGCCGCCTTCCCGAAAGCCTTCATGGTCGCCCTTTGCAAAGAAGGGACGATGACCGTGTCCGAATGGATCAAGCTCGCCTCCACGCTCGATGTGCAGGGGCTGGAATGGTATGCGGGCTTCCTAGAAATGGCCGATGAGAAAAACTGGCCGCGCTTTCGCAAAGAGGTCGAGGACACCGGCAAGGTCATCCCGATGATGTGCTGCTCGCCCGACTTCACGCATCCCGACGCTGCTTTCCGCGAAAAGGAGATTGCCAAACAAAAGCGCTGGATCGACATGACGCACACGCTCGGAGGCAGTTACTGCCGCGTGCTCAGCGGTCAGCGGCGGCCTGAATTGACGCTAGATGAAGGCGTGAAGCTCGCGGCGGACTCGATTTACGCATGCTTGCCGTATGCGCAGGAGCGCGGCATCACGCTGATCATTGAAAACCACTACAAGGACGACTTCTGGGACTACCCCGAGTTCGCGCAGAAGATGGATGTCTTCTGCAAGCTCGTGGATGCCGTGAACCATCCGAACTTCGGCGTGAACTACGATCCCTCGAACACCTACCTCGCCGGTGAAGACCCCATCGAGTTGCTGAAGCGTGTCTCGCATCGCGTCGTGACCATGCATGCCAGTGATCGCTACCTCGCCGAGGGCACCATCGAAGACCTGCGCAAGGAAGAAGGCGGTGCCCAAGGCTACGCCAAACGCCTCCGCCACGGCGAGATAGGCAAAGGCCTCAACGACTACGACGCCATCTTCACCGAGCTGAAGAGCAAGGGCTTCGACAATTGGATCAGCATCGAAGACGGCGTCGATGGCATGGAGCAGCTCGCCCGCAGCGTGGAGTTCTTGAAGAAGAAGATCGCACAGCATTGGAGCTGAAAATGACCGCGACTTTCGTGGCTCAAGCACGTTCACCGAACACGCCATGTCCATGAAAGCCATCCTATCTCTCCTGTTGATCGTCACGTTGTCTCAAGCGGCAGAAACGATGCCCCGTGCGTCCTACTACAAGGATGGCGAGATCCACATCACCGTGCTCGGCCAGCCGGAGACGAAAGCGATCACTAGCGGGCATTGGGATTTCAAACCGTCGTGGTCGATCACGGGCGATCATCTCGTGTTCTTCCGCCGCTTAAAGGACGACCCGGACGTGAACAACTGGATCACGACGATGTGCATCATCAACACTGACGGCACGGGCTTTCATCAGCTCAGCGACGGCACGTTCACCGACTTCAATCCGACGTGGACACGCGACGGCACGAACACACCCGTGTGGAATCGCAAAGTGCCCGGCAAGCTCAGCTACCACATCATGGCGAGCAAGATCGGCGGCAAGCCGGGCGAGGAGGTGCAGCTGACCGATCCGAGCTACCACGCGTGGGTTCACTCCGCCGTGCATGATGGAAGGCTCTTCGTTTCCGCCACGCCTCCGAAACTCGGTCGCGGCTACTACCTCATGACGCCAAATCCGGGCGGCGAACCAAAGTTCGAGCGCGTGACCTGCGAACTCGCGCCCAATGGCATTCTTGACCGCATCAGCGTGTCGCCGAGCGAGACGAAGATCTGCTTCGAGTATCAAACCGGCTTCAAATACGAGTTTCCTGGCCGCACGCTCTACGTCGCCGACTTCGACGTGAAGCAGCGCACGATCACGAACATGAAGCCCTTCGCGAACGTGGAAGGAAAGAAGGTGTGGTTCGCCTACCCGCGTTTCACGAAGGGCGAGACGTCCATCGTCTATCACGCCGGAGGCAAGCTCTTCCTCTACACGCTCGCCGACGGCTCCACGAAGCAGGTCTCCACCGACGCCAAGGCCGACTACCGTTATCCGCACGGCGAGGCCACGCCGAATTGAGCCGGGTGAGCACCCTTTTCATGAAAGCACGTCTGATTCTCCTTCTCGCCCTCTCAGGAGTGCTTTGGGCCGCCGAAGCCCCCAAACCGCTTAAACTGGTGCTTCAGTCCTTCGTGGACCAAAACATCGCGCCG
>CANIZT010000089.1 GCA_947471905.1 Verrucomicrobiaceae bacterium
ATCCTCATGGGCACTTGGCACTGGACTTTGCAGATAAACCATGGGACACGCCAGCACGAAATGGAAATCACAGAGAAATGGCTCGCAGAGATCGGCGGTTGGGCGGTCATGAAATCCGCACGCTCGCTGGTGGATGCCGGTTTGGCGGCTGTCACGAGCACGAATGACGGAATGATTCGCGGCACGGCCGGATCTGGAAAAATGAAGTTCACCACCGGCCTGCGCATCCGCACGGCGTCTGATGTGGAGAATCTCTGCACCTGCCCGCATGCACGGCGGAGCGGCATGATGTGTGAGCATGCGCTGGCAGTGGCGCTGGCGCATGTGCGAGAGCAAAGCGGTGTTACAAGTTCGGTCGCGAGACCATCCAGTTCGCCTCAAGCGCCCACGAAACGCGAAACGCCGCTCCTGCCGAGCATGCCGCTGACGATTGCGGGGCGTTACTCGCTTTACCTGCCGGAAACATTGCTCCAGGGACAGGCGCGGGAGCCGTTTGGCGTTTTTGTAAAGTTTGAGTCCGGGGGCGAAGCGGAGTCGTCCTGGTTTGCGGCCTGGCTGGCCGGGCAGGGGATCAAGCAGCCGCAGAGTTTGCCGATCTCGCTCAAGGGCGAAGGTTTGAATGTGTTCCTGCAATCGCTGGCGGAGCATCCACGGGTCTTTGCGGGGAAGCCGAATGGCAAGGAAATCCCCCTCCATGTGGCCCCGGAGCTGGTGCGCCTGCCGCTGGTGGTCGAGTCGGTGGATGCGGCCAACGTGCGGCTCAAACTGGAAGGCAGTCAGCACCGCCATGTGATGGGGGCGTGGTGGCTGTGCCAGGAAACGGCCACGCTGTTCCGCCATTTGGCTGATAGCGCCGAATTGACCGCTTTGGCGGGCGATTTGAGCCGGGGGGCGGTCACACGGCCGCTGCGCTGGCTGGCAGAGCAGGGGGAGACGCTGGGCGAGTGCTTCCAGATGGAGCTGCGGGGCGGCGGACTGGAGAAATTCCACGTTGTGCCGGTGCCCTGTGAGTTTGAAATCCAGCTCGATGGCTCCCTGCAACTGCTGGAGGCCAAGGTTTCGGCACGCTACGGCAGTCATCGCTGGCCGGTGCGTCCGTTGCAGGAGAAATCCAGTCTATTCCCCATTCATGATGAACAGAATGACTTTGTTTTCTATGTTCAGAACGTGGATGACGAATCACGCCTTTTGAGGCGGTTGGAAAGCCTCGGATTCAGCCAGGAAGGCCCAAACTGGCGCCTGCAGGGCAGTGAAAACGTCCTACGCTTCTACGCTTCCGAACTGCCGCTGCTGCGCGAGTTGGCGACGATTCTGGAAGGTGAGCGCTGGCGGGGTGTGACGCGGGGAATTCAGCGCATCGCGCCGAAAACGAAGTTTGTGCCGCAGGGGGGCTCCTCGGGTGGCGGAGATTGGCTGAGCATGGAGTTCGCCTATGAATCGGCGGATGGCTTCCGCCTGCCGCGTGCCGAAGTGCTCCGACTCGTGCGTTCGGGGCAGCGCTCCGTGCAGGGAGCCAATGGGAAGCGTTACATCCTCGACATCGCTGCGGTGGATGATTTGGAGGAATCTCTGCGCGATGTGCCGCTGGAGCTGACGCCCGAGGGGGCTCGTGTGCACGGGGCGCATGCGGCTTACTTTGGCGATGAAGCTGCCGGGTCGGCGAACGAGATTAAGATTACCGATGAGGAGGTGCGGGCCGAGATCGGGGATCTAGCTGGAATGCTGCGGCCTTACCAGATGGAAGGCGTCTGCTGGATGACTTCCCGGATTCTGAGGGGTAGGGGGGGGATCCTGGCCGATGAGATGGGTCTCGGGAAAACCGTCCAGAGCATCGCCTTGGCGCTGTTTCTAAAGCATCGGAAAGGGGCGCAAAGCGGCCCCGTGCTGGTGGTTTGCCCCAAGTCGCTGCTGGGCAACTGGCAGGCGGAGTTTGAGCGCTTCGCACCCGCCATGAAGGTACTGCAGGTGCAGGGATCGGGCCGGGAAAAGGCCTTGAGCATGATTAATACCCATGACGTGATATTGACCTCTTATCAATTGATCATCAGAGATATTAAACATTACCAAACTGTTCAATTCGGGCTCATTTTGCTAGATGAAGCCAGCTTCATTCGCAATCCCGACACGGATGCCGCCAAGACGCTGCGCAGCCTCAAATCCAACGGTCGGATCGCCCTGACGGGCACGCCATTGGAGAACGGAGTGCGGGATTTGTGGTCCATTTTCCAGTTCGCGCTGCCGGGCTACCTCGGAAACCAGAATTCCTTCAAAGAGCGGTTCGAAAGCCCGATCCAGTCCGGTCTGGATCTTCCAGCGGGCAAATCGGCCGCGCTGCGGCTCCAGAAGCTGACCCAGCCGTTCTTCCTGCGCCGGACGAAACGCCAAGTGCTCAAGGATCTGCCCGAGAAGATCGAGCAGGTGCTCTGGTGTGCCCCCAGCGCGGCCCAGACCGAGTTCTACCGCAGGATTCTGGAGGAGGGACGGGAGGAGATCAAAGCCGCCCGTCGCCGCTCTGGCCAGAATGGGGCCAAGATGACCATGTTCACCGTCCTGCTGCGCCTGCGCCAGGTTTGCTGCGATTTGCGCCTCACCGGCGTCCAACCCGAGGCGCTCAAAGGGTTGGGGCAGGAGGATCTCTCCGGCAAATGGCCGGCCCTTATTGGCCAAATCGAGTCCACACTGGAATCAGGTGGTAAACTGCTCGTGTTCAGTCAGTTCGTGCAGTTCCTACGCCTCATGCGTGACCATCTGAAGGCCGAAAAACTCGACCACGCCTACCTGGATGGCAGCAGCCAAGACCGCTCGGCCCAAGTGGACCGCTTCCAAAAAGCCCCGAACTGCCGCATCTTCCTCATCAGCCTCAAAGCCGGCGGCTACGGCCTAAATCTGACCGCCGCCGACAACGTCATCTTGGCCGACCCGTGGTGGAATCCCGCCGTCGAATCCCAGGCCATCGACCGTGCTCACCGCATCGGTCAGCAAAAGGTCGTCAACGCCTACCGACTCGTCATCCGCGGCACCGTCGAGGAACGCATCCTCAAACTCCAAACCCAAAAACGCGGCCTCGTGGAAGCCGCCCTGAATGACCAAGCGCCAATGATGGAAGGCCTCACAGAGACTGATCTGGAAGATTTAATCCAGTAGGATTCAATCAAGAGCCATATTCAAAATGACTCACCACCTTATAGGTGGACTTTACATTGATTGTTCGTAGTTAATTACATGTGATAAGATCTGAAATCGGCCATTAAAATTGACCTCTACCCCACCAACTTGAGCGTCTGCTTTGCCTGCGCACTCTGAAACGCGGTATCGACGATTTGCTGGCCGATGCGGGAGATGTCGAGGCGGAGCGGACCGATGAGTGGAGCGCTGGTTTCGAGGTGGTGGATGACGTGCTCGACGGGATTGCGGTTGGGCGCGAGGACGGGATCGACAGGTGCTTCGAAGCCTTCGGGCTGGGCGCGGGTTTGGACGCGGATGGTTTTCTCGTAGTCGTAACAGGAAATGGTGCCGTCGGTGCCTTTGAGGACGAAACCGCACTTCGGCTGCGGCTGGTGCGTCCAGGGATCGGTGAAAGTGCCCCAGCGGGTCTCACTTTTGCTCAAACCGAAGCTGTAGCGGATGACGGCCACGGCGTGTTCATCGACCTCCAGCCCGGCAGGTTCGTCCCAAACGCCGGTGACTTCGAGCGGGGCCTGGCCGCCGAGGTGCCAGGTGCCGAGCGTGGTGCCGTAGCCCATGTAGTCGAGCAGTGATCCCCCGCCCTGTGCCTGGCTGTAGAACCAGCTCGCGGCTTTTTCGGCGGCACTGGGTTCTTTTTCGATCTTGTCGGCTCCGTGGTAGAGCGGGCCGCGATTGCCGCCGTGGTGGTGAAACTCGCGCACCTCGCCGATGACGCCTTCCTGGATCAAACGATGGGCGGTTTGCTGCCCAGCATCCCAGACGAGGGGCCAGTTCACGGTGAGCAGTTTACCCTGCGGTTGCATGGCGGCGATCATCGCATCCGCCTCGGCCAGTGATCCGGCGAAGGGTTTCTCCATGATGATGTGCGTGCCGAACGGAGCGATTTTTCCGACCCACTCGCCATGCTTGGAGGCCGCCGGGCACAGGATGACGATATCCGGTTTCGTCTGCTCCATGCAGACCCGGTAATCGGTGAAAACCTGCATTGCACTGAGGTTGAAATTCCGCGATGCATCCACCAATCGCTCCTGCTTCTCATCGCAAATGCCTACGATTTTGGCATTCGGATGCTCTGAGGTCTGCCGCAGCAAATCGCCCATGTGAAAGTGATCAAAGTTGATGCCCGCGATGCGCCATGTCTTGCTCATAAGTTGCGCATCGAAGCCGAGACGCTGAATGTTGACAATCAAAATCCCTCTTGCCCAGCAATGCCTGCAACCTTTCATCCACGCATGGCCGCCAACGAAATCCGCGACACTCCTGGGCGTCTCCTGCTCGGCTGGGCCTTGTTACTTACTTCGCTGGTCATCCTAGCCTGGCGCATTCATCTTCACCCGGCGGATTACGAGTGGACGGAATACCCAACCGCTCTCGGCGACACGAAATACTACGCGGCGCTCGGCAAAGAAGACCGCTACGAGCCAAACCTGCGTTTTCTCGGCCAGGACAAAGGGGTTTACCGCCGTGCGACCGATCCCGTCGAGTTCGACGACGCTACGATGTTCAAACTCGCGCTCGATGCCTCTGGTCGTCACTACGTTTACCAACCCGCTGCCACCAACGTAGACGCCAAGGCCCCCGTGTATTTGAAGAGTGGCGAGAACAGGTACATCGAGTTCGGGGCACGGAAGTTTTATCCGCCTTACGAACCAAAGATTGCGCCGTGAATGGCATCCTTGGTGCGCACCGAGAATGCGCTTGGCACCCCCGCAAATCTCCCTTTACTCCGCGCCCCCGAACTTCTCCCTTCCCCTCATGCCTATCGCCCGCGCCCTGCTCTCTGTTTCCGACAAAACCGGCCTTCTTGAATTCGCCAAAGGCTTGGCCGAGCTCGGCGTGGAACTGCTTTCAACCGGCGGCACATCCAAGCACCTCAAGGACGGTGGCCTGAAGGTCACCGACGTTTCCGACCACACTGGCTTCCCCGAGATGTTCGATGGCCGCGTCAAAACGCTGCACCCGAAAGTTCACGGCGGCCTGTTGCAACGTCGCGACAATGAAGAAGACAAGCGCAACGCCGCCAAGCACGACATCCCGGTCATCGACCTCGTTGTGGTCAATCTTTACCCCTTTGAGCAGACCGTTGCCAAAAAGGACGTCACGCTCGAAGAAGCCATCGAGAACATCGACATCGGCGGTCCTTCCATGCTGCGTTCGGCGGCCAAAAACCACCGCTGGGTCACGGTGATCACCGATCCGGCCGACTACACAGTCGTGCTCGATGAGATGAAGGAAAACGCGGGCGACACCACGCTGGCCACCCGCGAACGCCTTGCCTGCAAAGTCTTCCAGCGCACCGGCAGCTACGACTCCGCTATCGCCAGCTTCCTCAACAAGGAACAGACCACGCAGAAGACCTTCAATGTCTCCCTCCCGCTCTATGCTGAGCTGCGTTACGGCGACAACCCGCACCAGAAGACCTCACTCTACGGCAACTTCGGCGACTATTTCGTCAAGCTGCACGGCAAGGACCTCAGCTACACCAACGTCCTCGACATCCACGCCGCTGCCGAGATCGCCCTAGAGTTCCGCCGCCCCACCGTCGCAATCTTGAAGCACACCAATCCCTGCGGCGTCGGCTGTGCCGATGAAGACCTGCGTGAAGCCTGGCAAAAGGCCTTCGAGACCGACAAGCAGGCTCCCTTTGGCGGCGTCATCGTCGTCAACCGCAGCATGACGCTCGGCCTCGCCCGCATTATCTCCGAGATCTTCACCGACGTCATCATCGCCCCCGACTTCGATGCCGATGCCCGCGCTCTGTTGCAGAAGAAAAAGAACCTGCGCCTCATCCAGATGCTCCCCGGCGTCGCCGAGGCTCTCGCCGAGCCGATCATCCGCTCCGCTCCTGGCGGCGTGATGGTCATGGACAGTGACTTCCGTGCGCTAGGCCTCGATGATCTCGAAAACAAAGTTAAAACTGTGCGTCCGCCGACACGCGACGAACTCGAAGCCATGCGCTTCGGCTGGCGTGTCGTGAAGCACGTCAAATCCAACGCCATCGTCTTCGCCACGCATGATCGCACTCTCGCCATCGGTGCCGGCCAGATGAGCCGCGTTGATTCCTGCCGCATCGCCATTTGGAAAGCCAAGGAAGCCGGACTCAGCCTCAAAGGCTGCATCGTCGCCTCCGACGCCATGTTCCCCTTCCCCGACGGCCTCATCGCCGCCGCCGAAGCCGGTGCCACCGCCGCCATCCAGCCCGGCGGTTCCGTCAAAGACGCCGAGGTCATCGCTGCGGCCGATGACCGCAAGCTCGCCATGGTCTTCACTGGCGTGCGCCACTTCCTGCATTAAGCAGCCTTCGTGAAACAGGCAGCTTGCCTGTTCACTCCCTCTGCATTCTTTCTCTTTTCTCCTGTTCCAACTCGGAACTTCCTAGGAGATTACGAAGTGAACGGAGAATAAAGAATTTTCAGCCTAAACACCGGCGGAAAAAGTCCACCGTCAGGCCAAGCGCTTGCCGCCCTAGCTCCGCATCATAACGCAGCCCCTCGTCACGCAGAAAAGCATGCGCAGCGTTGAACTCATGCCAGGTAAACTTCACCCCGGCAGCGGTGAGTGTTTGATAAATCATTGCGCGGCCCTCGGCGGGCACATGCGGATCCTGGCGACCGAAGACCATCATCAACTCACCGGTGATCTCCGCCGCACGCGCCAGCGAATCATCGTTCATGCCTGCACCGAGACTGCGCTTGTGCAGATCCGTCGGATAAAAACACGCCGCAGCAGCCACGTCGGGTTGCAACGCAGCGCGATAAGTCAGATGCCCGCCAATGCAGGGGCCAAAGGAGCCGAGCCGTCCCGTGCAGGCCGCGTGGCTCTTCAAATAGTCCAGCACCGCACGATTGTCCGCATCATAGCCCGCCACCGGCTTTTCCGTCTTCAACCGATTGCCCGTATCCGAGCCCGCCTGATCATATCCCAGCACCGTTCCAGCCGGTAGATATTCATGGTAGATCTCCGGCAAAGCCACGATGAAGCCGTGTCCTGCCAGCGCCGCCGCCGTGCGGCAAATCGGTGCCGTGAGTTGAAAAATCTCCGAGTGAAACAGTAGTCCCGGAAACCGACCTTCTGCCGCAGGCCGCAGCACCATCGTGCGCATGGGGCCGGAGGGTGTGGAGAGTTCGACGATTTCAGGTTCGCGGAGAGTCATAGTTGGAAAAATTCGGCAACAGGCAAACGCATCAATCAATTGCGTCACTCGTTAATTATATAGCACGCCTCTCCAAGTCTCCAACTTCTGTCCGCCATTCGTTGACTCCTTCGCACCTTGGATTCATGCTCCTTCAATCCGTTTAGCCATTCACCCATGAATCGAAACTGGCTCATCACACTCCTGTTCGTTGGTCTGCTGCAGGCACAGGATAAACCGCTCGTTTTCGCTACACTCACCACGCGCACGGGCCAGACCTACACCGACGTCAAAGTCACTCGCTATGACGCCACTGAGGTGCGGTTCATCCATTCTGGAGGTGCCGCCGTCGTGCTCCTTGGCGAACTGCCGCGCGACATCCAGGACCTGTTTGGCTACGACCCACGCAAGTCCGTCAACACCGCTGGCCAGCGGCATGAGCAGCGCACCAAGGCCATCATGGAGATGGAAAGGGACAAGCTTGCTCTCGAAGCTCTGCGCAAACAGCAGAAGCAGGAGAGCAACGAGATTCGCGCCCACGAGAAGCGTGGTGTCAGGCTACGAATTCAGGTTCGTGTCATCGAGGACGGTGCCTGCCTTTGCCAAGCTTGGCGCATTGAGAAAATCGACGTCCCCAAAAAATACGACCTCAGCGGCAAGCCCATGCAGGTGGAAGGCATCAAGCAACAGGTGCCCTACTGGATTCGCGTCATGGGTTTGGAGGAGGTTCCTGTCGGACGCGTCATGGTCGCCTTCATCTATCCGGGCGGAAAATTCGACGTCTATCAGGACCACGACTATCGCATCCCTTCCTCCATGGCCAATCCCTTACCCTTCGCCATCCGTGGCGACGTCGCATGGCGCCTGCAAAAAAACGCCACCGCAACGACTGCGCCGTCTTCATGAGTCGCTACGCCAGCAATCAGGAAGTCGTGCGCTTCTTTGCCGCTCACGGCATTGAAGTCACTCAGGTGCGCCGGGAGGGTGATCTGCGTCATCTGCGAGTCGAGAGCCGACCGCTCACCTTGCCCATGCCGGCAAGTGCGGATGAATGCCTGCGAATCGTGCGGGAATGCATCGCAGATATGTCCTTTCCAGCTCAATCCAGCAGGTCGTAGCAGCGCTCACTTCTTCTTTGCCAACGCTTCGAGATAATCGAGCAGGCTCGCAAACTCACGCAGCGTCAGATTATTCGCCAAACCGGGCGGCATGATCGAAATCGGGAGCTTCTGTCGCTCCTTGATGTCCTTCACGGCAAAGGTGAACTCTTGTGCCGCCACATTGCGCAACTTCACGTTGTCGGCGGACTCCAAGGTGATGAATCCCAACTGCTGCGTGCCATCCTTCATCGTGATCACCTCGCTGGCGAAGCCTTGGGCGATAGTTTTGTTCGGATCGAGAATGTTCTGCGCGAGGTCGGGACGCTTGTAGGTCTGCGCGATGTTGCCGAGATACGGCCCCTTCTGCGGCTCTGACTCCTTCGTTGTGTGGCAGGCAACGCAGGTGGCCTTAGTGAAGACCATTTCGCCGGTCGTGACATCGCCTTGCATCGCGATGACCTTGGTGAACACTTCCTCGGGTTTGAGCGTGCTGACAAGCGGCGTGGTGTCCTTCTCGCGGTTCAAGCGCATGGCCTTGGCGGTGTTCTCGGCAGCTTTTTGCACGGCAGAATCAGGATCACTGAGCGCAGTGAGCACTTTTCCAGCAGACGGTGTGTGTTTGATCAAGCCGATCGCTTCCACGATCTGCTTCCGCCGCTTCGCCTCCGCCCAACCAGCGTCCAGCGCTTTCTGCGAGAGCTGAATCGACTCCGGGCTGCCGGATTTGCGATTCGCGAGGTTCAACAACACAGCGTCGGCATAGATCGAGGTGGAGCCATCGAGTTTCTCGGCGATCTGCTCGACGAGTTGATGATGATTTTCGAGCTTCGGTGCATTGAAGAACGCGTTCGAGGCCGCATCGAGGTCTTTGCCGGAGTCCGGGAGCTTCTTCAGCGTATCCAATGCTGCGAGCGTGGCGCCGACGCCGTCAGCACTGTCGGTCTTCGAGAGCGCGATGATGGCACCTGAAAGCGTGAGGGGAGTGTGGGCACTCTTGCCCGCCTCTTTGAGCACACTCACCAGCATCGGTACCACTTCCGCCGGAATACTCTCCGCGGTTGCCAAGTGCGCCACAGCATCAGGAATCACCTTCGCATCCGTCTTCGCCAGCGCGAGGATGCGCTGCAGGGCTTCATTGAACTGGATGCGGTTGCGGTTCAGCTCCTTCACCAAAAACGCGGCTTCTTCGGGCGAGGCCTTCGCAAGCGCATCTTTAAGTACCACGGCGATCTTCGGTGTCTCGCTCCATGCCTCCGGTTGGTAATACGGCCCCCGCGTGTCCGGTCGCGTGCCCCACGAATCGCCCTTCCACTCGCCTTCCTTGTAATGCAGGCGGCTGAGCGCTCCGAGGATGCCCTGGCGCAACGCCGGATCGGTGGCCTTGCTGAAACGCTCAATCAGACCGGAGACGACGTCAGCCTCGTGCATCATGGCAAGTGAGCGCAAAATACCTGCTCGGTCACTGCTGGAGCCCTCGAGAGCTGCAAAGGCTTGCTTGAAAAGCTGACGGGCGGCAGCAGCGCGAATCGCTGTGTGCGAAATCACCGGATCGGCATGGGCAATGGAAGCGATGACTTCATCATTAGAAGCACTCTCCTTGAATGAAGCCACGAGGTTGCGTTCGACACTTCTGTTATCACCAAACTGGCGCTCATAGACCTCGGTCAGTTTACTACCCCTCCGCATGAGTTCGCGCTGCGCTTCGATGCGGCGGCGATAGCTCTGCGGTTTGGTGAGATCCAGCGCCTTCACCAACTCCTCATCCTTCGCCTTCGCGAAATCCGGCAGCGGCTCGGCTTTGAAGCCCTTCGCCTTCACCTGGACGATGTAGCCGACATCCGGTCCGGCCCAGTCAAAGGTCGCACCTTTCCAACTGGCGCAATAGACGCGGCTCAGGCCATCGACATCGGCGTCGGTGGGGCGGGTCATTTTGATGAAGGGCTCGGGCTTGCGGGTTTCTTCAAAGGTCGCGCCTTTGGGCTTCACCTGATGATGCCAGAGAGCGCCGCTGCCCCAGTCGCAGGTGAAGGGGGCGTTGTTCCAATCGCCGAAGCCGGGCTCGTCGATGTAAACCGCGCCGCAGCCGCTGCCGCCGCCGTAGTCGGCGAGGGGCTGGATGCACTCGTCATTGAAGTTTTTGTAGAGGCGCGGGTAGCCGTGGTCGTCGAGGCCGGTGAAGTGGTGAAAGCGCACGTTCCAGCCGCCGCCGTCGTTCGTGTTGTCGCGGGCAAAGATGTCCATCAGCGGGCTGATGGCGACTTCGAGGATGTTGCGCGTGCCGGTGGAGTAAATTTCGAGACCGCTGCCGTCGGGCCGCACGCGGATGACGCCGCCGCCGCGATGCTGGAGCGTCTTGCCATCGATGCCGGTGGCTTTCATGAAGCCAAAGTCGCCGCCGGCGATGTAAAGCCAGCCGTCGATGCCGAGGCTGAGGCCGTTCGTGGTGTGATCGGCAGGACGGTCTTTGTAACCAAAGGCGATGTCCTTCACGAGGATGTTCTGCTTCTCGGCGACGCCGTCGTGATCGGCATCAATGAACTCGCTCAGATGCGGCGGATGCACGAGGTAAAGCCGGTCGTGATCCCACACGAGGCCGCGCGGCGCATCGACTTCGCAAAAGACCTTCGTCTCATCGGCACGGCCATCGCCATCGAGATCGCGCAGGCGGATGACGCGACCGCGCTTCGGATTGCGGCCCAGCGAGCCGTTGCCATCCGAGGAAACGTAGAGCGTGCCATCCGGTTCCGCGGCGACGAAGACCGGGTAGTTCGCCGCGGCGCTGTTCGCGAAAAGGGAGACCTCAAAGCCCTCGGCGACCTTCACATCCTTCAAGATGGCCGCTTCCTCCTCCGGCGTGAGCTTCACGATCTTCGGCACAATGTTGCCTTCCTTGGCGCGGGGATCATTCGCCTTGTCATACTCCTTCTTTTGCTCGGCGCTGAGCTTCGGCGCGATGGCTTTGATGCCCGGTCCTTTGAGCTTCACTTCGCGGATACTGGCCCAGCCGCCATGGTCATTCCCTGTGCAGGTGATGACGATTTTTTTGGCCTGCTTGGCTTCCAAAACATGGCTTTGGGAGATGGAAATGTCTGCCACCATTTTGCCGTCGATCTCGATCTTGTGCTGGTAGGACTTGTCTTTTCTTTCCCACACGATCTCGAGGCCAGTGAGGTCCTGTGGCTTTTCGAATTCAAGCTCAAGCCGCTCAGGCATGTTAGCACCGCTGGCGCACCATCGGGTGCTTTCATCGCCATCCACAGCCTTCCAGGCATCATTGCCCGGCTGAGTGCTGCTCGCGGTCGTCTTGATGCCGGTGGCGTCTTTCGGCGTGGGCGGCGGCTTCGGAGCCTCGACAGGCTTTGCCGGCACAAACGTCACTTGGTTCTGCCCTTTGAACGGCGTCAGGTAGTCCGGCGTGAGCTTGTCACAGGCCCAAAGCAGGCCGCGCGTGATGAGATCGAGGTAACGTGCATCGGCGACGGTCTCCGTGTTGTGCCCGATGGTCGTGCTGAAGCTGCGGGCACCGGATTTTTCGTTCGTCCAGGCGACGATGTATTCCACGGCCTTGCCTTTGACCATCTGCTTGCCCATCGCCAGCGGATGTGCGTCGAAGAGGTTCACGTTGTTATACAGCTCTTCTTTGATCGTGGTCCAATCAACGAGCGTCTTGGTGATCGGGTGCTCTTTATCGACAAAGGTGATGGCGATGGGCTCCTGCGGGCCGTGCGAGTTCGATTGCAGGCCGAGACGCTTGAACCAGCGATCCTCGCCCGTGCGGAAGCTATGCATGGCGCAGTGAAGCTGGATGCTAGGGATCGTTTTGTGAGCATCGAGGATGCGCGTGAGCGTCTCCTTGTTGTTCATGCTCGCCGCGCACTCGTCGTGGATGATGATGTCGTAGCCTTTGGCCCAATCTGCCTTGTCATAGAGCGGCAGCGGCGGGTTCGTGGACTTGTCATCCGTCCAGATCACATCGACCTGCACGTTGGCGCGGGCTTGGATGCCTTTGCTCAGGATCTCATGCTGCTTTGCATAATCATGGCAGCAACCTCCGGCGATGAGGAGGGCTTTGAGAGGCTTTTCGGCGTGTAGTGGTAGAACTCCGGCAAGCAGGGCAAGAACGAGGGATTTTTTCATGAATGGGAAAACGGGAGAGCCAGTACGGCGGTGACACAAAGTTGCTTGCAGCGTTCAGGAAAGGCCAAGCTTGGCTTTGATCAAATGGCTGCCGAGAATCCACACTTTGTGAACTTTGCTGAGACGGCAGCGCTTGGTGAAGACGGGAAACTTCTCGCGTTTGAGCTTTTCGAGAATGCGCGAGTAGATGGCGGCCATGATCTCGGAGGCGACCATGTTTTTGCGGTCTTCAGGTGGCAGAGCTTTCTGCGCGGCATGGTAGTAATCCCGGGCACGCCGATACTGAAACTCCATCATCTTTGTGAAGCGCTCACTCGGACGCGCATCAAGGATTTCGCTTTCGAGCACCCCAAACTGCCGTAGCTCACTCTGCGGAATGTAGATGCGACCCGTGTCACGAGCATCTTGGCCGACATCGCGAATGATGTTCGTGAATTGCAGCGCGTAGCCGAGATTGATGGCGTAATCGCGTGTGGCGGGGTTCGTGTAGCCGAAAATCTCGATGCTTACGAGGCCGACGACGCTGGCGACCTTGTAGCAGTAGCTGAGCAGTTCTTCAAAGGTCTCGTAGCGTGTCTTGGTGATGTCACTGGCGACGCCGTCGATGATCTCGCCGAGCCAGGCACGCGGGAAGCCGTATTTCGCCGGAAGCAGGACGACTTCATCGAGAACCGGATGCCCCGGTGGTTTGCCTTCCACCACACACTGCTTCCAGCGGGATAATTCCTGCTCTTTTTCATCCTCGCCCACATCTGTGGCATCCGCGATGTCATCGACGACACGACAGAAGGCGTAGAAAACAATCATGTCACGACGGCGTTCTTTTGGCAGACAGGCGAGCGCAAAGGCCAAGTTCGACTTTGCCCGCCGAGTTATCTGTTCAGGAGAAAGCGTGCCGCTGGTCATGCGGATGGAGAACGTGGAAAGCCGTGGCGCAGCATGATGAGAAGAGCCGCTAGCAATAGCCAGCAATCCAGCATGGCAAGCACCAAAGCATCCAACGGCAGCACGATCATGCGCCACAGCGGTGAATCCGCGCTCAAAGCATGCGCCATGGCCGAGGCGTAATGCGCAAGAATTAGAAAGGCGAGCGCCGTGATCGCCAGCGCAAGCAATGGCAGCAGCGCACGCAACAAAATGCGCAAGGCCACGGCTCCCTGATGAAAAAAATGCCCCGGAACCGCCGCCACAGCGAGTGGTAGTGCCGCGAAGATCAGTAACAACTCGATCCAGAACCAGCCACCAATGCTTGCGGGTGTGCTGACCTGCCAAAACCGCCAAATCATCCACAAAAGATCGAAAGCGGCCAGTGCGGCCACGCTTTGCCAACGAGCGAAGGTGTGCTCTAGCGCGGCCACGGCATCGCCATCTGTTTCGGTGTCCTGCGG
>CANIZT010000090.1 GCA_947471905.1 Verrucomicrobiaceae bacterium
AGAAATTTTCACTAGCAGTCGTGAAGTTTCACGCTAGATGACCTCCCCTATGGTCATCTTTTACGGCATGTGCATCGCAGTCGGGTTCCTTCTTTGCGGAGTGGTGGTGTTCACCTACCTCGTCAAAGGCTGATCCGGCGGCTAGGCTACTGATAGAGAAAAGTCGTCAGCGGACTGGTGGCGGCGGCTTCGGCAGCACTTTCGGTCAGCCCAATCTCAAAGGCGCTGCGTCCGGCTTCCACGGCCATTTTGAAGGCTTGAGCCATGCGCACGGGGTCTGAGGCCACGGCAATGGCCGTGTTCACCAACACCGCGTCCGCGCCCATCTCAAAGGCTTCCGCTGCATGGCTCGGCGCACCGATACCCGCATCCACCACGACCGGGACGGTGGCCTGAGTGATGATGATCTCAATCATCCGCCGCGTCGTGATGCCCTGATGCGAGCCGATGGGCGATCCCAGCGGCATCACCGTGGCCGTGCCCACGTCTTGGAGGCGGCGGGCCAGCACAGGGTCGGCATTGATGTAAGGCAGCACGATGAAGCCTTCCTTCACGAGTATTTCGGCCGCTTTGAGCGTTTCAATCGGGTCTGGCAGCAGGTAGCGCGGGTCGGGATGGATCTCGAGCTTCACCCAGTTCGGCAAACCGGCCGCCACTGCGAGTCTCGCGAGGCGCACCGCCTCCTCCGCGTTCATCGCGCCGCTGGTGTTCGGCAGCAGCAGAACGTTTTTCGGGATAAAATCGAGAATATTGGCAAACGGATCACCCTTACCCGTCAAATCAGCCCGGCGCAGTGCCACGGTCACGATTTCCGTTTCAGAAGCGATGATGGCATCGCGCATCAGCTCGCCACTGGCAAATTTGCCCGTCCCCAGCATGAGACGGGAGTGGAAATGACGATTGGCGATGGTGAGGGGCTGGTTTGGCACAGGCCTTGAGCAATGAACCAAATCCTGCCTCACGCAAGCATCACCCGCTGCAGCAACTCGTTCGCCGGTGTCTGGATGCCGATGTAAAAGTCGCCGAATTCGCCGTATTGCGTGGTCACTTCATCAAAACGCATCTCATAGACGATGCTCTTGATCTGGACCATGTCGTGCGCAAACAGCGTCACACCCCACTCGTGACTGTCGAGACCGGTGGAGCCGGAGATGAGCTGGCGCACCTTGCCCGCATACTTGCGGCCCGTCTTCGCGTGACCGCCCATCAGTTCGCGACGTTTGGCAAAATCGTTTGCATACCAGTTCGCACCCACGTTGCGGCGCTTGCTCATCGGATAGAAACAGAACACCTGCCAGTCCGGCATATTCGGGTAGAGGCGGTCGTTGAAATATTTCGTCATGTGTGTCTTCCACTCTGCCACACGCTTGTCGAACGCCTCGGTGCCGGGCGTGAGGTTTTCAGCCTTCTCGATCTGCGCCTTGAACTCATCCTCGCTCTGCGAGTACTCGGTCCACTCCGTCATCGAGAGGTAGCTGTAGGCCGGCGTCAGCGCATCTGGGCCAAGTGCGAGGCTGATCTGTTTCTCAAAGCGCTGCGAGTCATGCAAATCTGGCGTGAGCAACATGAAACCGAGTTCGGTCTTCGGTGAAACCATCGCAAAGGCAAGCAACTGCGTTCCTGGGTGCTTGCGGATCGCTTCGATGGTGCGCGTGAAGTTTTCCCGCCGTTCCTGACGCTCCTCCGGCAGCAAAGCAGCCCAATAACCATGGTCGATGTTGAAAAACAAATGCTGCACGACCCAGCCTTCTTCAGAGATAAGCGGTTTCGATTCAGCAGGGCCGTTGGACGTGGGAAATGAGATCGGGATGAGCATGGTGGGGGGGCTTTTCTCATACGCTGGAAAAGCGGTGACTCAATAGCTGAAACTTGTCATCTGCTGCGCCTCTCGCTGGTATCCCCGACAGGAATCGAACCTGTATTTAGAGTTTAGGAAACCCTCGTTCTATCCATTGAACTACGGGGACAACGAACGCCCTGCCTTTTCACCGGATCGGGCTGCGATTCAACTTCGGATTGCAGGTTGCAACCTGCTGCAACATCTCCTTTTCTCCGGCGTTTCCGCCAGCCGCATCCTACCCTGCCTCAACTCATGAACTCCAGCACGCTTTCACGTCGTCGTTTCCTCTCCACCTCCGCCGGACTCGCGGCGAGTGCCTTCACCGTCCCAAATCTCCTCCTGCGAGGCCAGGATGCGGCTGGAAAGCGCCTGAACCTCGTCCAAATCGGCGCGAACGGCAAAGGCCTGGCCGACACCGGCATGGTAACACTGAACCATAACATCGTTGCGATGGTCGATGTGGACTCGAAGCGTCTTGAGGAAGCCGCGAAGAAGCGTGAGAAGCACCATCTCGATTCCAGCCAGGCTGCGCCGCCGGCGCCGAAGCTCTACCAGGACTTCCGCAAGATGTTCGATGAGATGGCGAAGGACATCGACGGCGTCATCGTTTCGACTCCCGACCACACGCATTATCTCGCCGCGATGCATGCCATCAAGCACGGCAAGCACGTCTGTGTGCAGAAACCGCTCTGCAATTACATCTCCGAGGTGCGCGATCTGCATCGTGCGGCAAAAGAGGCAAAGATCGTCACCCAAATGGGCAACCAGGGCCGCACGATGGACGGCCAGCGCATGGCGAAGGAATGGATCGAACAGGGGGCCATCGGCACGCTCAAGGAAATCCGCCTTTGGACGAACCGCCCGATCTGGCCACAGGGGCCGATCAAAAAGAAACTCATCGAGTGCCCGCCGAACCTGAACTGGGATCTCTGGCTCTCCTGCGAACCGAGCGAGCCTTACTTCGAGTTCGACCTCGACGAAGCCGCGTCCAAGAAAAACAAGCGCAGCCCCGGCCCGGCTCCCTTCAACTGGCGCGGCTGGTGGCAGTTCGGCTCCGGCGCTTTGGGCGACATGGGCTGCCACATCATGGACTCCACCTTCAGCATCCTCGGCCAGCTCATTCCTGAAAAGATCGAGGCCGAAAGCGGCCCGATCAGCGATTTGAACGCCCCGATGTGGAGCAAGCTCGTGTACCACATGCCTGCTGGCAAACATGCCGCCATGACCGTTTCCTGGCACGATGGTGAAAAAGATGGCATGCCGAACAAGCCCGAGCGCCATCCCGACATCCCCGAAGAAACCTACAAAAAGGCCAGCAGCGGCATGATGTTCATCGGCACCGATGGCGTCATCTTTGAAGGCGATGCCTACTGCAAAAGCCCGATCATTTATCCGCTCGACAGGTACACCCAGGTCCGTCTCGACATGAAGGCCGGAAAGATCAAGCAGACGGAGACCCGCAGCGTCATGCCGGATAATCCGCAGGGCGAATGGGCGCACCATATCGTCAACGGCGGCCTGCCCAGCTCGAACTTCGACTACTCCGCCCCGCTCACCGAGTTCGTCCTCCTTGGCAATCTCGCCATTCGCGCCCAGCAGGCCGTCCAGTGGGACCAAAAAGCGATGAAAGTCACCAACGTCGAGGCTCCGAACAAGTTCATCACTCGTCCGTCCTATCGTGAAGGCTGGAAGGTAAGCTGAACTGAATCGCGAGCGATTTAAATCCAAACGGCATCGGGACAACCCGGTGCCGTTTTGTTTTACCGCAGATTCACCGCCCCACCGTCAATCGGGTAGGAACTGCCGGTGACGAAGGACGCCTCATCGCTGCACAAATACAGTGCGAGTGCCGCGATCTCGTCTGGCTTCGCCATGCGGCCGATCGGCTGGGCTTCGCTGAGCTTTTGGAACATCTCGGCTTCCTGGCCGGGATACGTTTTTGCCAGATAGCCATCCACGAACGGCGTATGAACTCGTGCAGGTGCGATGCAGTTGCAGCGGATGCCCTGCTTGATGAAATCCTTCGCAATTGAGTAGGTCATCATCAGGACGGCCCCCTTCGTCATCGAATACGCGAAACGATCTGCGAGACCCATCTGCGCCGCGATGGAACACATGTTGAGGATGACGCCGGCTTTCTTCTCGGTCATGTGAACCAGAGCGGCCTGCGCGCAGGCATGCACGCCCTTGATGTTCACGCGATGCAGTCGGTCCATGTCTTCCTCAGCCGTGGTCAAGGCGGTGCCGATGTGCGCGATGCCCGCGTTGTTGACGAGAATGTCGATCTTGCCGTGCTGCTTCGCCACGTCATCAAAAATGGCCTTCACTTCGCCATAGCTGCCCACATCACACGCAGAACCACGTGCGCTGCCGCCCGCAGCCTTGATCTGATCCACGGTGACCTGCGCCGAGTCCTGTTTGAGATCGAGTACTTCGACATGAGCGCCTTGTTTGGCAAAAAGTACAGCGATGGCCTGACCGATGCCTGATCCGGCTCCAGTGATGATGACGGTTTTGTTAGCGAGTGAGAACATGAGTGGGAGAAAACTGCGATTGGCGGCTCTTTTTTACTTCTTTCCTTTGTTTCGGGAGGCGGATTCCACAAAACCGGGCACAAAGCCCGCGAACCGGCTCTCAAAGCGCTTCGGGATCACGCATTGAATCACCGCACGACCGCTTTCGTAATCTTCAGTGAGCACCTTGCCCTCCTGATGAGCAAGGGCGACGAGATCCATGCGGTCCAGCGGCAAATCCAGTTCGAGACGTACCACGCGGTCGATCAAAAACTCGTCCAAACGGTGCAGCAGGTCGTCCATCCCCTGCCCCGTTTTCACAGAAATCGCCAGCGCCTGAGGAAACTCACGCTGCAACTCCATCAGCCGCGCATCATCTACCAGATCCGCCTTGTTCAGCACCAGCAACACACGTTTGTCGCCTGCGCCAAGCTCACCGAGCACCTTCGTGGTGGTTTTATAAAAATCGACGGCCTGCATGGAGCTGGCGTCGATGACGTGGATGAGAAAATCCGCCTGCGTGGCCTCTTCCAGCGTCGCACGGAAGGATTGCACCAGATCGTGCGGCAGATTGCGGATGAAGCCGACGGTGTCCGTGACGAGGAGCGACTGACCATCCGGCAGCTCCATGCGTCGCGTGGTCGTATCCAGCGTGGCAAAGAGCTTGTTCTCCACATAAGCATCGGCTGCGGTGAGTTTGTTCAGAAGCGACGATTTGCCTGCGTTCGTGTAGCCGACGATGGCCACATGCGGCACAAACACCCGTGTGCGATCCTTGCGCATCGTGTCACGCTGCTTCTTCACGTCTTCGAGATCGGCACGCAGTTTGTCCAGCCGCTTGCTCGCGAGACGACGGTCCACTTCGAGCTGCGTTTCGCCTTCACCACGCGCCGCGCCGGCACCACCTTGTCCGCCCCCGGCTCCACCGCCTTGTCGGTCTAAGTGCGCCCACATGCGCGTCAGTCGTGGGATGGAATACTCCATCCGCGCCAGCTCCACCTGCAGCCGCGCCTCACGCGTCTTCGCCCGCATGTTGAAAATATCGAGAATCACCTCATGGCGGTCGATCACGCAGATGTTGCCCTCGCTTTCCCACGCCCGCTGCTGCCCTGGACTGAGTTCATTGTCCCACACGATGCAGTCAGCGCCGATGTCCTTCGCCTGCTTCATCAGTTCCGCCGCCTTGCCACTGCCAATCAGGTAGCGCGCTGTGTGCTCGCGGGAAAAGACGAGTTCCTTGCCGATGATGTTAATACCCAGCGTTGTCACTAGCTCAGCCAGCTCTTCGAGCAAATCGAAGGCCTCCTGCTTATGGCGGCGGTCAAAGTAGGCCCCAATGAGGAAGGCGCTCTCGACCATGTTGGGTTTTTCGCGGATGTCGAACATCACGCGATCATGGAGAGCGGCGGCGCATTGCCAAGCTGCGTATTCCATGCCATGAACACGCACATGACTCGCCGCCTCGTCCTTCTTGCCACCCTCTGCCTCGGTCTCGCCGCCTGCGATTCCTCCGACACGGCTCCCCTGCCCCTCAATTTGTATGAATGCGATGCCGGTGAGACCGCGCTGCGTCATCTCATCACCCAATTGCCCGATCTGAACCCCGGCGTCGCTAAAAGCTACGCTATCGTACTCGGTGAAATCAACCGCGACGGCATGACGCCCGCCAGCGATGCCTTCACCCAGCGCTTTGCCGATCTGAAGCTCAAATTCATCAACGCACAGAGTCTCAAGGACATCGATCCCGACCACACCATCGTCGATGCCGAGACGCGCCTCGCCGCGTTCATCCTCCAGCTGCGCAAGCTCCAATCCACCAGCGCCACGACTTGGGATACCGAGGTGGGCTGGAGCTACAAGAAGGAATTCGGCCGCCTCAAGCTGCGGATCGAGGTCAAAGACGGCAAGGCGAGCGTCGTTGGCGAAGAGAAAGTCGGCGCTTAAGCCAAGAGGATTACTTCAGCGCTCCTTCATCGTGATTGTCCACGTCGAGTTCGCGGACGCGTTTGCGATCACGTTCAGCCTGAACGGCGGAGCGCAGTTTTTCGCGCACCTGTTCGGCTCCAGGAATGGCTCTCATGGCAACGGTGGGAGTGCTAGCGTCAGAAGTGACCATGGTGACGTTGCCTAGGCCGACAAGACGCAACATCAAGGGCTGATCCATGGCGTAGTCCTTGACGCGGTAGAGCTCAAGTTCATCCACACGCTTATTGAGGACACCGGTTCGCATGCGCAAACGCTGGGTCGTCAGCTCATATGTGGTGCATTTCGTGACCCACCAGCGCATGAGCCACATGACGAGCGGAATGATCAAAGCGAGGTAGGCCAAGCCGCCAGTGAAAACCGCAGGTATGGTGGCTGCGAAGGCAATGCCTACAGCGAGTAAAATACAAAGGAAGTAATACCAGAAGTGAATCCACTGGGAGGTGTGCCCGGTCCAAAGCACGGTTTCTGCGGCAGCGGGTGCGGTGGGAGAGTCGTCGGTAAGCATGGGGTGCGGGGTGGTTAAGTAGAGTGGGTGGTTGAAAATCAGAGCAGGGAGCGGATTTCTTCGAGCGCCTGCTTGGTGCGCTTGATGCCTTCGATCTCGGTGTGCTTATCACCTTCGTATTCGATGCCGATGTAGCCGTTGTAACCGGCTTTGACGACGATGTCGATGAGGCGCTGGAAATCGAGCGTCATTTCGCGACCTTCGCGGCGGTCTTCAGTGTAGAACTTGCCGGCACCGGTATCCCAATCGTAGGCCTTGGCGCTCATGCCTTTCTTCACCCATGGCATGAACTCACGCACGCCTTTGTAGGGGTTGTAGAGTTCGCCTTTGACGCGATCAGTATAAAAATTGCCGAAGTCAGGCAGGATGCCGACACGAGCGTGATCGGCGGCTTTCATGACGCCCGTGAGCCATAGGCCATTGCTGGAAAGACCGCCGTGATTTTCAACGACAACGAACAAGCCACGCTTGTCACCTTCGACGCACAAACGATGCAAGCCATCAGCGGCGAGCTTCATCTGCTCGTCCCAGCTAAGCTTGGGATCGCTGGCAGCATTCACGCGAATGCTGTGGCAGCCGAGCGTGGCGGCAGCATCGAGCCACTTGAGATGATTCTCGATGGTCTTCGTGCGCTTCGCTTCATCAGGATCTCCGAGATTACCTTCACGGTCGCACATGATGAGCAAGCCTTTCACGCCTTCACCTTCCTGGCGTTTTTTCATTTCGCCGAGGTAGGCAGCATCGGCCGCCTTGTCGAAGAACATCTGGTTCACATACTCCACGCCGTCGATACCGAGGCTGCGGGCGATCTTGGCAAAATCGAGGTGCTCATGGCGCTCTGCGCTGCCTTTGCCAAAGATGCCTTTGTTCAGCGACCATTCGGCCAGTGAGATCTTGAACGCCGGCTCTTTGTCGGCTGCGATAATGTTGCGTGATCCCGCAGCAGCGATGGCCGCAGTGGCGAGTTGGATAAAATGGCGGCGGGACGTGGGTTGGGTGCTCATGGGCGTGATGGCACACATTATGGCGTGAGATGCCGTGATTGCTCCAGCAGAATTTTCGTCCCAGCTTTGTAACAACAGCCTACGCAGCTTTCCGCTCGACCCGTTTGCGCAGCATCGCGGCACGTTCGCCTTTGACGACGCCTTCGTTGATGGTGACGCCGCGCACGTCCAGACGACTTGGCACGTCATACATGACATCGAGCATGATGCGCTCAAAAATACTGCGCAATCCACGTGCGCCAGTGCCACGTGCCACTGCCTCCTTCGCCATGGCCAGCATGGCATCGCGCGTGATGGACAGCTCAACACCGTCCATGTGCATGAGCTTGGAATACTGCTTGATGAGCGCATTTTTGGGCTCGGTGAGCACACGCATGAGTTCTTGCTCGGTGAGCGCTTCCAGGGAACAAATCACAGGCAGACGACCGATGAATTCTGGGATCAGGCCGAACGAGAGTAAATCTTCCGGTTCCACTTCGGACCTGATTTTCACCTGCTCCTCCGGCTTGTCGTGTGAATTGACAAAACCCATCGTTTTGCGACCACGACGGCGCTCCATAAGCTTGTCGAGGCCAACAAACGCCCCGCCGCAGATGAACAGAATGTTCTCCGTGTTCACTTGGATATACTCCTGCTGTGGATGCTTCCGTCCCCCCTGCGGTGGCACGTTGCACACGGTGCCTTCAATGATCTTCAATAGCGCCTGCTGCACACCCTCACCGGAGACATCCCGCGTGATGCTGACGTTTTCGGTCTTGCGACCAATTTTGTCGATTTCGTCAATGTACACGATGCCCATCTCGGCACGCGAGACATCGTAATCAGCGGCCTGCAGCAGCCGCAGGATGATGTTTTCGACATCTTCACCGACGTAACCAGCCTCAGTGAGCGTGGTGGCATCAGCGATGCTGAACGGCACGTTCAAAATGCGGGCGAGCGTCTTGGCGAGCAGCGTCTTACCGCAGCCGGTCGGACCGAGGAGCAGCACGTTGCTTTTCTCGATCTCGACATCATGCGGATCGGGCAGTGTGGCTGTAATTTTTTTCTGGGCGCTTCCGCTGCGGGCGGCCTGCTGCTGCGTGTGGAGGATGCGCTTGTAGTGATTGTGCACCGCGACGCTGAGCACCTTCTTAGCCTGCGGCTGGCCAATGACATGCTGATCGAGCAGCGCGGCGATGTCTGCCGGACGCGGCACTAGCAAAGAAGGCCCGCCCTCAGAATCCTGCGAAGACTCCTTATCGAGGATGTTTTTACAAACGTGGATGCAGTTGTCGCAAATGTACACGCCCGGCCCGGCGATGAGCTTTTTCACCTCCGCATGGCTTTTGCCGCAGAAGGAACAGAGAGTAACGTTGGAACCGCGAGCCATGATTGTTTTGGAGTGTGTGAATGTCGCACGAAAGCGTGACTGCCGTCAAGGCATCGCTTCAACAGAACATAATACGACCTGCCCTTGGCCATTCCGTTCGTAACGAGCGTTAATTTTTAATCCCGCCGGGACGCGAGCAGTCAAAACTTGGCCCCGTCTGTCCCACTCATGACCGTGTAGACGCTTCAGTTGATCCCACGCCGTGATGCCAAGACCGTGAATCACCGCACCTGAAGGCACTGGCGCTTCATCCACGATCCAAGTAGAGGGAACGATGGCTTTTAGCGCCATATAGTGCTGCTGACGCAATTCATTGCTCCAGAACGAACGCAGCGCCGGTAGATGCAGCAGCGCGTGCTCTAAAGGTGACTCCACCAGTGCCATTCTGCCGCCAGAAAGCCGAATTTGTTCTTTGATGACATCGAACGTGAGCTGCCAATCGTCCAAAGTGGCGGCTCCTTTCGTTGGGAGCAGCCAGCGAGCCAAAAAATCACCCAACGCACCGGTGATGCGGCCTTTCGTGATACGCGCTTGCAACACCTCCCGCGCATTTTCCCAGCGCAAGACGCGGTAACCCGCCGATTCGATCGCCTCTCGATGGATGCGCGGCAATTGCTCCAGCTGGATATGATTCATGCGTATGGGTTTCCTAGACTCAGAAGCCCAAAGATTCAAAACGAGACATTGCGCCAATTGGTAACTTATGGTAATTATAAAGACATGTTGCTCGTTTCTGGCATCCTACGCACCCGTTCCTCATCTCGCGGCAATGGCGGTTTGTCGCTGCTGGAAATGCTCGTCGTCATCTGCTTGATCGGCATCGTAGCTGCCGTGGCCGTCGGTTGGTACGGTGGGGCGCACAGAGATTTGATTGAGCGTGTGACCAACCAACGCAACGCACAGGAAATCGTTTCACTTGGCGTCTGTGCAACCGTCAGCGGCGCAGATTTTGTCGTGCCTGACAGTAAGCAAGCCACCGTCGAAAACCTCATCGTCGGCACCGTGGGTCAGCACGGCATCTGGAAAGGCAAAACCTTCCGCCTGACGAGCATGCAACCCGAGACCCTCCATGGAGCACTCCCCTTCGTGAAATTTGACGCCGGTCTGCTGCTTTACGAGCCCTCCGGCGGCCAGCTTTGAGCCACTTCAGTCGGCTTTGACCTCCAAGGTCAACGTGGCAGGTAGTTTCGATGCCTCCGCAGTATTTTTGGCCGCTGTCTCGTCCGGAAAAATCACCACAATCTCGCGGATGCCACTCTGGGCTTGGGTTGTCGGTTCCTTCAAAATCCACTGTTTCACAAACTTCGCTACCGACTGACGGCTGGCCTCGCGCACACTACGAATCTTGCTTGGCGCCCCTGCCCGCACTTCGAGAATCGCAGTCAGGCCCTTCTCAAGCGTCGCCAGATTTTCCGCCGCATTGAAGCGCATCCAGCCCGCAGCAGATTTTTTCTCCACCGTCTCGGTTCGAATCGCTGGCGGCTGTGAAGGGCGGATCAACGGTGCCACAACGATGCAGCGCCCATCCTGAACCTCCAGATGCCACTCGTCTGACAGCTTCAAATGGTAGCGATAGACCACCATGCTGCGGATTTCGGACTCCGTGGTGCCGAGGTAAACCACATCGAACAGCGTCTTCGAGTCGAACTTCGTGATCGTCTCTTCGCTCTCCAGCGTCGCCAGTTCCAGCACGTCTCCGTTCGTCGAGACGATGCGCTTCACATTCTCACGGAATACCTCAGTGATGGTCTGCTTTTGAAAATGCTCCGCCAGCCACTTCAGGCCAAAGCCCGAATCCACCGCCTTCCACAACACGATTCCGCCAATGATAACGGCGGCAAGAATGGTCAGCGCCATTGTGGCAAAGCATCCGAGCCTGCGACGTGGTGCAGGAGAGGGTGTGGCATTCGGTTCAGACATGACGCAACAAACATGCCCTGCGAGCACGCACTGCCAAACACGAATCTGGTGAAACTTACTGCATGCGCTGCCAGTAGGTCGTGCCGAGACTAGGGTGATAATAATAGGCCTTGATTCATCACCTTCCGTGGTGGCATCTTTGCTGCTGTCACAGGACAGTCTCCCTCCCGGCCATGAAATCTCCGTCCCGCTCCCTCTCTGCCCGCTTCATCTGCGGCGGCAGTCTTGTGCCCATTCTCATTGTCGTTGCCGCGCTTGCGCTCAGCACCGCTATCTTCTTTTTGTTTACCAAGAAAAAGATGCTGGCACAGCAGGACGCCGCAGCACCTGTGGTGGCTGATGTCAAACCTGCCGCACCAGGCAAGGAACCCGCCAAGGACGCTCCCTCAACCACACCTGCGCCCGTCACACCCCCAAAACCAGCGCCGCCGGTGCCTGCGCCAGCCCCGGTTGCCTTCGGCTTCGCCCGTCCGCTTGATCTGGGCAAACAGCTCGTGCGCAGCCTGGCCACCGGTGATTTTGCCACCGCTGGCAAGCTCGCCGCCGTCGGCGATGCCGCACAGTCGGACAGCGCCGCAAAGCTGTTTGAAAAACTGGCCGGCATGGGCTTCAAGCCCGGCACGGAGGATCAGGTGGAACTCCTCGGTCTCGTCGAAAACCGCACCCGCATCGCGGTTCCCTTCACCAAGCCCGGCACCAATGAGACGGTTCGTATTCAGCTCGATCTCGAACGTGACGAGCGCATGGGCTGGAAGATCGCCAAAGCCACGCTGCCCAAGGCCATGAGCAGCGCCATCGCGGCGATGCCTGCCATGATCGCCCCGACTGCCACAGGCACACCGCCACCCGCACCCGGCACGCTCGCGCCTGCAGCACCGATGAAGCAGCTTTTCACCGTCGAGGACGGCACGGACGCGCTCGCTTTTGCCAGCGACTTTGTGCGCCTGCTCCTGAAGCATGATTTCGCCGCTGCCCGTGCTTTTGTGGATGACGCTAAAGTGCCGGTCGAGCGCCTCGTCGGCCTCTGCATCGTGTTTGAAGAAGGCCAGTATGCACTGAACACCAGCAAGCCGCTCATCGTCACCATTGCCAATCCCGAGGTGTCATGGGTCATCGCCCAAGTGCAGTCAGAAGCGCTCCAGCAGAACACTGAGTTCGGCGTCGAGCTCAAACGCGGCGACATCGCGCAGCCGTGGAAGGTCGTCGGCCTGAACCTCTCCGATATCCTCGGTGCCTTCGCCAAAAACGCCTCCAAGCTTGGCGTGCCTTACACCCCCATCGTGAAGAACCCGAAAGGTGGCGAATCGCTCGCGCTCTACTTTGAATACGACCGTGCTGAATTGCATCCGCGTGCCTTGAAGCAACTCGAGGTCATATCCGCGCTAATGCGTTCTGATCACTCTAAGAAACTACGCATCGCTGGCCATACCGACGAAAAAGGTGCTGACGACTACAACGTAGGCCTTTCCCAGGGCCGCGCCGAGGCCGTGAAAAAACAACTCGTCGCACTCGGCGTTCCGGCAGATCAGGTCGTGACCACCGGTCTGGGTAAAGCTCAGCCGCTCAGCCCCAATAAAAAATCTGACGGCACCGACGATCCTGAAGGCCGCAGCCACAACCGTCGCGCAGAGATCTATCTCGATTTCTGATTCTTCGACGTGCCTTGCACCGTTGTCGCGTCCGCCTAGTCTGGCGCACGCATGAAGAAAAAAATCCCGCCAAGCTCCACACCACCTGCATCGTCGTGGCAGGCTGGGATCATCATCGGTGGTGGGGCGTTGGCTTTGGTTGCGTTAATCGCCTGGGCTTTGTGGCCGCAGAAAAAGTCCACTCCGGTGCCGATAACGCTTTCGCTATCGAAAGCCTCTCCCTTCGTCATGCCGGATGAAAAAACGACTTTTGCACAATACGCCGGCTCGCAGAGTTGCCAAGAGTGCCACGCCGATCAATTCACCAAGTGGCTCAGCTCGCACCACGGGCTCGCCGAACGCAAACCGGACACCAAACTCGATGATCCTGCATTTGTACCAACGCGCAGCTTCAAACACGGCACGCAATCGACCGAAACACGCAAGACCGGCAGCGATTACGAACTCATTGCTCTCGGTTTTGGCGACAAGATCACACCTTATCGTGCCGAACGTGTCATCGGCCACGATCCACTGCGCCAGTTCCTCGTTGATGGTGGCAACGGCCGTCTGCAAGCCATGGAAGCCTGCCTCGATCCGAACAAGAACGAGTGGTTCAACGTGTACGGCAACGAGGACCGTAAGCCCGGCGAGTGGGGCCACTGGACCGGCCGCGGCATGGTGTGGAATCAAATGTGCGCCACCTGCCACAACACCCGACTACGCAAAAACTACGACGCTAACACCGACAGCTACAAAACCACGATGGCCGAAATGTCCGTGAGCTGCGAATCCTGCCATGGGCCGATGAAATCGCACAACGAGTGGCAGCACGCCAATCGTGGCCTCAAAGGCGATCCAACGCTGGTGAAATGGTCGCGTGACCAGCGCATTGAGAACTGCGCCGGTTGTCATGCGCGACGCGGCGAAATCACCGGCGACTTCGTGCCTGGTGAATCGTTTTGGGATCACCATCAGCTCACCATCACCGATCAGACGGATACATTTTACCCCGACGGCCAAATTCGCGACGAGAACTACGAGTTCAGCAGTTTTTTCAGCAGCCGCATGCACAACGCCGGTGTGCGCTGCATGGACTGCCACGACATGCACAACATGAAGACGATTCTGCCCGGCAATCAGCTCTGCATGC
>CANIZT010000091.1 GCA_947471905.1 Verrucomicrobiaceae bacterium
AAGGCCATCGGCAGCGAACCCAAAGACATCGGCGACAACCAGCAGCAAAAGGCGAAGTTCCAGCTCATGATCGACATGATCCACCTCGCACTGGTTACCGACTCGACCCGCGCTGTGAGCCTCATGACCTTCGGCATGCATCACGACCTTTCCCATCACGGCAAAGAGCCGAAAAAGCTCGCTGCGTGCCGCCAAGTCGAGGTGGAACTCATCCAGGCCTTTAGCGGCCTGCTTGGAAAGCTGAAGAGCGCCAAAGAGGGTGCCACCACCCTGCTCGACTCCACCATGGTCATGATGACCAGCAACCTGCGCGATGGAAACACCCACTGGACCTACAACCTGCCCGCCATCCTAGCCGGCGGCGGCTTCCGCCATGGTCAGCACCTCGCCTTCAACCAACCCTATCTCGATGAAGTGAAGCTGGAACTCAACGCGACCGATGGGAAGAAGATCAACCCAGAGAAAAAGATTCCCCTCATGGGCCAGAACCAGCAACCGCTCTGCAATCTCTACACCTCCATGCTGCAAAAAAATGGTGTGGAGATTGAGCGATTCAGCACCGCCACGGGGGCCCTGGAGGGGCTCGCGTAGTTGACAAATGCTCCAACACTCACAAACCAACAACAACGAACCAAGAACACTCATGAACATCCAAACCCAATCCTGGCTCCTCAATCGCCGCCACGCTCTCAAGGCGCTCGGCAGTTTCATCTCACTGCCCATGCTTGAATGCATGGTGCCAATGCGTGCCGCAGAAAGCGCCACCGCAGCGCCCAAGCGCAGCGCGTTCATCTACCTCGCCAATGGCGTGCACTCGCTGAACTACCAAATCACCAAGGAGGGCAAAGACTATCAGTTCTCGCGGTCGTTGAAGCCGCTGGAGAAGCATCGTGAGGTCATCACGCCGATCAGCGGGTTGCATCATCCGGGAGCGCTGAGTCATCATCACAACTGCATCTCGGTGTGGCTCACCGGAGGAAAACTTGGCCCTTCGGATCACAACACCATCTCCGTGGACCAAAAGATGGCCGAGATCACGGCGCTGCACACGCGTTACCCCTCAATGGAGGTCGCCATCACGCAGGATTCGCTCGCGTGGACGGCGGATGGTGTGCGATTGCCAGCCATGCGTCGTTGCAGTGAGATTTTCGCTTCCCTCTTCGAAGAACCGAAAGGCGGCAAAATGGTCCAACGCCGGGCCTTGCGTCGTAAAGGCAGCGTCCTTGATGCGAACCTCGCGGAAGTGCGTCAGCTCGAGAAAAAAATGGGATCGGAGGATAAAGGCCGCATGGAACAATACCTCACTTCCGTCCGCGAGGCGGAGATCCGCACGCGGCGGGCCGATGCGTGGCTCGACACACCGCTGCCCTCCATCTCCGAGGCCGATCGCAACCGCACGAACCGCGACATCGCCGCCACCAAAGCGGGCGATTATTTCCGCGCCGTCTATGACCTCATGGTGCTCGCCTTTCAGACCGATGTGACCCGAGTGGCCACCTTCAGCCTCGGCGGCGAGGGCGATGCCATCTCCATCCCCGAGATCGGCATCACCGAGTCGCGCCACCAGCTCAGCCATCACGGCGGCGATGCGGGCTACATGGAAAAGCTCACGAACTACGACACCTTCGCCATCGAGCAGTTCGGCTACTTCCTCACCCGCCTCTCCGAAACCAAAGACCTCAGCGGCAAGCCCCTCCTCGGCTCCACCATGGCTCTCTTCGGCAGCGGCATGTCCTACGGCCACAGCCATGGCAACGCGAATCTCCCGCTTGTGCTCGCTGGCGGCTCCGACCTCGGCCTGAAGCACGGCATGCACCTCGACTTCAATAAATCGGCCAAAGACTTCCAAGGCTACACCTTCGGCCCCGACGGCGCCCTCACCACCGCCCACTACCAAGTCTGCAGCCGCCCCGTGAACTCCGACGCCCACATGAGCAACCTCCTCCTCCTCATGGCCCAACGCATGGGCGTGGAAACCGATCTGTTTGGCGACAGTAACAAAGTAATCACTCTGTGATGTTCTTGGTTCCTCGTTCTTGGTTCTTGGTTTCTCCTTTGTTGAAAGTGTTTGCTTGTTCGTTCGTCGTTCAAGCGAATGCCGCCAACGAAGCGCCAAGAACGAAGCACCAAGAACTAGGAACTGAGGTTTTTTGCCCCGAAGCAGGCAAGTTCCCGCCTTTAGAAAAAGCACACTCCTACCGTGGCGAACTCGTCTTCGTCGATCACGTGAACCGCCGTGGCAGCATCCGCGTTCAATCCACGGGCATCTTCCGTTTCACAGCGCCGAGTCCGTTTGCCCTGCTGCCTTATGGCATCGTCATGCATCATGGGGCACCGGCGGATCTGCGCGACATTCCGCTCGGCACCATGCTGCATGTCCGGGCGTTTCTCCCGCCCGATCCAAAGACCTCCGCCGTGCCAGTGTTGCCGATCAACAACCGCACGAAGACCAGCAACGGTGGCCTCGGCACCGCACCTGCCGAGAACCATGTCATACTTCTCGAAGACGAGCCCAGCCACTGCATGCGCGAAGGACTCGTGTGGAAGCTCAAAGAACTGGAGATCAAAAACCACGAGGGAACCATCACCGCCACTCGCGAACCGAAGCAAGACGAAGGCGGCAAAGCCTCCGAAGAAACGCTGACCTTCGATGCCGCCACCCGCGTCTGGCGTGGTCGCGAATGCCTCCGCATCGAACACCTGATTATCGATGGCACGTGGCCTGCCGAAGGAAAAAAAGCGCTCAGCGGCCACTCCGTCATGCTCGGCATCACCTGGAAGCCCACGCCCGGCGGTGTGTTCGCCCGCTTCCACATCTCCGACATCTGGCTGGACGACGCCGCGATGCAAAACGCCGTGCAGCATCAAACCGAAGCGCACAAGGCCTTCATGCGCAGCCGTTGGCTGCCCGCGTGGATCGACGCCGTCGAGTATGGCAAGTTCGGCCGCGCCACCATCACGGCGACCTTGTTCGGCGGCATGGACTCGGCTCTCTACGCCGACTTCAAACCCGGCGCCGCCGCGCTGATGAATGGCGTCGAGAACACCTTGAAGCACACCGAAGGCGGCACCGCCGGTCCCACGCAGATGGCCGCACGCGGAAAGCTCCTCGACGTCACGCAGCTGCCCGGCGAAGTCCCTCTCGGAAGCAGCGGCATCCAGATTCGTTTCGAGACCGACCTCATCACCGAAGGCCTGCGCCCCACACGCATCGTTCGCGTCCGTCCAGCAGCCTGGCCCGATGTCCACGTGCCACGCGAAGAATATCTCGGCAACGGAGCCGCCAGCATTGACGAGCGCTTCCCAACCCCGGCCATCTTTCCGAAATTCTGATACTCACCAATTTCCCACTCACAATATATGACACGTTTCCTCCTCGTTTTTGGTTCTTCGATCTTGGTTCTTGTTTCTGCCTTTGCTGCGGACGAGCCCTTCCGCCCTGAAGCCGGAAAGTTCCCTTCTCTGGAAAAAGCGCACGCCTACCGGGGCGAACTTATCTTCGTGGATCATGCGAACCGCCGCGGCAGCATTCGCCTGCAGGGATCGGGTATGTTTTTCCGCAACGACCCGCATCCCTTCGCCATGTTGCCCTATGGTATCGTGCGTTATCATGGCGCACCGGCGGATCTGCGCGACATTCCGCTCGGCACCGTGATGCACGTCCGCGCCTTTCTCCCGCCCGACCCGAAAACCTCCGCCGTGCCGGTGTTGCCGGTTGATAGCGGGAAACAAGACGCCAATCACAATCGCGGCGCGGGCATCTTTCCCGCCGAGAATCATGCGCTTCTCCTCGAAGACGAACCCAGCCATTGCCAGCGCGAAGGACTCGTCTGGAAGCTCAAGGAAGTGGAGATTAAGAACAAAGAGGGCATGATCATCGCCACCTGCGAGCCAAAGAAAGGAGGAGACGGCAAAGCCACCGAAGAAAAGCTGACCTTCGATGCTGCCACCCGCGTCTGGCGTGGCCGCGAATGCCTCGGGATCGAGGAGTTGATCACCGAAGGCAAGTGGCCCGCTGAAGGGAAGAAATCTCTCGGCGGCCAAGCCGTCCAACTCGGCATCACCTGGAAACCCACGCCGGATGGCATCTTCACTCGTTTCCACATCTCGGACATCTGGCTCGACGACGATGCGACCCAACGCGCCGCTCACCAACAAACCGAAACGCACAAAGCCTTCATCCGCAGTCGCTGGATGGCCGCGTGGATTGACAATGTCGAGTATGGCAAGTTCGGCCGCGCCACCATCACGGCGACCCTCTTCGGCGGCATGGACCCATCTCTCTACGCCGATTTCAAAAAGGATGCCCCCGCCTTGATGAACCCGGTCGCCAATACCCTGAAGCACACCCACGGAGGCTACGGTCCCGCGCACATGGCCTCCAAAGGCCCGATCCTCGACGTCATCAAGTTGCCCGGCGAAGCCCCGCTCGGCAGCAGCGGCATCCAGATCAAGTTCGAGACCGATCTCATCATCGAAGGCATCCGCCCCACCCGCATCGTCCGCGTCCGCCCAGCAAGCTGGCCTGCGGTCCAAGTTCCACGCGAGGAGTACCTCAACGACAGTCTCGAAGAGCGCTTCCCCACCCCGGCCATCTTCCCGAAATACTGAGGACTATGACTGCCTCGCTGCGGCTTCGCGCAGCTTGTCCTTCTTGCTCTTGCGTCGGCCTTTGATGCCACCGGTGCTGGATGGTTGCGGTGCTTCATCTTGAGGCTCGAAGCCCGGGATGTGCTCGCGTGGGATGGTCAGATGGTGGCGCTTTTCGATGAGGCAAAAATGCGCGTGAGCAGCTGCGGTGATGAAGCTCACGGCGAGGCCGGCTTCCCCAGCGCGACCCGTGCGACCAATGCGGTGCGTGTAATCCACCGCCGAGCGTGGCAGGTCGTAGTTCACCACCACCGGCAGTTGCACTATGTCCAGACCGCGTCCCGCGAGATCCGTGGCGACGAGCACATGGATTTGCGAGTCCTTAAAAGCCGCCAAGGCCTGACTGCGGGCGCCCTGGCTCAGATCACCATGAAACGCCACCGCACTGATGCCGCTGCGCCGCAGTTTGTCCGCGACGTGCTCGGCGGAGTATTGCTTGGCCACAAAGACCAACACACGCTTCCAGCCTTCCGTCTTGATCAAGTGTCGCAACAAAGGCGTGCGCTGATCTTCATCCACCTCGATGGCGCGTTGCTCGATGACGGGCATCTCCGTGGGTGCTGTCTCGACCTCGATTCGCGTGGGCTCGTGCAGAAGCTTCTGAGCCAAGGAGTGAATGGCGTCCGGGAACGTGGCGGAGAAGAGCAAATTTTGCCGACGCATTGGCAACAGAGCCAGCACTCGCGCCAGCTCATCCGCAAAACCCAAATCGAGCATTCGATCCGCCTCATCAAGTACCAGCGCAGCGACGTGGTCGAGATGCAGCGCGTTGTGATCCACGAGATCGAGCAAGCGCCCCGGCGTCGCGATCACAAAATCAGCACCACCGCGCAGCGCCATCATCTGTGGATTGATCGAGACACCGCCAAACGCGCTCACGACTTTGATCCGCTCCGGCAGATGCACCGCGCATCGCAAGACCGTCTCTGTGACCTGCGCTGCGAGTTCACGCGTGGGCACAAGAATCAGCGCATGAACTCTGCGCGGCTTCTCCAACGGTGCCGCGAGCCAGCGCTGCAGCAACGGCAGCACAAATGCCATCGTCTTGCCCGAGCCGGTCTGCGCCGTCGCCAGCACATCACCACCCTTCAGCACCACCGGAATGGCAGCCGACTGCACCGGCGTTGGCGTGACGTATTGGTTAACGGCACTCAAAAGGGGAGCTGACAGACCGAGCGAGGTAAAAGGCATGCCTTCCTATAGGCTCGATCCGGTTGGCAGCAAGATGCCGACGCCGAATGAATCACTCTGTCCCGCACTCGCGTGGCATGAAATGAGGCTTTTGATGCCGTATGAGAAACAATGCGCCATCTCTGCCTCATCATCGCCTGCTGCACGCCCGCCTTCGCGGTCGATTTCGTCCGCGAGGTGCGCCCCATCTTTGAAGAGCACTGCTATGAGTGCCACAGCGCGAAGAAGCAGAAGAACGACTACCGCCTCGACATTAAAGCCATCGCGCTGACGGGAGGCGAAGATCATGCGCCGAACATCATCGGGGGAAAAAGTGCGGTGAGTCCGCTGTATCGCTTTGTGAGCGGTGCGGATGAGAAAATCACGATGCCGCCGAAGGCGAAGCTCAGCAGCGCGGAGATCGACGTGTTGAAGCGCTGGATCGACGAAGGTGCCGTGTGGCCAGAGGGCGTCGATGTCGCCAAAGTGGAAGACAGACTCGACTGGTGGAGCTTCAAACCGCTCCAGGCACAAGCGGGCACAATAAACATTGATACGTTCATTCACTCGAAGCTCACGGAGAAAGGCTTGAAGCCTGCGCCGCAAGCAGATGCGCACACCTTGATCCGACGCCTCTACTTCGACCTCACCGGACTGCCGCCGACACCGGAGGAAATCACGAAATACACCGCGCTACCATATGAGAAGCTGGTGGACGACTTGCTTGCATCCCCACGCTACGGCGAGCGCTGGGCTCGCCACTGGCTCGACCTCGTTCACTACGGCGAAACGCACGGCTATGACAAAGACAAGCCGCGCATGAATGCGTGGCCTTACCGCGACTACGTCATCCGCGCTTTCAACAACGACAAATCCTACACCCGCTTCATCGAAGAGCAGATCGCAGGTGATGTGCTCTATCCCGGCACCACCGACGGCATCACCGCGCTCGGATTCATCTCAGCGGGTCCGTGGGATCTCATTGGGCACGCGGAAGTGCCGGAGACGAAGATCGATGGCAAGATCGCTCGCCATCTTGACCGCGATGACATGGTGCAAAACGCCATTGGCACTTTTTGCTCACTCACGGTGCAGTGCGCGCAGTGCCACTATCACAAGTTCGATCCCATCTCGCAGGAGGACTACTACTCACTTCAGGCCGTCTTCGCCGGCATTGATCGCACCGACGTCGATTACTATCCCGACGACGCGTCGATGCAGAAGTTCGCTGCGCTTCAAAAGCAGAAAAAGCAGCTCACCGACGAGATTGCCTCTCTTGAAGAGCCTTTGAAGAAAAAAGCCGGTGAAGCCTACGCCGCGCTCAGCAAGCGCATCGACGGCGCGGCCGAGAAAGGCGCGAATCCGAACGCGAAGCCCGACTATGGCTACCACAGCGCCATTTCACCGGTTCAAGACGCCGTGAAGTGGGTGCAGGTTGATCTCGGCAAGAGCGTGCAGGTCGAGCGCATCGTGCTGAAGCCCTGCTACGACGACTTTGGCAAGATTGGTGGCGGATTCGGTTTCCCGGTGCGCTTCAAGATCGAAGTCAGTGATGATCCGACATTCAAAACCGGCGTCACGCTCGTGTGGCGGAAGCATGACGCCACTTTCATGAACGACTTCGCTAATCCGGGCCTGAAGCCTTTCGAAACCGGCACGGCGGGCGATGATGGAGTCACCGGCCGCTTTGTGCGCGTCACCACCGTGAAGCTCGCACCACGCGCCAATGACTACATCTTTGCGCTGGCCGAGATGGAGGTCTATGACAGCAAAACCGGTCCCAACCTCGCTGCGGGCCGCCCCGCGACATCGCTGGACAGCATCGAGGCCGCGCCGCGCTGGCGGAAAGCCAATCTCACCGATGGCATCGCTCCCGAAAGCCGCACCGACGAAGACAAACAGAAGCTCATCCGCGAACGCGACGCCCTCATGCTCGCGCAGGCCGATGAAGCCACGAAGAAGAAGCTGCACGCCGCACGCAAGCAGCGCGATGCCCTGCCTCAACTGCCCGCGCCGCAGAAAGTCTATGCCGGAGCCGTCCACTACGGCAGCGGTGCCTTCAAAGGCACACACGGCATCCCGCGCACTATCCAGGTGCTCAAACGCGGCGACATCAAGCAACCCGCTCAAGAAGTCAGCCCTGGAAGCATCACCCAAATCGGCAAACTCTTTGGCCTGCCTTTCAAAGTCGAAGGTTCCGATGAATCTGCCCGACGGGCTGCTTTAGCCAAATGGGTCACGGACAAAAATAACGCGTTCACTTGGCGCAGCATCGTGAACCGCGTCTGGCAGCATCACTTTGGTAAAGGCTTGGTCGATACCGCCAACGACTTCGGTCGCATGGGCAACAAGCCCAGCCATCCCGAGCTACTCGACTGGCTTGCGCTGACTTTTCGTGATGATCTCGGCGGCAGTTTCAAGAAGCTGCACAAGCTCATCGTGATGAGCGAGACATATCGGCAGCGATCGGATGGACTGGCCCCGTCCGACGCCAACAACGTCTTCCTCTCCCACCAAAACCGCCGCAAGCTCGATGCTGAGTCCATTCGTGACTCCATCCTCGCCGTCAGTGGCAAACTCGACCTCACCATGGGAGGCCCCAGCTTCCAGGACTTCATCATCGAGAAGCCCCAGCACAGCCCGCACTACGAATACACCCTGCACGATCCCGAAGACCCCAAGTCATGGCGTCGCAGCATCTATCGCTTCATCGTCCGCAGCCAGCAGCAGCCCTTCATGACCGTCATGGACTGTGCAGATCCCTCCATGCGCGTGGACAAGCGCAACGAGTCCCTCAGCCCCCTCCAAGCCCTCGCCATGATGAACAACGGCCTCACCGTGGCGATGGCCAAGCATTTTGCTGAGCGAGTAACAAAAGAAGCTCAAGGTCTCGAAGCACAAACCAAACGCGCCTTCACCCTCGCCCTCTCCCGTGATCCAAAGCCCGACGAACTTGCTCCGCTCATCGACTACGCCAAACAAGAGGGCCTCGAAAACACCTGCCGAGTCATCTTGAATCTCAACGAGTTCAGTTTCGTTGATTGAAGCAGGATGAGTGGTTGCAAGTTTGGCGTCATGTGGACGCTTTAGAGCCATGACTTGGTCCCAAAATTATGATCCCCTCGGCAATCTGATCTTCTCGTCGCTCGTGGCGGCGTTGCCGGTGGTGGTGTTGCTGGGGTTGCTGGCGTTCTGGCATGTGCGGGCGTATTTCGCGGCGCTGGCAGGACTTGTGGCGGCGGCGCTGATCGCCGGGTTTGTTTATCACATGCCGGCACAGCTTGCGGGCATGGCCGCGGTGAGCGGGGCTGTGTTTGGCCTCTTCCCCATCGGCTGGATCGTGCTGAATGCGATGTTCGTCTATAACCTGAGCGTGGAGACGAATCAGTTCGCCGTGTTGCAAAAACAGATCGCGGGTGTCTCTGGCGATCGACGCATTCAGGCACTGATGATTGCGTTTTGCTTCGGGGCTTTCATCGAAGGCGCGGCGGGCTTTGGTGCGCCGGTGGCGATCACAGGTGCGCTCATGATAGGTCTCGGCTTCAAACCGCTCGAAGCAGCGAAACTAGCGCTCATCGGCAATACGGCACCGGTGGCCTTTGGCTCACTTGGCATTCCGCTCACCACGATGGCGGACATCACAGGACTCGATCTCATGAAACTCAGCGCGATGGTGGGTAGGCAGTTGCCGCTGTTTTCGTTTCTCGTGCCGTTCTGGTTGGTGGCAGCACAGGTCGGCCTGCGTGGGATGCTGGGCGTGTGGCCAGCCTGCTTTGTTACTGGAGCTAGCTTTGGCGTGATGCAGTTTTTGATGAGCAATTATCACGGCCCCTGGCTGGTCGATATTGCCAGCGCCGTGGTGGCGATGGCCTCACTCGTGCTGTTCATGAAAGTGTGGAAGCCAAAGGAAGCCACCGAAGTGATGCCGACATCCGAGCCTGCCACACCTCATGCCTGGAAGGCTTGGATACCGTGGGTGTTTCTGACGTTGTTTGTTTTTGTTTGGGGCATCCCCGCGGTGAAGGCAGAATTGAATGAGATCTTCAATCTGGAGATCGAAGTGCCGCTGCTGCACAAGGCCATCGAACGTGTGCCGCCGGTGGTCATTTATCCAGAGTTGGAGAAGGCAGTGTTCAAACTCAACGCGCTGAGCACCGCTGGCACTGCGGCGCTGCTTTCCGGCATGTTGGCAGGACTTTGCCTGGGCATGTCACCGCAGCGTTTGCTGAGGGTCTATGGTCAGACGATCTGGAAGCTGCGTGTGTCCTTGCTGACGATATCGCTCATGCTCGCGATGGGCTATGTGACGCGCTACAGCGGCACGGATACGACGATGGGGCTGATGATGGCCTCGACAGGCGTGCTCTTTCCCTTTTTCTCACCCATCATCGGCTGGCTCGGTGTCGCACTCACTGGCAGCGATACATCATCGAACGTGCTGTTTGGCAATCTCCAGCAAGTCACGGCTAACCAACTGCATCTATCGCCTATTCATATGGCTGCTGCGAACAGCAGCGGCGGAGTGATGGGTAAGATGATCGACGCACAGAGCATCGTGGTCGCGGCCGTGGCGACGGGTGGCCGCGCAGATAGCCCCGATGCGGGTCCCGTGCTGCGATCTGTCTTTTGGCACAGCGTAGCGCTGGCGCTGCTCATGGGCTTGTTGGTGATGGCACAGGCGTATTGGCTGCCATGGATGATTGTGAAGTGAGCCGCGTGACGGCGGATTTTGTTCTGCGGCATGAAATTAGGTCTTGCATGCAGGGCTGTGGCCGTCCAAGAACGAAAACTTGAGAAAAATCGCGCTATCTTTCGTCATGCTCATGCTGACGGCTCCAGCTGGAGCTGTAACCTTGGTGATCGATTACAGCTACGACACGAGCAATTTTTTCACCAACAATGCGGTTGCAAAGGCCACATTGGAGGCTGCTGCTGCGGACATCGGAAACGTGATCAGCAGCAACCTCGGTGCCGTCACATCGGACGTGTACACCAGCGTCAATGGCTTCACGACCGCGATTTTTGACTGGAGCCTTAGCTTCACGAATCCGGCCACAGGCGGAGTCGTGACGCAAAACACATTCAGTGAACCCGCCGGTCAGATCACGCTCTACGCCGGGGCGCGCAACCTCTCAGGTTCGACGCTTGGTGTCGGCGGTCCTGCAGGAGCAGTCGTTTCTCTCGGTGGAAGTGGTTTTGCGAATCAATGGGCCGGAGCTGTGGGGGGTGCTGAGAGCGCCTCCAATGCGGCCATGCTGCGTGGTGGTGGACCTGTGATAGGCACCTTGTCCGGCTCCTCCACCCTGGGTGCAACAACGGCGAACTTCAGCCTGAGCTATGGGGCCTTGGTCGGCAGCCTTGCCTTTGATGCGGACTCGGTCTGGCACTACGACTACACGACGGCTGTCGGAGTCGGGGAGAGTGACCTTTATTCCGTGGCCCTGCATGAGATTCTTCACACGATTGGTGTGGGCACGTCGCAGACATGGAACTCGCTCAAGAACGGCACGAATTGGACGGGCTCCAATGTGATCTCACTCGCGGGCACGGGAACGAATTTGATCTACAGCGGTGGAGATCACATCGCCGAAGGCATCATGAGCACTCGCCTCAGCGATGGAGGGGCGCAAGAAGTGGTGATGGACCCAACGATCACTGTGGGAACCCGCAAATTGCTCACAGAACTCGACCTCGCCTTCCTTCGCGATCTGGGTTTCGATACGGTCCCTGAGCCGTCCCGTATGTTGCTGTTGCTGGTCGGGGTGAGCTGGACGCTGCTGCTTCGTCGCCGTGAAATCACGGTTCGTTGAAGCGGGGAGGGGAAGTCTGGCACGCGATTGCGTGACAAACAGCGATTCATTCGCTGCGTATGTATAGGACACAGTTCCTCATGCTCACTCGCCGCCAGCTTCTACAAACGACAGGACAAGGTTTCGGTGCGCTCGCTTTTGCTTCACTGCAAGCGGGCGAGACGGCGCATCGCTCGCAAGTCGTGGTGCCGAAGGCGAAGCGTGTGGTGCAGCTCTTCATGGGCGGCGCGGCGTCGCATGTGGACTTGTTTGATTACAAGCCGGCACTGATCATGCATCATGGTGAGGAGTCGAACTTCGGTGAGGCGGTGGAGGCGTTCCAAAATGGACTTGGGCCGTGGAAGAAGCCGGTTTGGGATTTCAAACCGTATGGCAAAAGCGGCCGAATGCTCAGCGAGGCCGTGGCACCGCTCGGTGCCTGCGCGGATGACATGGCTTTCGTGCATAACATGGTCGGTAAAACCGGCGTGCATTCGCAAGGGACCCTGCTGCAGGCCACGGGCTTCAATCTGCCGGGCTTTCCGGGCATGGGCTGCTGGGTGAGCTATGCGCTCGGCTCATTGAGCGATAATCTGCCGACCTTCGTCGTGCTGCCGGATCATCGCGGCTTTGCCTCCAATGGCCCGAAGAACTGGGACAGCGCTTTTTTGCCATCGCAGCATGCTGGGACGATCATTTATCCCGGCGCGGAGACACCGATCAGCGATTTGTTTCCGCATAAATCGGGCCGCTACATTAGCGCGAAGTCAGACCGTGAGGGTTTTGCGTTGCTGGAGCAATTGAATCGCCAACACATGCAGCAGCGCGAGGAAGACACGCGTCTCGACTCGCGCATCAAGAGCTACGAACTCGCCGCGAAGATGCAACTCGCCGCACCGGAGGCTTTGGACATCAGCAAGGAGTCTGATGCGATGAAAACGATGTACGGCATTCAGGAACATCGCAAAGTCTGGCCCACCGAGATCAATCCCGAGGAAGAAGCCGACTACATGGGCCGCAAGTGTCTCGCTGCACGTCGTCTGCTGGAACGTGGCGTGCGTTTCGTGCAAATCTGGAGCGGCAACGACAACGGCTTCCCGCGTCGCAATTGGGACAGCCATGAAGATGTCGAGCGCGATCACGGTCCACTCGCCTGGGGCATGGCGAAGGCTGTTTCAGCATTGATCCTCGATTTGAAACAACGCGGGCTGCTTGACGACACGATCATCCTGTGGACGACAGAGTTTGGCCGCATGCCCAGCACGCAAGGCGGCAAAGGCCGTGACCACAATCCCTACGTCTTCACCAACTGGCTCTGCGGCGGCGGCATTCAAGGCGGCGTCACCGCCGGTGAGAGCGATCAGTGGGGCTACAAACCACTCGACCGCTCGAACCCAACGACTTGCTACGACATCCACGCCACCATGATGCACCTGCTCGGCATCGATCACGAAAAACTCACCGTGCGCCACAACGGCATCGACCGTCGCCTCACGGATGTGCATGGGCATGTGATCCGAGATTTGGTGGGGTGATCGTCATCAGGCCATTGTGATCAACTTGTTCCTCGTGCCCCGTAGTTCATCGGGATGAATAAGCTCCTGATCCTCTTCTCGGCACTGACCCTTCAAGCTCTCGGACAACCGCTTCGACTCGCCACCTTTCGCGCGGATGTCACACCACCCATCGGCGCGCCGTTGTGTGGTGGGTTGGTTAAGCCAGTCGTGGGAGTGAGTGAGCCGTTGCAGGCGTTGGGCGTGGTGATTTTGAGTGATGACAAGCCGGTGGTGCTCTGCGCGGTGGATTGGTGTGAGATTCGTGCGGGGGATCATGTGCATTGGCGCGAGGTGCTGGCGCGTGCGGCGGGTACGACACCGGAGCGGGTGGCGGTACAGAGTTTGCATCAGCACAACACACCATTGGCGGATTCGGCAGCGCACCGGCTGCTGGCGGGCTTTGAGAAGCCGCCGAGCGTGATCGATATCGAGTGGGCAGAGCGGGCGCTGGCCGGCGTGGCGGCAAGTATTGAAACGGCACTGAAAAATCCTTCACCAGTGACGCACATCGCGCATGGCGAGGCGGCGGTGGAGAAGGTGGCTTCGAATCGGCGCATCATGGGTGATGATGGCAAAGTGGCGAAGATGCGGCTGAGCTCGACGAAGGATGCGGCGCTACGTGAGCTGCCGGAAGGCACGATCGATCCGATGCTCAAGACCATCAGCTTTTGGAACGGTGAGCAGAAGCTCGCGGCACTGCATTACTACGCCACGCACCCGATGAGCTACTACGGTGACGGCATGGTGACGTC
>CANIZT010000092.1 GCA_947471905.1 Verrucomicrobiaceae bacterium
AGACCTCGAAACGATGGCGCTGGCCGGAACTGCAAAGCCCGGCAATCAAGACGCCTTCATCACCGATGTGAAGGAGATTGAAGAGCATGAAATCGTCGTGCGCTACCTCACGGAGCAATTGCAAACCATGGGTGCCGTAAGCCGTCAGCAGCGCACCCTATGCCAGACCTCAGGTCTCGTGCATTTTCAGTCCCGTTTGAACGTGAAACTGCATGTGGCAGCCGATCCCGCGCAGCTTGTGCCGCTGCTGCACCCCACTCCTGCTGTTGGTTGTCTGCCGCGGAATGACGCCTCCATTGCGCGACTACGTGAATACCGGCAGCAATTGAAGGTGCCGGGATTTTTTGGTGCGCCGTTCGGTTTCGCAGAAGCCGATGGCACCACGCACGTTATCGTCGCCATACGTGGCATCTGCTGGGACGGCGACAACATCAGCCTGCCCTCCGGCTGCGGTATCGTGGGTGGCAGTGCCTTCGACCACGAATGGCGTGAACTACGGCTCAAACGCGAGGCCGTGCTTCGACTCCTGGCACTTCAGTCATGACGCAACCACAGCTCATTCAGCAAACTCTCCAAACGCTCGCCGATCTCGGTGTGCGCGAGGTATGCGTAGCCGCCGGTGCGCGCAATGCGCCGCTGGTGGCGGCCTTGCTCAACAGTCGCGGTGTGAAGATTTGGAATTTCTTTGAGGAACGCAGCGCGGCATTCTTTGCGCTTGGCCGCATCATGGCGGACCGCCAGCCGGTGGCTGTCGTGACGACCTCCGGCACCGCAGCGGCAGAACTGCTGCCGGCGACGATTGAAGCGCACTATCAGGGGCTGCCACTCGTGCTGGTGACGGCAGACCGCCCAAAAAGCTATCGCGGCAGCGGCGCACCGCAGGCGATTGAGCAAGCGGGGTTGTTTGGATGCTTTGCGGCAACCTTGGGAGACTGGGATGGGACGAATGAGTCCTATGAAACCCAGCTGTCCTATGGACCGATGCACCTGAACGTGTGTTTGGACGAGCCACTGGAGACGAATGTGCCTGGCATTGATTTTTGTACGGCAGGCAAGCCGCTAGCACCAGAGGCAGGACATCCCTGCTCCTTGGAGTGCGATCTGGTGCTCGCATCCGGCATGCATCCAGCGGATGCGGCAGAAGCAGCGGCGTTTCTCGCACAACTCGGTGCGCCGATCATTGCTGAAGCGACCTCAAACCTGCACGGTTTCCGTGAATTGCAGCCGCTGCTCATTCCTGGCGGCGAACGGGCGCTGCAATCCGCCCGGCCTGCGCATGTGCTGCGCCTCGGCGCGGTGCCGTCGTGGCGCTGGTGGCGGGATTTGGAATCACAGCCAAGAATTCATGTCACGAACCTCACACGGACTCAGTTCAGCGGGCTGGCGCGGACGGAGAACGTCGAAACGCTGGCATGGGACAACATTCACAGCTCGCAGTTTGCGGTGGTTGATCCGCCCTGCGGTATTCTGCGGTTCGAGCCGGACTTCGAGAAGTTTCCGGGCTCGGAACCGGGATGGATGAGGCAGCTTGCGAAAGTGATTCCAGCCGGATCACGCGTGTTTCTCGGCAACAGCCTGCCCATTCGTGAATTCAATCTGGCGCTCCAAACAGCGCAGCCAGGCGTGGAATTCTTTGCGAATCGCGGTGCCAACGGCATCGACGGCCTGGTTTCGACGTTTCTTGGCACCAGTGCCATTCATCACGGTGAATGCTGGCTGATCCTCGGCGATTTGAGTGCGCTGTATGATCTCGCGGCACCGTGGGTCATTGCGCAGATGGATCATCCGAAGCTGCGCATCGTCATCATCAACAACGGCGGTGGCAAAATTTTCTCCCGCGTCGCCAGCATGCGCGCGCTGCCCGAAGAAGCCCGCAACGTGATCGAAAACCGCCACGCGATGAACTTTGAGCCATGGGCACAGCTATGGGGCATGGAATATCTGCAAACCGATGATGCGCTCGATTTGGAAGACCTGCTGACGGTGCCGATTGTGATCGAAATCCGCCCCGATCCGCTGCAAACGGAGGCATTCTGGAAGGACTGGCAGCGCCCCGTGATCAGGCCACGATAAAGTCGCGGAAGGCGTCGATGATGACGACGACGGAGCAGGCTCCGGCATCCGGGAATCCGATGCAGCCTTCGCCCAGAGTCTTCGCACGGCCAAATTTCGCCACCATGGCCTTGCTGGCTTCTTTGCCGGCTTCCGTGGCAGCAGCGACGGCTTTGATCGCCTCTGGCAGTGAATCACCGGCGACTTCAGCAGCCTTGTTCGCCGCAGGTTCCATTGCATCCACGCAGGTTTTATCACCAATGGCAGCACCACCGCGTTGCTTTACACCATCCACGCCTGCTTTGAGGAATACGGCCAGTCCGGCGGCATCGAAGACTTCTTTACCATTCAGTGCCTTGCCGCCGTTGCGGAAGAAGGTGCCAAAAATCGCGCCGCTGGCGCCGCCCATGCTGCTCATCATCGCCATGCCGACGGTGGCGAAGGCTTTCTCGATGCTCTCGACTTCAGCCGCATTGAGTTTTTCGATCGAAGCCCGCATGCCGCGCTCCATGCCCATGCCGTGGTCGCCATCACCGAGATTGCGGTCTGCTTCAGACAGCATCGGCTCGGCGGCGATGATGCGCTCGCAAGCGAGAATGAGCATGGCTTTGACTTCGTCTTTGGAAAGGGTGGCTTTGGGCATGGGACCGCGATTGTTGGCGCTTTGGCCGCGAAGTCAAATGCGAAGCCCATCGGCCAAGGGCTAAACCTCGGCGCGCTTGTCTGCCTTGCGCAGCCGATTAGCCATCCCCCGCATGACATGAATGGCAAACATCGGCGTTTCATCAACCATGAAAAGAAAGTGATGCCGACTGACCGGGAGCAGCGTGCAATCAGTGCGCGCAACCGCATCGGCGGTTCGCACGGAATCTTCGATCAAAGAGATTTCTCCGAAAAAACCCTCAGGCCCGACGGTTTCGACGACGACTCCATTGATCAAAATATCAACTTCGCCAGTTTGCACGACGAACATCTCCCCCGAATCTTCGCCAGTGTTAAAAATGGCAGCCCCTTTGGCAAAAGAGCGAACATTGACCGGAGTAGCGAAAATTTGAGGTAGTTTCATGGTATTGATGGTTAGAGCTTGGTGTAGCCCACGCTTTCGCAGGGCAGGTCCCAGAATTTTTTTAACTCGGCATCGAGCTTAGTTATGCTGAAGCTTACACCGGCCATCTCTTGGCAGGTAACGATGTTATCAACGATGGTCTGATGAATTTTAATGCCGCGTTTTTCAAGGATCGGCTTCGCTGCACGCAAGAGGATGAGCAGTTCCATCATGTGCGTGGAGCCGAGGCTATTGACGAAGAATACGATTTCATCCCCGGCGTTGAGCGTAAGGTCGTCGGCAAAAAGCAGATCGAGAATCTTCACCGCGAGTTCATCAGCGGTGCACATTGGGATCAATGCCACGCCTTTTTCGCCATGGATGCCCATGCCGAGACCGATGATGTCGTCAGCGAGTTCAAAGGTAGGTTTGCCAGTGGCGGGAATACTGCCAGGCTTGGTAGACACGCCGACGGTGCGGGTGTTGTCGCAGGCTTTCTGGGCGATGCGGGCGAGTTCATCGAGCGAATCGACGCTCATCGAGGCACCACCGGCAATCTTGGTGATCGGCACAAGTCCAGCCACACCACGACGCTTATGTTTCTCGCTTGGAGGAGCGGAACAAACATCGTCGGCAATGATGACGGTTTTCACGGTGATGCCTTCCTCAGCAGCGAGTTCCGCGCCAATGTCGAAATTCATCACGTCGCCAGCGTAGTTGCCGTATAGAAAGAGCACCCCTTTACCGCGATTCACCGCCTGCGTGGCTTCGAGCACGATGTCAGGAGGCGGCGCAGCAAAGATTTCACCCACAGCGGCACCATCAGCCATGCCTTTGCCCACGAGGCCGTGGTAAATCGGCTCATGACCCGCACCACCGCCAACGAGCAGCGCCGGAGCATCGGGGCGCAAAGCATTCATCACAATAGAACGCGTACCGACACGACGTGCCTTGCCATCATAGGCGATGACGAGTCCTTCAAAGAGTTCGTCGGCGCATTTGAGCGGATTGTTGATGATCTTCTTAGCAGGATTGGCGTGGCTCATGGTCAGGTCGTGTGGGTTTGAAAAGGAGCGCCAGTTTTAGCGGTTCACCCATGACTGTCAAAGCACGTTTCAACGCCCGGCTAATGAGCTATCCGGCATCTGGAAGGCGTTTTCGATGATGTGGACGTGCGGCAGTTCGCCTTCGGTCAGGATGACCTCCGCGATGTCGAAACGGAACTTGATGCGCGGATTCCCGAGTAAACGCAGCCAGTCCATGGCGCCACGCTGAATGAGACGCTGTTTGTCAGGGCCGACGGCATCCGCTGGACGGCCGAAGGCGGTGCTGGTGCGTGTTTTGACCTCCACAAACGACAGCACATCGCGATGACGAGCGACAATGTCCACCTCCCCACGATTCACGCCACGATAGTTTCGATAAAGCACCCGACGACCATGCGAGGCAAGCCAGCGAGCAGCGATGAGTTCGCCCATGCGGCCAATTTCAGCGCGATCCATCTTCCTCCAAGCCAAACGACGATGAAATAGACGAAGCGGAGAAGCTCGCAGCCAAAGTGCGGTGGCACGCACACGTGCAGCGCCCGTTACCCGCCGCCGTAGTAAGCGCCACATGCTTTGCGAGCGAGAAAAGCCGCGTTTCATGCCAGATCGAGTTCAACCTGCGCCATCGGCCGAAAACTGCGCCGATGCTGCGGACATGGCCCATGCTTTTTCAAAGCAGCGAGGTGCGCGGGGGTGGGATACCCTTTGTGTATTTCAAATCCATACTCTGGATGCTGCTGCGCTAGAGCGACCATGAAACGATCCCGAGTCACCTTGGCAATGATGCTAGCGGCAGCGATCGAGTAGCTAAGTGAGTCCCCTTTGACCAAGGCCACCTGATGCAGTGGATATTGCTTCACCGGCTTGCCGTCGATAAGCACGGCATCGGGCAACGGCTGTAACGCGAGCGCAGCGCGGCGCATGCCTTCCCACGTCGCTTGCAGGATGTTGATGCGATCGATTTCATCCGCTGCAATACTCACGCAGTGCCAGCGGATGCTTGGATCTCCGGTGAGTTCATGATAAAGCCGCTCACGCTTGGCTTCGGTGAGTTGCTTGGAGTCGTTTAGTACTGCGTGGGTGAAATCCTCTGGCAGAATGACCGCCGCCACACTTACCGGCCCCGCCAGCGGTCCACGTCCGGCTTCATCAATGCCAGCGATGATACGAAAACCTGAGGCACGCAGCGTGTTCTCATGATCCAACGTAGGCATAGCAGGAGAATGTTTAACTTAGAACCGCTTCACGGCTTGATATCAATCGGCAAAGTTATCTTAGCAGGTGCACCCGTCTCCGGTGCTTGCCAGCGTAGCACTTCCTTGCCGGGAATGCTGGGATCGTTGGAGATAATGTACACGCGGAATTGAAGCGATGCTTTTTCTCCCTGCGGCACTGGCACAGGCTTGATATTGAGCGTGATCTCATTGTGTCCGTTGACGAGGCCGCCAATGAGGATCTGTTGATCCAGTCCGTCTTGAATTGAATCATGGTCGAAGCCGTTCATGCTCACCGACGTCTGGTATCCAAGCGATTGCAGCTTGTAGCCGGCCTTGTGATCGGGAATGCGGCACAGCGGCGGCGGTGGAGGCATGTTGCCTGGCGGCGTGTAATCGGGCTCATCGAGAAAATCGGGCCGCTTGCCTTCCTGCAATGCTTTGCGCACTTCTGGGGCGCTGTCCAAGCGGCTGATGCGATTGCTATCGTACTTCCAGACTCCATTCTCACGGTAGAATTTCAGCTTCAAAATATTATCGAGCACCAAGTCCTTGTCCTGACCCATATTGATCTTGCCAAAATAGACCAGATGCGCGGTTAATCCCACCGCCTGTGCTTCGAGTAAACGCAGGCCATCAAGTGCGGGTGGCTGCACCTCAGACTTAAACACGGCGTCTGGATACGGCTGACGTTCACTGACCACCGAATTACGAATCACTGTCTGACGATAACGGGTAATAGTTGCCGCCCATGTCTGCGCATCTCGGCGGATCATGGACTCACGCCACTTTAAATAGACGGGTTCCAATTCAGCACGCAATCCGTCATCACTGGTCTGGCCGAACAATGCTGGAGCAAGTTGGAACAGACTGAAAACAAGGAGCAGAAGGATGATCTGACGCATGACGTGGGTGCTAAAGACGCCAAACAAGTCCTCGTTTTGGCTGAAAACAACCAGCGATCGCCATTTTATGACTGGCTTCCCGCAAAAACTGCCGTGATAGTTTTGAACTGAACGTAAAACCATTTGCCCGTTTTAGCGGTTCTGGTAAACGTAAACTTTCCTCACCCCTAAAACATGGAGTCAATTAGCGAAGGCCAACCCCGCATACCCCCGATCGACCGGAATCGGGAATTGCTGAAGACCGCCCGCGAGGAGACCTACAAGACCGTCGGGGGCGTGAATCTATCCGCCTATATTTGGGAGCCGGAGATGGACAAAGCGCCACCGTATCCAAAGTCAGTGGCAGCGTTCTTTTTCAGTAGCGGTTGGGACAATGGTCAGGTAGCGCAGTTCGCACCCCATTGCGTGTACTTCGCTTCTCGTGGCATGACCACCATCTGCTTTGATTACCGTGTCGCCACTCGTCATGGTACAGGACCGTTGGAAGCGATGGCTGACGCACGCTCTGCCATTCGCTGGATTCGCATGAACGCCGTCGAGCTTGGCATCAATCCCGGGAAGATTGTCGGTGTAGGCGGTTCTGGTGGTGGCCATGCCATTGCATCCGCGGCCATTCTCAACGGCTTCGACGATACTGCAGACGCCCTCGACTGCAGCCCGGCACCAAACGCCATCGTGCTGTTCAATCCGGTGATGGACACCTATTCAAAGACAGCTTTTGGTCGTGATCGCTGGCCAGATCAAGCTACCAGCAAAGCTGCCGACCTGATCCGTGGCATTAAACCTGGCCTGCCACCCATGCTGATCATGCACGGCACTGGCGACCGCGTGGTGCCTTTCGGTGGCTCCTATGAGTTTGCACGCAAATCGACCAAGAAGAAAAATTTCTGCCGCCTGATCGAATTCGAAGGTCAAGGCCACGGCTTCTTCAATTTCAATCTCTCCTTTGAGATGTACGAAGCCACCCTCATGGCGATGGACGAGTTGTTCGTCGAACTCGGCTTCCTCGAACCCGACCCCGAAGCGGGACTGGGTAAAGTGGTTTAAGCCACCTGTAGAGGAGGGCATGAAGAATTTCGACACTCGAATGACGAATTTCAGCCCCCACTCCGTTTCGTCATTCTGAACTCGTCATTCGTCAAATTTCCCAACCACCGCCGTACCACCATGCTTCGCGCCCTACTCCTCGCCGCCTTCGCTTCCACTGCAAACGCCGCCACCTGGCCGCAGGATAGTAGCGACCTCAAAGCCGACCCCAAGGCGCAATACGGCACGCTCGAAAACGGCCTGCGCTATGTGATCCTGCCGCACGATGAGCCCCCCGGCCGCGCCAGCATCCGCCTGTACATGGATGTCGGCTCTTTGATGGAGCAGGATGACCAGCAGGGCATGGCGCATTACCTTGAACACATGGCGTTTAATGGCTCACGTCACTTCAAAGGCGGTGAGATGGTGGAATACTTCCAACGCTTAGGCATGGGCTTCGGGGCGGACACCAACGCACACACCTCGTTCAAGGAAACCGTGTACATGCTCGAACTGCCCAAGGTGGAGCCAAAATTCATCGCCGAGGGCCTGCAGCTCTTCCGCGATGACCTCGACGGCATGCTGCTCGGCGAGACCGAGATCGACAAAGAGCGCGGCATCATTCTCAGCGAAAAGCTCAGCCGCGACTCCATCGAATACCGCACCATGCTCGAAGGCTACAAGTTCGCCCTGCCCGACTCGATTCTCCCGCACCGCATGCCCATAGGCACGGAAGACATGATCAAGACGATGAAGCGCCCGCGCTTCGCCGACTTCTACGAGAAATGGTACACACCGAAGCGCGCGATGGTGGTCGCCGTCGGTGACTTCAAAGATGTCGCCGCCGTCAAAGCGGAGATCGAAAAGCAGTTCGCCGATGCCAAGCCACGTCATGACGATGCCAAAGATCCTGATCTCGGCAAAATCACCAGTGGTCGTGGCCTCATCGCCAAACTGCACACCGAAATGCAGGCCGAGGCGCTAACCATCTCGGTCGAAATTCCCAGCCCAGCCAAAAACAAGCCCGACAGCGCTGCTACACGTCGTGAAAAGACCATCCGCGACCTCGCCGACATGATGATCAACCAGCGCCTCTCCAAACTCGCGAAGGCCGAAGGCGCACCGTTCATCTCCGCCGAAAGCTACAGCTACGAATACCTCGAATTCGTTCTCGTAAACGGCATTCAGGCCCAGTGTGACCCGAAAAACTGGCAGGCCACGCTCACGCTGCTCGAAACCGAGCTGCGCCGCGCCATTGAACACGGCTTCACAGCTGCCGAATTTGAAGAAGCCAAGGCCACCATCCTCAAAGGTGCCAAGCTGCGTGCCGATCAGGCTGACAGCCGCAAATCGCGCGACCTCGCCAGCGGCCTCGTCAGCGTTCTCGCCAGCAAGAAAGTCTTCACACATCCTGCTGACGATCTTGCCCGCGTTTCCACCATGCTTGCCAGTTTGAAGCAGGAAGACAGCCACGCCGCACTCGTGGCTGATTGGAAGGGCGATGACATCCAACTCTTTCTCGGTGGCAATTTGAAGCTCGAAGGCGACGCCGAGAAACAAATCATCGCTGCATTCAAATCCAGCCGCGAAAAACCCGTCGCAGCGCCAGTGAAAGAGGAAACTGCCGCCTTTGCCTACACCGACTTCGGTCCGGCGGGCAAAGTCACACAACGAACCGAGGCGAAGGATCTCGAAATCATTCAGGCCGTGTTTGATAACAACGTCCGCTTCAACTTCAAGCACACCGAGTTTGAAAAAGGCACCATCCGCGTGCTCATCAACTTCGGTGGCGGCAAACTCACCGTTCCCGCAGGCAAACCGGGCCTGCTGCCCTTTGCGCAAAGTACCTTCCAACTCGGTGGCCTCGAAAAACATGGCGTCGATGACATTCGCCGCATCTTCGCCAGCCGCACCGTTGGTTCCGATTTCTCAGTGGGAGATGAAGCGTTCCTGCTTTCTGGCAAAACAACTCCTGCTGACCTCGAAGCCCAGCTTCAACTCCTCACGGCGCATCTCGTCGCTCCTGGATATCGCGATGAAGCCGCACGTCAGTTTGAAAAGAACCTCGATCCACTCTATACGCAACTTCACCACACCGCTGAAGGGGTCATGAACAACGAAGTCGTCGCCTTCATGCACTCCGGCGATCCACGCTGGGGCTTCCCCAAGATCGAAGAACTCAAGAAACGTTCGCTCGCCGAACTCAAGGAATGGCTCACACCTGCGCTCAAAGAAGATTACCTCGAAGTCAGCGTGCTCGGTGATGTCGATATCGAAGCCGCACTCAACGCTGTAGCCAAAACGCTCGGCGCCTTGCCCAAACGCGCGGCAAAGAAGCCTGCGTATGAAAAAGAACGAGCGGTCGCCTTCCCCAAGCCCGAGGCCAGCAAGATGTTCCCCTTTGAAACCGAGATTCCCAAAGCCATCGCCACGATCTACTGGCCCACGACCGACATGGGCAACATTCAGCGCTCCCGCCGTCTCACCCTGCTCGGGGCCATTCTTGATGACCGCCTGCGCATCAAGGTGCGCGAGGAACTCGGCGACACCTACAGTCCTGCCTGCTACCACGTTGGCAGCGACACCTTCACTGGTTACGGCTACATGACAACCATGATCGAGTGCAAACCAGAACTGGCGTCCTCGCTCACCAAACTTGTCGTCGAAATCGGCGACAAGCTCGCCGCCGGGCCTATTTCCGATGATGAATTCGACCGAGCGGTCAAACCGATGCTCGCCCAGCTTGAGCAGATGCGTCGCGACAACCGCTACTGGTCCATGAACGTCCTGCGCTGCTCCCAAGAGCATCCCGAACGCCTCGATTGGTCGCGCAGCTTTGTCAGTGACTTCGCTGGCATCAAGAAGGAAGAGATTCAGGCACTCGCTAAAGAATACCTCACCGCGAAACGTGCCGTGACCGCCGACATCATACCGCAGGTGAAGAAGTAGCCGTCAAACGCTGCTTCAACGCCCGCACATCGGCGCTCACATCGTCCGCCAGCAGGAACGCTGAAACGACGACGATCCGTCGTGCTCCGGCGGCAATGATTTCATCCAAACGCGATGCATTCACGCCGCCAATGCAGAAGATCGGCAGCGACACAAGACGATGAACTTCGGCGATGTCGTTCAACCCAATCGGCACATAGTCCGGCTTCGTTCCCGTGGCATACAAAGGCCCGAAGCCGATGTAATCAGCGCCTTCCACCTGCGCGTTCTCGGCTTGAGCCAGACTATGTGTCGATTTACCCACGAAACAGGCTGAACCAACGATGGCACGCGCCTTGGCGACCGCATCGTCATCCTGGCCGACGTGAACGCCCTCGCTACCCACAAATGCTGCGACATCTAGATGGTCGTTGATCACGAGAGGCGCGCCATGTTCGCGGGTGATGGGCAGCATGAGCCGCGCAAGTCGCTCAACATCGCTCTTCGCAACTTTTTTGGCCCGCAGTTGCAGTACATCCACACCGCCCTCACACAATGACTGCGTCATGCGCCAGACGTTTTCCGGCGGCAGATAGCCGAGGTCAACGATGCCATAGAGCCGTGCGTCTTGAATGCGTTTCATGTGGATTGCATTCGCTGTGTCAGCGGTCTTGGCAAGCGGCAGTTTCCAGTTGCTCCGCATGACAGCGGAGCCTATGAAAACTCATGGCGGGAGACATCCTTCGTGATGTTTCCCGTTTTCTTTATCCGTATGGCGTGCGAACGCCATACACCGTTCGTAGATGCAAGGAAAGGCCGTTAGAACCGGCCACAGTGGCGCTGCGGTATCGGGTCACAGACCTCCATTCATGCCGCAAGGCATGGAACACAGCCAATCGGGAGCAATCCTGGTGAAGGCGGAGGCGAGGAGCGACGGTCAAACGTCGCACACACCCGGAGTCCGAACATCTCGCTGCGAACGCATCACTCACGCCTCCATGTGGAGGGCCGTGAGTGCTTCATCGAACCAATGAAGTGCAGGTTCAGCCTTGCTGTGCCTGCATGCCTCCCCCAAACAAACATGTTCATCCAGACAAACTCTGGTCGCTGGCGCTATGCCACGATCACGGCGGCATTCCTTGCCGCCATCACCGCTCATGCAGCGGATCCCAAACCGGCAGCAGAAATTCCCGAAGTGGTCATCACCGCGACCAAAACGCCCACCGAATCCTGGCGCACGGCATCAAGCGTCACGGTCATTGACCGAAAACAGATCGAGCAGAAGCAGTTTCGGCTGCTGCCCGACGCACTGCGACAGGTTCCAGGCCTCGTCATCGCGGATCGCGGCACCGCCGGCTCGGTGAACGGCATCTTTCTGCGCGGCACGAACAGCGACCAGACGCTCGTCGTCATCGATGGTCGTCCAATGCCTGCAAACCTCGCGGGTCTCTACAACATCGAAACCATGTCACTCGACAACGTGGAGCGCATCGAAGTGCTGCGCGGGCCTGCGGCCAGTTTATATGGTGGTAAGACACTCGGTGGTGTGATCAACATCATCACGCGCAGTGGACGCGGCATGACCAAGCCTGAGACCACTTTGATGTGGGAAGGCGGCAGCTTTGGCACCTCACGTGAAAGTCTTGGCACACGCGGTGCTGCGGGCATCTATGACTGGAGCTTGGATCTCAGCCGTACCGATACACAAGGCTACCGGCTCAACAGCCAGATGCAGTTGAACAACGCCGCAGGCAAATTCGGCGTTCAACTTGCCGACACACTGCGTTTTGACCTCGATCTGCGTTACTACAACGCGGATGTCGGCGTACCGAACAATGCCACCACGAATGATCCTGACGGCCACATGCTTACCGAGTTCTGGAGCCTCTCCCCACGCTTAGTGTGGCAGACCACGGATCGCTGGACGCAGACACTGACATATCAATTTGGTAACTTCCGCCAAGTCGCTGGCAATATCGACCCACTAGGCGTGGGCATCAATGGAAGGAGCACTTCCCGCAACCATTTCTGGGAATACCAGAGCGTATTTAATGCCACAGACAAATGGACCATCACAGCTGGTGCTTGGCTGCAGGACATCGGCTACTCCCGCAGCAGCGACAACGCTCCAGTAATCGCTTACGACGTCGATCAGCATGAGACCAACTGGGCCGTGTTCCTGCAATCACAGGCGGAGATTCTGCCGGGCTGGAACCTGCTCGGCGGCATTCGTCGCGACACTTATTCCGACTTCGCCGATGCGACGACGTGGCGCACCGGCACAAGCTGGCGCATGCCATGGACGCAGACCGTGCTACATGTCAATTACGGCACCGCCTTCGGTCCGGCGAGTCCGCAGAACCGCGAGGCTGCGCTTTTTGGCGATCCCACCTTCATCAAACCGGAACAGAGCAAAGGTGTCGAGGTCGGTATTCAGCAGCCGTTTGCGAACAACAAGGCATCGGTCAGCCTGACGTACTTTCGCAACAGCATCCGTAATCTCATTGTGTTCGATCCGAATCTGTTCGTGCTGCATCAGATCAATCAGGCGCGCACGCAAGGTCTGGAGACTGCGGTCCAATGGAATCCCTGCGACAGCTTCGGCTTCAATGCGCAATACACCTACCTCGACGCCCAAGACCTCACCGCTGGCACACGCCTCGTGCGCAGACCGCGCCACACGCTCTCTGGCGATGTGTGGGTGAAGCCGGTGACGAAATTGCGCCTCGGGCTCGGTGCATTGTACATCATTGATCGCGAAGATGGATTCGGTGCCGCGCAGCGTGACGTGGAGGACTACCTGCGCCTGCGCCTCACCGCCAGCTACGAGGTCAGCAAGAACTGCGAACTCTTTGCGCGTATCGAAAACCTGCTCGGCGAGCGCTTCTCTGAAGTGCCTGGTTTTCCGGCCATGCGCACCGGTGCTTATGCAGGAATACGGCTGCGTTTTTGACATACCATGCTAAATCAGCGACGTGAGCAGTTCATCATCACGCCCTGAGAACCCATCCGCACTGCGCGAGCGTTTCATCCGCCGTGTCAGTGTGGACAGTCCGTTCTACCGGCTGTTCGATCACCTGCCGGACCTCGCGTTCTTTGCCAAGGATGCGCAGTTTCGTTTCATGTGCGCCAGCCAACGCTTCATGGACCGCTTTGGTATCGCTGATGAGTCTGGCATCGTCGGCAAAAACGACTTTGATCTCTTCCCTGTCCGGCTTGCTGAGAATTTCCGTCGTGACGATGAGGAAGTGCTCAGCAATGGCAAAGCGAAGCTCAACATCGTTGAATTATTCTTCACCGATCAAGGCATCCCTGACTGGTTCGTCACGAACAAACTGCCCTTGGTCGATGCCAAAGGCCGTGTCATCGGCATCATGGGCACTGTGCAGAGTTTCGAGGGCAAAAAACAAGTTCTCCAACCTTACCTGCAAATCGATCGTGCTCTCGCCTACATTCGCGAGCATTTCCGTACTGGAGTTTCCATCACCGAACTCGCGCAAATCGTGCATCTCTCGCCACGGCAGTTGCATCGCAAGTTCGTTGAAACTTTCGGTGCCAGTCCGCAGGCTTTCATCATGAAGCTGCGCATCCAGGCCGCCTGTGAGGCCTTGCAGAAGGAAGCTGCACAGATCAACGAAGTCGCCCGTGATCTCGGCTTCTGCGATCAAAGTTCTTTTACC
>CANIZT010000093.1 GCA_947471905.1 Verrucomicrobiaceae bacterium
AAGCGATTCGAGCTGGGTCATGCTGGCGAGCGCCGTGAGATCGGCATCGGTCAGCGTTTTGCCATCCATGGCAAAGCGACGCAGCGTGGGGATCGACTTGGCACCGGCAATCGCCTCCGACGCAGGAAGGGAGTTCCCCTGGCTGACGGAGAGGGATTCCAGAGGCAGCGTGCTCAAGTTCCCGTGCCAGGCCGCCGTCATTTTGGGACCGTTGAGGATGATGCTCTTGAGCTTTTTGAGCTTCAGCAGATGCACGGCGCTGGCGTCGGTGAGCACGCGGGCGTGGATGAGGTTGAGGGATTCGAGGTTGGGGAATCGCTCGCAGATGTAGCCGAGGCCTTCGTCATCGATGCCGTTGCTGTGGAAGGCGATGGACTTCAGGTTTGTCCAACCCTCAAACTTGGCGAAGGCATGACCTGGGAGGTTGGCCCGGAGGCTGAAGTTCTCCAGGTTTTTCAGCCCGGCTAGGTGCTCGAGTCCGGCGTCGGTGGCCTTGCTGAAGTAATGCAGAGACAGGGACTTCAAATCGGGAAACGCCGCGAGCTGCGAAAGTTTCGCAAGGGCAGTGTCGCCCGGGCCATTGTCGTATCGTTTCTCGATGCGCAGGGATTTGAGGCGCTTCAGTTTCAGGATCTGGTCCAGCGAGGATTCCTCGAGCGTGGTCACCACGACTGAAAGGCTTTCCAACGAGGGGATCTGCCCGAGATGCTCGATGAAAGCGGCGTCATAGGGATCGGTCTTTTTGTCACGACTCGCATGAGCATGGCCTTTGAAAATGCCGGTGTTGACCATCGTCAGCGTGTCAAAGAGCGCGATGTCACCGCCCGCCGCCTTCTTGAGCGCCTCGGGCGTGGTGTTGAGCTTCGTGAACGTGCCCGGTGCGCTCTCGATGGTGCGGATAACGGCCTCGACGTGCGGGTGCTGTTCCGCAGCGACGAGAATGGCGGCGGCGTTGTCTTGAAGCGCTTGTTTCAATGCGGCATCGGTGGCGGCGGCGATGACGGCATCAAGGTCGGCCCGTGAAGTGATCTTCGAAAACTCAGGCGCAGCGGCGTGCAGCGCGGTGAGCGATGTGAGTAGGAAGGCGGTGAGGAGGGTGAGTTTCATGACTTTTGTTCTTGGTTCGTGGATCTTAGTTCGTGGTTTCTTGTTTCGGATGCTTGTCATCTCGCTGGGCGACGAAGAACCAAGAACGCAAAGCCATCAATATTTCGGAAAAATAGCCGGAGTCGGGAAGCGCTCTTCGAGGCTGTCGTTGACATATTCTTCGCGGGGCACTTGCCTGCTGGGCCAGCTTTGCGGGCGGACACGGATGACGCGTGTTGGCCGGATGCCTTCGATGATGAGGTCGGTCTTGAATTGGATCTGAATGCCGCTGGAGCCGAGTGGGATTTTCCCGTCGGCCTTGGTGATGGCAGTGATTTGGCCACTGGAGGCGATGTGGCCGGGGCCGTAGTGGCCGCCTGCATGCTTCAAGGTGTTCTCGGCTCCGTTCATTTGTGCCTGGACGCCTTTCAGGAAGTCGGCGTAAAGGGAGGCATCCATGCCGCCGAAAAGAGTCGCGGTGACGGTGGCGCGACCGAACTTGCCATACTCGACCGCATCCACCCAGGCTGGCATCCAGCGGCCGCGGATGAACCCTTTGTGCGTCTCGGTCTGAAATTCGGCGGCCTGCTCGATGGCGGTCTCGTCCAGCCAGATGTCCGAGATGTGAAAACGGGTGAAAGCGCCGCTCAACCCATCCCCAGGCGCAGGTTTCCAAGTGATTCCGAGATGGACGGGCTGTCCGCCGAGCGTTTTCTTGCCACTGGCAGGCCATGCTGCGTCGGCAACCATTCGTGCGACTCCGATGCGCTCGCTGCCGCGCCAGATGCGGGTGGCGGAGTCGAAGGTCATCATGTCCTCGACCGCCTTGGCGTCGCCGCCTTGCTTGGGTGCGCGGCTGGCGGTGATGGTGCCTTCGCCGTTTTTGACCTCCACCTTATGCAGCTTCCAGACGAGTCCCTCGCGCAGGCAGTGACTGGGCTCGTCTTCGAGCAGCAGAACGTGGTTTTCGGCGGGGAAGATGCCGGTGCCACGATAGTGCCCCGCATCCTTCGACTTGCTGTCCACCGGCAGCACGGGCACGGCGGAGGTCTTCGGGTCCGGCGGGAGGAAGGCCCGCACATGCATCACCGTGCCGAGCGGGATGTCGCGCAGGTCCGCCGGTGCGCCTTGATAGCGCACAATGCCATACGGGAGCATGGCGAAGGGATGCGGGTCGTTCCGGTAAAACTTGCCCGTGCCCTCCACGCGAAGACTGCCTCGCCGGTTCGCGTGATCCACGAAGACGAGTTCACCCCTGTAGGCGTGCGCTTTTTCAAGAGGCGGGAACTTACCGGCTTCGGGGTGGAAGGGTTCGTCGGCGGCGCATGCAACGCATGAACCAAGAACGCAGAACGAATAACCAAAAACAAAAAGGAAGCGTGTCATGGCGCGTGGCGGTGATGAGGATCAGTATTTCGGAAAAATGGCCGGGGTCGGGAAACGATCGTCGAGGCCGGAGCGATGATCGATGAGGTATTCCTCCCGCGGCGCGGAAACGTGAGGCCAGCTGGCGGGACGGACACGGACGACCCTGCCGGGGCGGATGCCCTCGATGATTAGATCGGTCTCGAGGCGGATCTGAATGCCGCTGCTGCCAAAAGGCGGATCGCCGTCGGTCTTGGTGACGTCGAGGATGCTGCCCTTCGAGGCGATGTGCGAGGAACTGACGATGCTGGACCAAGGCTTCAAGGTGTTCTCCGCCGAAGCCATCACACCTTCGACCCCCTTCTTGAAATCCGCGTAGAGAGACTCGTCCATGCCGCCGAAAAGGGTGGCGGTCACCGTCGCCCGGCCAAATTTCCCATACTCGACGGCATCCACCCAGGCAGGCATGAGGCGCGTGCGGATCAGGGATTTGTGCACGCCCGTCTGATGGCTGACGGAGCGCTGCATGGCGGTGTCATCCAGCCAGAGATCGGTGAGGTGAAACTGGTTCTCGACCCGGTTTTCCCAAGTGCCCGCCGGCAGCCAGGTGAGTCCTAGCATGACGGGCTGGCCACCGAGCGATTTCTTCCCCTCGGCGGGCCACGTGCCGTCGGCGATCATGTCCGCGACCCCGAGGCACTCTCGGCCCCGCCAAATGCGGGTGCCTTCATCGAGGGTCATGGTGTGTTCGGCCGCCTTGCCGTCGCCGCCGGCCTTGGGTTCGAGGGTGGCGGTGATCTTCGTCTGGCCTTTGCCGAGATCCACTTCCTTCAGCTTCCAGACCAGCCCCTCGCGCAGGCAGTGGCTGGGTTCGTCTTCGAGGAGAACGACGTGGTTCTCGGCGGGCTGTTCCACCGTTGGTTTTTGAACGATCGGCACGGAGGACATCGCCGGGTCCGGCGGGAGAAAGGCGCGGACATGCACCATGGTGCCCAGCGGGATGTTCCTCAGATCCGCCGGCGCGCCGTGATAGCGGACCACGCCATAGGGCAGCATGGCGAAGGGCTGCGGAACATGTTGAAAGAACACCTCACTGCCACCCTGCACGCGGATGCTGCCGCGGCGGTTGACGTGATCCACGAACACGAGTTCGCCCCGGTAAGCATGCGCTTTTTCAAGCGGAGGGAACTTGCCCGGTTCGGGGCGGAAAGGCTTGTCCTCCGCGAGTGCGGAGGTTGCGAGCAGGGAAAGTCCCATGCACAACGCCACGAGCCAGGGGCGCGATGGAGTGCTGGAGTGATGGAGTAGTGAATGGGACATTTTCGACAGGAGAATGGTGGAGTGCTGGAGATGTGGAGTAGTGGGGTGGATCAGTGCTTGGTCGTATCACTCCAAAACTCCATCACTCCACCGCTCCATCCCCACCGCCGCGTCAGATCGCGATCACCTTGTTGCTGTCGCCAAAATTGTCGGTCTCCACGCCCATGCGCTGGGCCATGAGAGCCAGAAGGTTGCTCATGTGGGCGTCGGTGTTGACCGGGCGGCTGCAGACTTGGTAGTGCGCGGTGGTGAGGGCGCCATCCGCGCCCAGCGAATACCCGGCGAAATCCTTGGCCTTCTTGTTGAAGTCGAGGTGCGTGCCGTGCTTCAGGCCGAGGTCGGAGCCGCCGGCGAGCACCAGCGGGAGATTCGCGTTGCCGTGGCTGTGGCCGTAGCACATGCCGCTGCCAAAGAGCGCCATCGTGGAGCCGAGAAGCGGCTTGCCACTGAGGTCCTTGGTCTCCAAGAGTCGCGTGAGGAAGTAGCTGAACTGCTCGATGGCGAAGGTGTCGTAGTTGGTGAGCTTCTCCATGTAGCCGGCATCGCCGCCGTGATGACTGAGCTGGTGGCGCGATTCAGTGATGCCGATCTCCGGAATGGAAAAGGCATCGCCCTCGCCACCGAGGCTGAAGGTGGCCACACGTGTCACATCCGTCTGGAAGGCGAGCACCATGAGGTCATAGACGGTGCGGAAATAATCGCCGGCCATCGTTTGCGCGATGTCACGGTTCGTGCGCTTGCGATCCGCGTCGGAGACGACGGGCAACGGCGTGTCGAGCCACGCATCGGCGCGTCGAGTGCGGACCTCCGCCTCGCGCACGGAGGTGAGGTATTGCTCCATGCGGCCTTTGTCGGCGGCTCCCATTTTTTTCTCCAGCTGGCGCACTTCGGCGAGGTTGGCATCGAGCACGCTGCCCTTGCGGCGCAGAGCCCTGCGCTGGACCAGCTTACCCCCTTTCGGCTCCTCGAAGAGGGACGCGAAAATTTCACTGCAGCGGCGCAGCGAGGGCAGCTGCACCCCGTCCGCCGTCCAGGCGAGCGACGATCCGGTGAGGGCGACCTCCATCGACGGATAGCGCGTATGCGGTGCAGTGATCTCGGCCATCTTCTGGTCCACGGAGATCGTGTTGCGATCCGAGGGGCCCATCTTGCCACCGGTGAGCCAGACGTTGATGCAGCCGTGGTGGTGGCTGAGCGCGCCGGGATGATGTAGCCCGCTGATCGGCGTGATGACATCGCGGTGCTTCTCCAGCGGCTTCAGCGATCGGGAGAACTGGTAGTCCTTGCCCTCCGTGGTGATCTGGTAGTTCAGCGAATGCACGCCATTCGCGAGGTAGATGAAGGCGCTGCGCTTGGGCGCTGCGGCTGCGGCTTTTTCCGCCGCACGCAGCGGCAACATGCACTCGAGCATGGGCAACGAAATGAAAGTGCCGAGCGCCTTGAGGGCGTGGCGGCGGTTGATGAGCCAGGATTGGGTTTGGATGTTCATGGAATGGAGTGGAGTGGTGGAGGTGTGGATTGTTGGAGTTGTGAGGTGGTGGGTATCATTTAGGGGTTGGCAAAGGCTCCACCACGATGTCGTCGAACCAGACGAGGCCGGGTGTCTTCTTGTCGCCGTCAGCTTCGAGGCTGAGGCTGCGCAGGGGCTGGTGGTGGGGCAGTTTCAAGGTTACGGCCTGTTTGCCATCCAGCGAGGCGCGGGCTTCGTTGCCCTTCACTTCCAGCACGAGGGCGTGCCACGTGCCGGGAGTGATGCCGCCGGCGGATTTTTGTTCGAGGACGGTGTTCCGATACTTTCTCGATTCCTTGTCAGGGGCGGGGGCGGTCAGCTCGCGGTTGCCGTTCCAGAGGCGCAGGCTGGCGGTGGAGACGTCGAGCGCGAGCACGTGGTTGTCCGTGGCGTCCTTGTCGTGGGGGCTGGTGGTGAGGCCGAACAAGCGCAGGGTGCCCCGGCTCGTTTCGGTGACTTTAATGCGCCAGGAAATGCGTGCGCCGGTTTCGGCAAACTTGGCCTGGGGAAGGTTCTCTTTGCGCGAGATGCCAGCGGGGTGTTTCTCGTCCGGGAAGTTTTGTCCGCGCAGCGCTCCTTCGTCCAGTGTCCACCACTCTGGGCGGGCCTTGCCAAGACCCTGCGCCCAGGTGCCGTCGGCAAGCCGACCGTAGGGCACCCATTTTTCCGCAAACTTGGTTGCATCGGAGAAATCTTCCTTAAAATCCGCCAGCGCGAGCAGAGGTGCGAGCAGCAGTGCAGTGAAAAGTATCAGGGTGGCTTTCATTTTCTTGAGTCTTCTTCACTCACTTCCCGGCGGTCAGCGGGAGCGGGCGTGGCAGGAGCAGGTTTTTGTGGGCTTGTAGTGCGGTGTGAGTTTCGGGGCTGAGCGTGGTGAGGCCGGTGAGGTGGAGGCGGCCCGGGTGCTTGGCGAGGGCGGCGGCGGTGCCGGGAGTCAGCTCGGTGATGGCTTTGAGAACGAGTTCGCCAGTGAACGCGGAGAGCGCGGTGGCGGATTCGGTCGAGAGCGTCTCCAGGCCGTTGAGCACGAGCGTGCCGGTTCGTTTGGCCGTGAGGCTGGAGCCATTAGCGCGCACTGCTTGGCTGTTGCCGACGCGTTTGGCGAGCGAGGCGGCGACTGCAGGCGGGAGTGCGGTGAGGTCGTTCAGCACAAGCACACCTTCGTGGGCCAACAGAGCTTCGGCGGTTTCGGGCGTCAGCGAAGCGATGTTGTCGAGCCGCAGCACCGAGGCCGCGCCGTCCTGGCGGCGGAAGATGACACCGGGCCGTGTCTTGTCCTCCTCGGTGCCGCGGTGTTTGGCGAGCTCGGCGGCGATGGGTGGTGAAAGCTCCCTGACTCCGAGACGCACCTCTCCCCACTGCCGTGCGAGCTTTTGCGCGAGCGGGACGGAGTCGAGTTTCTCGAGCGAGTAGAGGAGCACCTTGCCCTGATGCGCGGCGAGAGCCTCGGCGGCTTTTGGGGAGAGGTTTTTCAGGCCGTTGAGCCTGAGGTCGGCGGCACCGAACGACTTGGAAGGCGCATGTTTCGCGAGCACCGCCGCTGTCTCTGGAGAAAGCTCCGTGAGACCATTGAACGACAGTGCGCCTTCATGCTTCACGAGCACTTCCGCCAACTCGGGCGTGAGTGTGGTGAGCGCGTCGAAGGACGCGAAGCCTCCATCAATAGAGCCCACCGTGGTTGGCTTCTTCGCCATCACCGCGCGCGCCTGCTCCACGTTGAGGGAGGTGAGCTTGCTCGAATCCTGGGCGAACGCCAAAAGCGGCAGAGATGCGCCGATGGCGATGACGGCGAGACGCATCGGACGATGGGGTGAAATGGAGTTCTTGTCTGGATGGTTCATTTCCGGGTGATGAGATCGCTCTCGCAGCAGAGCAGGACGAGATCGCGCAGGCGATAGCCGCCGGCGGCGGCCTGCTCGACAATGCGGCGGATGGCGGGGCGGTCGGCGGCGGTCAATTCGCGGCCGAGGGCATGGATGAGGAGCTTCTCCACGAGGCTGCGAGCGAACTGTGGCTGGCGCTGCAACAGCGCTTCTTTGAAACCGATCACATCTCCGAACTCGTGGCCGTTGAACTCGCCGCTGGGATCGACCGGCAGCGCCGTGTTGTTGACGGGGTTGTAGTGTCCGCGCCAGCGACCGATGGCATCGAAGCTCTCCAGTGCGAAACCGGGCGGGTCGATCTGCCGGTGACACCCGGCGCACGCGGCATTCTCGCGATGTTTTTCGAGGCGCTGCCGCAGGGTGGTGGCACCGCGGATGTCCGGCTCGATCACGGGGACATTCGGCGGTGGAGGCGAGGGCGGGGCTCCGAGGATGTTCTCCAGGAGCCAGATGCCACGGATGATCGGAGAAGTGTCCACGCCATTGGCGGTGAGGGTGAGGACGCTCGCCTGACCGAGCAGCCCGCCGCGGCGCTTGTCGGTGAGCTTCACTTTCGCGAAGCCCTGCGAGGGAGAGTCGCCCGCGCCGTCGGGCTGGAGGTCATCGCGCGAGAGGCCCTCGACCGGCTTGCCGAGGCTGGGCTCCGCGGCTTGCCAGTCGATGCCGTAGTGCTTGGCGAGGGCGCGATTCACGAAGGTGTAGTCGGAATCGAGGAAGTCGGCGATGGGGCCGTTGGTTTGCAGCAGGTGTTTGAAGAAGAGGCGAGACTCCGTGCGCATCGCGGGCTCGAGATTGTCGTCGTAGTAGGTGTTGAAGCCGCCGCCCTGGGGCTTCATCGAGCCGAGTTTCCGCATCGCAAGCCAGCCGTTGAGAAACTCGCGCACGAAGGTGTAGGAGCGTCCGTCGGCGAGCATGCGCTCCGCTTCTTTGCGCCGTGCTTCCGGCGTTGCGAGATCACCCGCGGCGGCGCGGGACATGAGCTTCTCGTCCGGCAACGAGGACCAGAGAAAATAGGAAAGCCGCGAGGCGATCTCGTGCCCGTCGAGCTGTGCGGCGCATTCCTCGCGATAGAGAAACTCCGGAGCACAAAGCACGGCCTTCACTCCCTGCGTGATCGCAGACTGCGCGGCTTGTTCAGGAGTAGCTCCCGCCTCGGTGGCGGCCTTTTCCGCGCCCCGCACGAGCTTCACGATCGGCTCGACATCGGCGTTCGGCACCGGACGCCGCCAGGCCCGCTCGGCAAAAACGCGCAGCACCTCGTCCGCATTGGCGGAGACATAGGGCTCGTCGCCGAAGATGGCGCGATGACTCGCGGGCGGCCATTGCTCGTGGAGCGGGCCTTTGACCTCGGCCTTGTGCAGGCGGATGCGTGGCGTCTCAAAGAAGATGAGGTGCCCCCAGTCACCACCTTGGTTTGCCTCCTCGTAGGCCGCGAGCTGCTTCTTGTCGAGCAGGGTGTATTTGTTGTCTTTGACGAAGCCGGTGATGCGATAGTTGCCGTTCGAGGGACCGTTCGGAAACGAGAACTGCGGGAACTGCCCCGCCTCCAGCCACACACGGCATTCGAGCCAGGTCGGCACGTCGTCGGGCACATCCCAGATGGCGATGGCGCGGCCATCGGTCGAGACGACATCGCCGTAGCTGCCGATGAGCGCATCGCGGACAGCATCCTTGTTCGCCGGGTCCACGCCGACGAGCGTGCTGAGCGTCATCGCCAGCCGATGCGGCTGACTCGGGTCGATGAGCGCCCCGCCGCCGAACATCTTCTTCGCGTCCATGTCCGCATATCGAAACTTCGCCTCGGCGAGCACGCGGATGAGATACCAGCCTGCCACCGGCACGCCGTCTCGAAGCTCTTCGAGCGGCACGCTGCTGTCGCGGTATTCGAGCGTCTGGTAGGGCTGCGGCTCGCGCAGGGTCTTCGCATACCACTCCCTCTCGGAATGCCGATGACCTCCCGCCGTTTTTTCGAACGGCGGCGAGAGCGACCAAGTGCGCGTCTCGGGCTGTGGCTCAAAATGGACCGCGCGCTGCACCACATCCTTCGCGGCGGCAAGGTAATGCCGCATCAGGAAGCTCGAAGTCACCAGCTTTTCGCCGTTCGAGGCAAAGCCGTGCAGGCGGTTGTCATCGGGAAACTCAGTGGTGGGATCCCGGCGGCTCAGGTCGAGATGCAACAGGTCTTCGAGCGTGCGGCGGTATTCGGTGCGGTTCAGCCGCCGCAGCACTGCGCTCTCTCGCGCGGGCTTGCTTTGAGAAAAGGACGCGAGCGCTCCCTCCAGCGCCAGGACCGCCGCGTGCCGTTCCTCCGCCGTGGGCTGTTTCTTCTTGGGCGGCGGCATCGTGCCGCGCTCGATCTGCTCCAGCGCACGCAGCCACCCGGTGGTCGTGACATCGGTCACGGAATCGCCGAGTGACTCCAGCGAAAAGTCACCTTTGCTCGTGGCATCGTCGTGGCAGTCCATGCAACGCTCGGAGACCAAGGCCCGCACTGTCTCGCTGACGGATACAGGCTTGCCCTTCTCCGCGCCTAAACCCGCCAGCGGAGCAAACAGCAGGACGGCGAGTGCAAGGGTGATGTTCTTTGTGTGCTTCATGACAGTTCGCCGAAGGTTCCCTTGCTCTTGCCAAACGTGCCGGCCTCGGCGCCGAAACGCTGCGCCATCGAGAGGTAAAGATTGCACAGCGGCACGCGCTTCTCCGCCGCGTCCGGCAGGATCACATGGGTGCGGTGCTTGTAGCCGCCGCCGGCGAGGAGCACCGGCAGGTTCTTGTTGGTGTGCGCGCTGCCATCGCCCATGCCGCTGCCAAAAAGCACCTGCGTGCTGTCGAGCAGGCCGAGGTCCTGCAGCTTGGTAAGGAACTTCGCCAGATGCACCATCTGGTAGCGCTCCACCTTGCGCATGCCCTCCATCAGCACCGGGTCCTTGCCGTGATGCGAGTAGCCGTGATAGCCCTTTTCCTCGATGCCCATCGCCGAGGTGTCGAACGAACCCGGCACCTCGATGGTGGCCACGCGGGTGGAATCGGTCTGCAAAGCCAGCGCGACGAGATCAAAAAGAATCGGCAACTGCTGGCTCACCGTGCCGTCCTTCGGCTCCTTCGCGTCCACCTTCGGCCGCGGGCGCGAGAGCCAGGCCTTTTCCTGTTCGAGCGATTTCTCCACTTCGCGGATGGCGGTGAAATACTGGTCCAGCTTCTCGCGGTCGCGGCCCGAGACGCGGCGGCTCATGCCTCTGGCTTGGCCGTTCACGGCATCGAGGATGGAGCCCTGCTGCTCGTAGTCCACGCCCAGTGCGGCGGACAACTCCGCAGGATCGTCCACGAAGAGCATCCGAAACACGCGTGAGACCTGCTGCACCGGCGGCACCATCACGCCGGTGCGCGTCCAGCACAGTTCCACCCCGCCACCGCCGACCGGCCCTGCGGCGGTATTGAGCACCGGAAACCGCGTCTGCCCGGCCACCTGCCGTGCAAGGAATTGGTCGAGCGAGATGTTGCCATCCGGCATGCTGGAGGCCTCCGACGACTTCACGCCTGAGAGAAACATGTGCGTGCCCCCGTGACCGCCATTGTTCCCGTGGTCGATGTTAGAGAACACGGTGAACTTGCCCCGCAGCGCCTCGAAAGAGGCAAGGTTGCCGGGAAGCGCCGCATTCAATCCCTCCCCGGTGGGAAAGAAAGCATCCTGGATCATGCCGAACGGGTTCGCGACGCAGACAAAGCGCTGCGCCGCAGCAGGTCCAGTCGCCCTCGCAAGAGTCTCCAGCCAGGGGAGTGCAATGGTGACGCCCGCTGCGCGGATGAACTGACGGCGGGAAAGTGGATGTGTGTTCATGAGGTGATGGAGTGAGGTTATTGTCAGCGCTTTCTCAGCAGGTCCGACATCGCCACGGCGCGGACGATGTCTTGGATGCGGTAGTTGGTCTTCTTCGCTTCGGCCTGGATGGCGTTGAGGTCGTCTTGGTCGTCGAAGGCGAGCACGCGGCGGAGGGCGTAGGTGCTGAGGTGCTCGATGAAGGCTCGGGCGACCGTGTCGCGGTCTGCGAGGAGCAGGCGTTTGAACTCGGTGGCATCTTTAAAGGTGCGGCCATCGGGCAGTTCGCCAGCGGGATTCACCAATGGGTCCGCTCCGACTCCCGCCGCGACTTTCTCATGCGTGCGCCATTGGCCGATGGCGTCGTAGTTGTCCCAGGCGAGGCCCAGCGGATCAATCTTGGCGTGGCAGGCGACGCAGTTCGCGTCTTTGGCGTGCGCCTCCAACTTGTCGCGCAGGGAGGCCTTGGGGTCCTTGGGAGGATTGGGTTCGATGGCAGGCACGTTCGCGGGCGGTGGCGGTGGTGTTTTGCCGAGGATGGCTTCGCTGAGCCAGACGCCGCGATGCACCGGGCGTTGGCGTGTGCCGTCGGAAGTGAGTCCAAGCACCGCGCCCATCGTGAGCAGACCGCCGCGACGATCCTCGGGCTTGAGCGACACGCGCTGGAAGCCGCCCGACTTCGGTTCCGGCAATCCGTAGAAATCGCACAGCCGCGCATTGGCCGTGGTCCAGTCGGAATCAATGAACCCTTCGATGGGCAGGTTCTTGCCAAACATCTCGCGGAAAAACTCCACCGGCTCGGCCTTCATGCTGGTCTCCAGCCACGCGTCGTAGATGGGATAGAGCTTCTTGTCCGGCGGGAACATGCCCACGCGGTGCAGTTGCAGCCACTGCCGCGCGAAGTCATCCATGAAGCGGCTGGCCTTGCTGTCCGCGAGCATGCGGTCCACTTCTTTCCTGAGTCCGTCGCCGCTGAGCTGTCCGCCTTTGGCCGCGGTAAAAAGCGCATCATCCGGCATCGAACTCCACAGGAAAAACGAGAGCCGCGTGGCGAGTTCCGAATCGGTGAGACGCTCGCGGGCCACCGGGTCACCCTCGACGATGTAAATGAAATGCCGCGAGGTCAGCACGCCCTGCAACGCGACGCGGTAGGCATCGGCCATCTTCTCGCCCGCCTCGCGCTCCGTGCGGTAGGATTGCAGATACTCCGCGAGTTCTTCCTGCTTCACGGGACGACGCCACGCACGCTCGGCGAAACGGTGCAAACGCTCGGCCACCACTTCTGTCGTCGCGTCATCCGGCGGCACCACATCCTTGCGCCGCGACTTTTCCGCCTCCGACACCAGCGGCCCTTCCCATTCGATCCAATCCAGCAGCACCGTGGAGAACAGGCCGTTCCCCTTGTCATCGAACATCTGCGGCGCATTCGGATTCAGGAGCAAAGTCTCGCTACTGTGCGTGAAGATGTAACCGCTCCGGCTGCCAAGCGCACCGCGGAAAGCCGCGCCCGCCCTGCGGTCCACCACATCCGTGGCCACCACGCAGAAGTCGAGCGACGCCGGCATTTCGAGGAACACCTCGAACTCATACACCTGCGGCTTGTCCTCCGGCGCCGTGACATCGAACTCAATGAGGCCATCCACGGTCTCCTCGCTAGTCCGCTTGCCGATGCTCAGGTGCGCCGGCTGGCCTCCGATCGGGCGGATGCCGCTGGCCTGGAGGCGGACTTTGTAAAGCCCGCTGTGCTCCGGCCCCGTCTTCCCAAACCAGCCGGACGAGAACGCATTCTGGGTGCTGCCGGGAAACAGCAGATAGCGCAGCGGCCGCTTGATGCCGAAACGGTCCAGCGCCGCCTGCTGATCCTTCCCGCCACCGTAGCGCAGTTCCGCCGCGGTCTTCTGAACCTTCCCCGCCTCGCTGGACGTGGTGGGAAAAGCGCGGTCCAGCACGAGTTCCGCCGCGCGGTAATAGCGGTCCACATGCGAAGGCGACAGCGAAAGCTCCGACCCGATGCGCTCAAAGCCGTGCCACCGCGTGTCCTCATTCAGCTCGCCGGGCTTCGCGGGATCGTAGCGCACGCCGAGCAGATCATAGATCGTGTTCTGATATTCTTTCCGGCTCAGCCGATAATGCGAAACCGCCGGTCGCGCCGCCATTCGCGCCGCGCGTCCCTCCTTCAGCCGCGCATCGAGGCTCGTGACGAACGCCGCGATCTCCTCCTGCGTCGGTTTCTTCTCCTTCTTCGGCGGCATCTCGCCACTGTTGACGTTTTCGATGGCCTCCGCCCAATGATGGCTGTCCGCACCCAGCTTGAAATCGCGCGAGAGCTGGTCAAAGCGCAAATCCCCCTTCTCCTTCTCAGGGCCGTGGCAGCGGACGCAATGCTTCTCCAGAAAGGCTTCAAACGGTTCCGCTCCGCGCACGGCACCAGCCAAGCCAAGGCTGGCGGCGAGGAGCAGGCCGCAACGGGAAAATTGTCGGTGGTGAATCATGGATATGGATCAGTCGTTGGTATGGTTCAGACACCCGGAAGCCGTTCGGTTGAATCGTTGAAGCGATCGAGCTTCAAGCCGCCCCAGTCCATGAGGTTGAGGAAGAGGCTGCACATGCGGCGGTTGGGTTTGTCGAGGTAGTCGAGCACGCGACCGCCACGGAGATTACCACCCGCGCCGCCGAGCAGGATCACTGGCAGTTGCTTGGATTCATGGTTGCCATGCAGCATGCTGGAGCAGTGCATGATGGCGGTGTTGTCGAGCAGTGTGCTGTCGCCTTCCTTGATCTCAGACATGCGCTGGCAGAGGTAGGCGAGCTGCGACATGAAGAACTGGTTGAGCGTGATGAGATCGTCCGGCTGCGAGTGGGCGATGTAGTGATGGTGATCGCGGATGCCGAGGTGCGCGTGCACGATGTTG
>CANIZT010000094.1 GCA_947471905.1 Verrucomicrobiaceae bacterium
GACGGCGGGATACGCGAGTTTGGCAAAGAAGACATCGATGCGCGAGCATGCGGTGTTTTGGATCGCCTCGATGAGCAAGTCGCTGACCGGCGCGGCGCTCATGATGCTCGTCGATGAAGGAAAAGTGAGCCTGGATGATCCGGTGGAGAAGTTTTTGCCCGAGTTCAAAGGCCAGCAGGTCAAAGAGGCCGATGGCACGCTGCATCCGCCGAAGCATCCGATCACCGTGCGTGAGATCATGAGCCACACGAGCGGCATGGTGCTGGCGAATGACAAGGGATTGAAGTCCACACAAGTGTTGAAGGACGATGTCATCGAATACGCCAAGCGTCCGCTGCGGCAGGAGCCGGGCACGAAATACGAATACAACAACTGCGGCATCAACACCGGCGGCCGCATCATCGAGGTCGTCAGCGGCATGCGTTACGGCGACTTCATGCAGAAGCGTCTCTTTGACCCGCTGGGCATGAAGGACACCACCTGCTGGCCGAATGAAGAGCAGGCCTCGCGCCTCGCACACACGGCGCGATTCACCGAGGACAAAAAAGGCCTCGTGGAGATCGAGCAAGACACTCAGGCCAAGCCGGAACACATCCTGAAGTTCAGCGGCGGCGTGCCTGTGCCGAAAGCGATAACGGGCGACATGGGTTTCGGCATCGCCTTTGATTACGGCAAGCGCTACGCGATGCCTGCGGGCGGCTATTTCTCCACCGCCCATGATTTAGGCCAGTTCTGCCGACTGCTGCTGCGCGGCGGCGAACTCGATGGCAAACGTCTTCTCTCCGAGCAGGCCGTGAAGCTCCTGAGCATGAGCCAGACGTCGGGCGTGCCAGTGAGTCCGTCTGAATCGTATGGCGTCGGAGTCAGCGTGAAGCTCAAAGACGATGAAGGCCCCAGCGTCGGCAGCTACGGCCATCGCGGAGCACGTCGCACGGCGTTCTGGATCGATCCGAAGAACCAACTGGCGATGGTGATCCTCGTCGAACGCTTCGACATGAGCGGCGAGCAGCAGCAAGTCATGTATGGCGGCTTCATGAAAGCTGCGGTGGCAAAGTATGGCAAACCATCGCCTCCAGAGCCAGTGCCGACGCACGCGAACGTCTCGTATGGCCCGCATGAGCATCAGCTCATCGACATCTACCTGCCAAAGAAATGCACGCCGCCGTTTCCCGCCGTGCTGTGGTTCGGCGGCATCTGGAAGGCATCGAAACATCCCGCGAACCTCGGCTTCTTCGAGCAGAACGGCATTGCGATGATCGCCGTGCAGACACGCACCATGGAAGACGCGACTGCTGCGAAGGAAAAAGAGCCAATCTCGTATGTGCAGCTCGACGCCATTCGTGCCGTGCAATTTGTTCGACACAGCGCAGCGAAGTGGAATCTCGATCCAACGCATCTCGCCACTGGCGGCGGTTCGCAGGGAGCGCACCCCACGCTGTTTGTCGGTTGTTCCCGCGATCACGCAAACGCGGCATCGAGTGATCCCGTGGAGCGCGAGTCCTCACTCGTCACCTGCGTCACCGCCTATCGCTGCCAGCCGACGTTTGATCCGGTGCGCGTGCAGGAATGGATCCCCGAGGTGAAATGGGGCGCACCGGCGCTCGGCTGCTCGTTTGAGGAATCGCTGAAGCGTCGCGATGAGTTACTGCCCATCCTCAAGAAGTGGTCGCCCGACTACCTGCTGCACAAAGACGCCGCGCCGATGTTCTTTGAGAACGAATGGGGACAAACCAAGCCGGCCGACATCACACAGGGGAACTACGATGTCCATTGTCCGCGCTGGGCGCTCGGCTTCCAAAAACTCGCGGTCGCGGCAGGCGCGCCGTGTTTTGTGAAGTTCCCCGGCCATCCCGCCGATGAAGTGGCGAAAGACATCTGGGACTTCGTCGCAAAACAACTGCGACCCACGAAGTAACTTTTGGCCTCCATCGCGGTTTCTTGTCGCCATGCGGCTCTCGATTGCCATTACGATCTTTGTCTTGCTGACTTCCGCCGTGCTGGCAGACGAAGTCGCATCCAGCGGCGTGAAGATCGCCTTCACTGTGCAAGGCAGCGGCTCGCCGGTGGTCTTGATCCACGGCTTTCACGGCAGCGCGGCGACGAACTGGACGCTGCCCGGTGTCACGGCGGCGTTGGCGCAGAGTCACAAGGTGATCGCGATGGACTGCCGAGGTCATGGCAGCTCCGACAAACCACAGACCGAGGCCGAATACGGCACAGCGATGGTCGAAGATGTCGTCGCGATCCTGAATCGTCTGGACATCCGCAAGGCGCACATCGTCGGCTACTCGATGGGCGGCATGATCGCGCTGAAGATGGCGGTCACGCATCCCGAACGCACGCAAGGTTTGCTGCTGTACGGCATGGGCTGGCTGCAGGACGGCAGCATGTTGCAGGGCTTCTGGGAGCACATTCCCGTGCGCGAACGTCTCGTGGGCGGCAGCAGCGGTTCGGCGTGCATGAAAGGCATGGCGCAACTGGCCGTCTCCGAAGCCGAGGTGAAGACGCTCAAGATGCCTGCAGCGATCATCGTGGGCGACCGCGATCCGGTGGACCGCATGTACGTCGCGCCATTGACTCAAATCCGCCCTGACTGGCCGGTGACAAAGATTTCCGGTGCCGGACATCTCAACTGCATCATGAAACTGGAATTTCGCGAAGCCGTGGTGAACTCGGTTGCCAAGTTTGATAGTAGGGCGCAACGATGACCCAACCATGAAACACCTCCTCTGCACCTGCCTTGCTCTGATCGCTACTTCTCTGCTTGCCCAGGAGCCGGAGCGCATCCGCGATGTGATCTACACAAAGCATGATGGCGTGGCGCTGACGATGGATGTGTTCAAGCCGGAGAAACCGAACGGCGCAGGCATCATCAAGATCGTGAGTGGTGGTTGGAAGTCGAATCACAACGGCATCAACGATGGTGGCTGGCCCAAGGCGGGCTATACGACCTTTGTCGTTGTGCATGGCACGCAGCCGAGATTTCAGGTGGAGGAGATCGTGGCGGACCTGAATCGCGCCGTGCGCTTTGTGCGCGCCAACGCCGCCAAGTATGGCGTAGACCCGCAGAAGCTCGGCGTCACTGGCAGCAGCGCGGGTGGGCACCTCAGCCTGATGCTCGCCACTCGTGGCGGTCCTGGCGATGCGAAGGCGGCTGACCCGATTGATCGCGAAAGCAGCGCCGTGAATGCGGTCGCGTGCTTTTATCCACCGACCGATTACCTGAACTGGTTCGAGCCTGGTGACAATGCCGTGGGCATCGGCAAGCTCGCGGCTTACGCGGGAGCGTTTGGCCCCAAAGCGGCGACGGAGGAGGGACGTGCGACGCTCGGACGTGAACTGTCATCAATCTACTGGGTCCACAAGGGACAGCCGCCCATCTTCATCGTGCATGGCGATGCCGACCCGCAGGTTTCGCTCACGCAGTCGCAGCGTTTTCTCAAACGCTGCCACGAGGTCGGCGCGGTGTGTGAACTAGTCATCCGCGAAGGTGCAGGCCACGGCGGTTGGCAGGAAATGGCGCAGGACACGGAACGCATGGTCGAGTGGTTCGATTTGCAACTTCTCGACAAGCAACCGAGCAAGCCGTTCACGTTCGATGTCTCGTCGTTGCCGAGCACGCCAGTGGTGAAAAAGAAGTGAGCTGACGCGTTTCGCACACTCTTTGTCGTGGAGATTGTGCCAGGGCCTTCGTTACACTGCTCGCATGAAGTTTTTCTCCAGCCTATTTTTCGTCCTATGCGCCACTGCGGCGTTCGCTGATGATTCCGTCCGCATCGCTGGCTTGCTGTTGAAAGGTGGCGTGGTGACGTTCCCGGCGGGTGATTATCATCTCGATGGCAACACGCCGCTGCCGTTGGCATCGAACATGACCGTCATGGCTCATGGCGCACGCTTCATTCTACCAGAGACGCTGCCAGACAAAGCGCGGGTCGTCTTGTTCGCGGGTGAAAACGTGGCGCACTTCGCGTGGCATGGCGGGGAGTTCATCGGCCATGTGTTTGACCCGGCACAGCAGCAAAACTCGTGGGAACCGAACGCGAACACGAAGGGCATCGAGATCACCACGACAAAGGAAGGCGGTACGCACGACATTCTGTTTCGCGACTTGAAGTCGAACGGTATGGCAGCTGCGGTCATCGGCGTGCATGGCCTCGCGAAGAAAGGCAGTGAAAGCGAAGTGATCGCGTATGCCGAGCGTGTCGCGGTGGAAAGCTGCACATTGTTGCGCAGCGGCAAGTTCATGTGGGACTACGGGTATCTGTGGCAGATCATGACGTGGCCGGAAGCGTATGAGCCATGGGAGGTGGAACGAGCGAAGAAGTATTTCCGCACCGATCTTATGCGCGAGGTCACCATCGCTGGCGGCGATGATCGTGTGAAATTCGACAACACCGTCAAGCCCATCGCCGTAAGCCAGAGCGACGAGCCAAAGGAGGCGCTGACTTTCATGGGCACGGGCTTGCCGAAAAACATCATTCGTGGCCGCCAATACTTCGTGGTCGAAGCCACGCCGGAGTTCATCAAGATCGCCGACACACCGAAAGGCACTTCGATTCGCTTCGAGAATGATGGCAGCGGCCATCTGGCCGTCAACATTAGCGCCACCTATCTCGCCGCGTATGCGCCGACGGGCAGCGGGCCGGGTAAAGGTGCGTTCGACATCACCGGCGCGAAGGATGTGCGCGTCACCGGCTGCCAGCTCAGCGCGATTGGCGACACGATGCACATCCAGAAGTGCCGGAACATCGTCTTCGCGAACAATCAGATTCTTGGTTCGCGCATGGGTGCGTTCTTCCTCGCCGAATTCTGCCAGAACGCCACCATCTCCGGCAATCTCGTCGATGGCACCAACGGCAGCCGCGTCATCAGCGTCGAGAAAAGCTGCACCGATGTGACGATGACCGGCAACACCTTCCGCAACGGCGGACGCGGTGCGTGGATCAATCAGCCGGTCAATTTCGTCATGACGGGCAACGTCTTCGTCAACAACACGACCAAGAACGAGCCCGACATGCACCGGGGTCGTATCGCGTATCAAACCGCGAAGCCGGGGCAGTTCCCCGAGCTCTACTTCACACTCTACGAAGCCGGTGCCACCTACGGCCCCATCATCGTCCGCGACAACATCTTCATCCTCGGCGACTCCGCACCGAATGAAGCCGTGACCTTCGCCCCCAACGGCCACGACCTGCAGTTCACCGGCAACACCTTCCAGACCAAGCCGGTGAGCATCGTTGTTGATCCGAGTTGCACGAATGCACTGATCAAGGACAACCAAGGGGCGACAACGCTTTCAAAGTCGGTCGATTTCAATCACGGACGACGCTGAATCGACCAGATCACGGTCCCACCAGCACGATCGGGCCTTCGTTCTTCGGCACGCCGCCTTTTTTCTCCACGCTGAGCGCGAACTTCACGGTTTCGCCCACGGCATCGACGGGTTTGAAGGCCGTCTTCGCGACGCCTTTGTCATCCACCGTCACCACGCCGGCGCTCACCGGATCGGGTTTGTTCGGATCGACGACCCAGAGCTGGTAATCTTTGCCGGCATCCACGCGGGGCATTTTGTCGAGCATCAGCACGCCCTGGCGCTTGTAGCCGTCCCACACGACGATCATCTCGCTACGACGATACTCCCAGACTTTGCTTTGCAGCGTGGCGATCTGCAATTGTGACCGTGCCTCCTGCTGCTTCAACGCCTCGGCCTCGGCGACAAGCTGCGCGATGCGCGCGTTGGCATCGGTCTCACGCTTGCGGAGCGCTTCGATCTCCGTGCTCAGCGCGGCCTTCTTCGTTTCAAAATCACTCCGCAGGCTCTTCAGCTCCTCTTCAATGTTGCGGGTCTCTTTCTTCTCAGTCGTCGCATTCGCAGGAATTGTCGAAGCGACAGTTGCCATGGCACGGCTCACCGCAGCGACCTGCTGCACCAGCTTTTCACGATCCTGCCACAGCCACACCGAGGCCACGGCCAGCGCTGCCGCCAAAGCCCAGCCGATGCCGCCCAGCACGAAGCCGCGTGACAAACCGGCTCCTTTGACCCCGCTGGAACGCATCTTTGCGCGAATACGCCGCTTCATGTCCGCAGGTGGCTCCACCGGCGCGATGAGACGTGCCAGCTCAGCCGCCGTCAGCTCCAGTTCCGTGCTTAGATCACGCAGTTCCTTGTCGGCGACGCTGGCACCGTTCAGCACACGCTTTTCATCACTCTCCAGCATGCCGAGGGCATTCAGGGCGGCCAGTTCTTCATGTCGCTCGTCCATTAGATGCCTCCTTTCAGCAGATCGCGCAGGCGCAGCAGCCCACGGCGGATGTTGGTTTTCACTGTGCCGAGCGGAATGCCCAGCGAATCAGCGATCACATGATGCGTGAGGCCTTTCAAAAAGGCGAATTCGATCAACTGGCGCTGCTCCTTGGGCAGGTCATTCAAAGCCTCGCGGACCAAAGTGCCGCGCTCACCAGCCTCAGCCTCGTCATCCGCGCCTGCCTGCGCAGGTGATGCCAGCGTCGCATGCTCCAGTGCGGCACTTTCCACGAGGCGATTGCGCCGGCCCAGCGCGCGCATGCGGTCGATGGCCTTGTGGCGGAAAATCATCACCGCCCAAGTGAAAGCTTTGCTGCGCGACGGATCAAAGTCCGACGCACGGGACCAAAGCTGCACGAAACCGTCCTGCAGCATGTCCTCCGCCTCGCGTTCGTCTGACAGCATCTGCCGCAGCAGGCCAAAAAGACGCGGGGCGATGCGGTCATAGAGCTGCTCAAACGCGCGCGCATCCCCGCGTCCAGTACGCTGGAGCAGGTCTTCTTCGCTGAGTTCGGGCTGGAGCATGACGTATTTCGGCGCGCATCGCACCACAGGGGCGATGAGGTGCGGATTCCATGCCAGAGCTTCTGCGATCACACAAGTTTTTGCGTCATCCGCGGAGCTTTGGATTCAAAAAAGTCATTTTAGGTCCACCAAACGACCGTTCCGGGTGAACAGCAGCGCACACTCGATCCGCTCCGGTTTCAGGCCGGTCAGCCGCGCCAGCGCCTGACGATAGAGCACGATCTGCGGGCGGTAACCCGCCACTTTTTCCTGCAACGCCGTCTCATCCGCCACGTCGTCCGTCTTGAAATCAATCAGGCGCACTGAATCCCGCTGCACCACCACCCGGTCAAAAATGCCACTGATCCAGCTTCCTTCGTGGATCAGGTCGAACGGACGCTCACGCCAGGCCTCGGCATCCGCTGCAGGCTTCGCAAAGGCATACATTGCGGCTTTCGATGCCAAAACACCCCGCACCATCGACACGGCGGTCGATTCAATCGCTTCGCCACGCAGCAGACCTGCCGCCTGACAGCGCGATTCGAGTTCGGCCATGCTGGATTTCGCATCCCACCACTCCACCAGCGCCAGCAGCTCATGCACAAGGCTGCCCAGCCTGCGGCCCGGCTCACGTCCTTCGCTGAACAGCACGCTGCCTTTCACCTGAAAATCTTCCTCGCCGGAAGGCGTCACACGCTTTGCCAGCGGTTGGAATTCACGCAACAGCTCACCCAGCGGCCGCGTAAGGATAGCAATACCCGGCTGCTTAGTCTCAGCGCGATTTGAACTCTCAAACCACGCCGCATCGCCCGTCTGCCACTCCATTAAGTAAGCCGGGCGCTCCTCTCCGTCGTCCGCCACCCCCAGAATCCGCCGCAAAAACTGCGCTTCGGTCATCGCGCCGTCTTTCGTTTTCGGCGGTCGCTCTGTGATCAGATAAAGCCCACGTTTCGCTCGCGTCATCGCCACATAGAGCCTGCACAGCGATTCAAATCCAGCACGCTGCTTCGCGGTTGCCATTTCCTGGCTCAAACCGTCATGCAACGGTGCAAACACACGCGGCGGTTCCTGCATGACCCACGAGATGCCCTGGTCATCGCGATTCACGATCAGCGAACGCGGACGCACCTTGTCCATCGCATCGCCATTGAGGCCGGGCAGGATGACCACATCGAACTCCAAGCCCTTCGCCTTGTGAACCGTCATCACTTGCACCGCGTTCGCCGCGCCGCGCACCTTCATCGGAATGTCGCGCGCATGCTGGATGAACGCATCCATGTCGCGTGAGCCGCTTGCATCGAACTCGGCGGCGATTTCGCCAAACTGACGCAGCCGCAGTTCATGAAACGCGTCCATTTCCGGCAGCAACGCACGTAACCGCCGTGTCCACACCTCAGTGAAACCAATGAAGCCACGCTCAAACACCTCGTTGCGGACCTGATGGCACGTGAACGGCCACTTTTGTTCACCAACCTCAATCTGCGGCCACAGCGGTGTCATTTTGAGGTGCTCCAGCGCCAGCGTGTCGCCGGGATGCGCCGCGAGTTGCAGCAATGACAGCAGCGCGAGCGTCACCGCATTGTCGGTGGCCGGATGCTGCTGAGATTCGCACACGATCTCCATGCCCGTGGCCGCACGCAGCTCCTCGGTGATCTCAATCGCATCCTTGTTGCCCCGCACCAGAACCGCGCAGGACAAACCGCGCTCCAGCGGACGAATTTCGTTCAGCAAGGCCGCCACGACCGGCGTGGTCGATTTGTCCTCGCTATCCGGCTTCACGCCGAGCAGCGCGGCATAACCGGTCAGATCCTGATTTCGCTCCGCTGCAACGTGCCGCTGGAACTCAAACCCTTGCGTGCAGCCTTTGAGCAGCGCGTCGATTTCGTCGCGATTCGCGAACACCGCATTGATGGCGTCCAACACTGCCGGAGCACTGCGGAACGACTGGCTCAAGGTCTGCGGCTCCAAGCCGTCGTCACCGTGATGCGGCCATTCGTGCAGCACGTCGTCGAACAAACCCGGCTCCGCCTGCCGCCAGAGGTAGATCGACTGCTTCGGATCGCCGACGGCAAAGAAGCTGCGCCTGCCAGAGTCATCCTGCATCACTTCATCAACCAGCCCACGCACCACGTTCCACTGCACGCGGCTGGTGTCCTGAAACTCGTCGAATAGCCAGTGATCGTAACGTCCGTCGAGGCGGAACCACAGATCGCCGCGTTCATGGTCCATCCATTCGGCACCACCTGTCGTCGCTTGCGCAAGCAATTGCTGCACATCAGCAAAGGAGAGCCGGCCGCGAGAGCGCACGCGCCGTGCATACTCGGTTTCATACAGCTCCATGAGCGCCGCCATGCCGCGCGTGCGTTGGGCGCGGCATTTCAATTCGCGTCGCAGAATCGTTTCAGCCACGTGAACCCAGGCGTGCGCCGTTGCACCGCTGAGTTCGGTTTTTTTGCCGCGTCCCCACGCAATTTCAGCCTGGCCTGCTTTCAATTCGCTCCACACCGTAGTTGTCTTCTCCAGATAATATTTTACGCGTGTCGGAAGCGTGGCTCCAGGCTCCAATGTGATGGCTTGAACGATCAATTCATCGAAGAAACGAATGCCTTCATCACTGCGCGGCACGAAACGATCCCGCAGCGCCTCAAGCGCAGCGGAAAGATCGTCGTCACCTTCCAAATCGAGTCCTGGCAGCATGCCCCAGCGTGAAATGCCGTCACTATCGAGCCAGGTAGTGTGATGAGTACCAATCCATGACTCCAAACTGCTCACCGCACTGCGTTCTTCGACGCCAAAAGTCGCCTGTTTGAAGCCTTCGAGCAGCGCACGGCCTGCCTTGTCATCACGGGAGGAATGGATGCGCTCCAGCAAGGCATCAAGGGCCTCATTGCGCGCTTGCGAGGCCTCGTCCTCGGCCATGACCTTCGCACCAAGCGGTAGGCCGAGTTCAAGCGGAAAACAGGCCGCGATGTTGGCAAAGAAGCTGTCCATCGTGCCCAGCCGCAGCCGATGCAGCCGCCGCGTGACCTGACGTAGCAGCGTGGCGAACTCCGGCCACTGAGCGGGAAGCGGCGCCAGACCGGCGAAGTATTGTTCCGGCTTTTCATCGTGCTGTGAGAGAGCGGAGAGGCGTTGCAAGATGCGTTGGAAAAACTCGCCCGCTGCTTTGCGAGTGAACGTCATCGCCGCGATACCCTCTGGCTCTTGCCCAAGTGCGAGCAGATGAAGATGCCGCCGCACCAGCTGATAGGTCTTGCCAGAACCAGCGGAGGCGGAGACGAGGATGTGGCGAAGGCGGTTCACGCGTGATGGCGATGCAAGCGCACGCGATGCGGTGTGTCCAGCTTTGTCATTTCTCCACCCAACGACGAATCCAAGGCAGTGTGAGCACCACAGCGACGATAATACCTGCGCCAAGGTAGAATCCGCCGCTCATGAACTCAGCTTTGCCGAAGACGAGTGCGGCGAGGAGGATGCCGTAAACGGGTTCCATGTTGTAAACGACGTTCACGGTGAAGACGCTGACACGCCGTAGCACATCCATAAAACCAGCATAGGCGACGACGGTGCAGAGAAGAGCGAGAACGATAAGCCAAAGCGCGGAGGAAGCATCCGGCAGCGCTGGCAGAATTCCAGTTTCCAAAAATGGCCGTGAAATGATCGAAGCGAGACAAGCACCGGTCATTTGGTAGAGGCCGATGACGCTCCAATGCATGTCTTTGGCAACCTGCTGCTTGCTTAAGGTGGCAAAGAAAGCCGCAAACACGGCGGCGGCGATGGCAACGGAGAATCCCAGCCAGTATCGGAACTCGACCTCGTAAATCAGCCATACGGCCCCGACCATGACCATGCCAACGAGGAGCTCGGAAGGCCGCCAGCGCCGCGTGCCATCAATGACCGGCTCGATAAGCGAGCACCAAAGCATCGCTGTGGGCATGGCGGCAAGACAGACCGAAGCGGTGGCAAGCCTTGCAGACCAGAAGAACAGAATCCAATGCAAACCAAGAATGACCCCGACACCAAGCATGGCGAGCATAATGCGCCGTGGTGGCACCAGCGAGTGCCCCATCACACGCGCGAGCATGGCAAAGCCGAGTGCGGCTAGCGCAGTGCGCCACAGGACGACATCGACAGGCGGCAGTAGAATGAGTTTGCCTAAAATCGCGGTGAGACCCCAAGCAAACACGACGAGGTGAAGCTGGAGATAGTCGCGTGTATCGGTTCTGGGCATAGATTGAGTCTGGGCCGCTGTTCTAGCCGTTTAGAGGGTGAAATCCCAATTCTTTTGTGTGATGAGGGCGAATGCGGATGGCTGAACTTGCAGACAGCACTCTCACGAGTGCGAATAAAGGCGGTTTCCCGTTTGAACTTACACCTTGACGCGGGGTGGCTGGGAAGCAGTAATGCGGCTTCCCGTGCGTCAACTTTGTCGCACCCATTCGATTGCCCAAATTTGCCCACCTTTTCTCCCTTCGCCTATGAATCACGGACTCACCCCTCGACCACGTCTGGCTCTTTTTGCTGCAGCGGTTTTCGCGCTCACAGCCACCAGTCCTGAACAGGTGCAAGCTCAAGCAGTGATCCCGGCAGCACCCACGGTCAGAAAAATCGTTCAGGAGGTGCAAATTATCTTCAAAGGCGGGGTGAAACTGGATGAGAGCCGTATCCGTAGCCAAATGTCCACCCGCGTAGGACAGCCGTTCACAAATGAAGCGGTGGAACGTGACATCCGTGCGCTCTACAGCACCGGAGCGGTGGAAAACCTGGATATCCGTGCAGTGGACGTGGCAGGCGGCGTGCGCGTGATCGTCGAGGTCACGGGCCGTGGTGGCATCGGTGAGATCAGCTTCCTGGGCAACACGACTTTTGATAGCGACAAGCTGCGCAAGGATATCGAGATCAAAGTAGGCGATCCCGTGGACGACATTAAACTTTCCGCTGCACAGCACAAGATCTCCGAGCTCTATGAAAAGAAGGGCTATGCCGATGTGATCGTGAGCTACGACATTGCGCCTTCCGTGCGCGAAGGATTCTCCAGTGTGGTATTCAAGATTGATGAAGGTGCACGCGGTATCATCCATGACATCCTCTTTGAAGGTAACACTGCTATCAAGTCGCGCACGTTGCGTGGCAAAATCAAATCTCAAGAGCACCACATTTGGAACCTCTGGGGTAAAAAGGGCAAGATGAACAGCCAAGACATCCAAGAGGACATCAAGGTCATCGAGCAATCCTTCCAAGACGAGGGCTATGTGTACGCGAAGGTCACCGAAGTGCGCCGTGAACCAGTTTCCACCAAGGAAATGGATCTTGTTTATGTGATCAATGAAGGCGCCAAGTATGATGTGGCTGGCGTGAGCCTTTCAGGCAACACGCTGTTCACCCAGGATGAACTGATGCGAGGGATCCGGCAGGAGGCTGGTTTCCCATACAAAGGCAGCTTTGTGAAGGCAGACGAAAAAATGATTCAGGACTACTATGGCTCACGTGGCTACGCCGATGCACGGGTAGAAACGAGTATTCTGGAGTCCACGCCAGGACAGGTGGCCGTTGCCTATCAAATCACCGAAGGCACCAAATCCTACATCAATAAGGTCAATATCTCCGGCAACTCCGTCACCAAGGACGAGGTCATCCGCCGTGAAGTACCCTTCGCACCCGGCGAGGAACTCAACACTGTGAAGATCGAAGCAGGCAAGAACCGACTGCAGAACCTGAACTACTTCAGTGCCGTGGATGTCCGCAATACTCCGTCCACCACACCGGGTTACAAGGATGTGGATATCAACGTTGCAGAGCAGTCCACCGGCACGGTGAACTTCGGTGCAGGTTTCAGCTCCATCGACAGCATCACCGGTTTCATTCAGGTAACCCAGACGAACTTCGATATCCGCGACTGGAAAGATTTCCGTGGTGGCGGCCAGCGTTTCAATGCCAACATTCGTGCAGGTGCGCTGCGTAAAGATGTCACCGTAAGCTGGACCGAACCATGGTTCATGGGGCGTGAACTTGCTCTTACCGTCGAGGCCTTCTACCACAACCTGTATTATCTCTCAAACAGATACAATCAGACCAATGTCGGAGCCTCAGCCGGACTACGCAAACGACTGGGTGAGCACTCCTATGTTGAGGGAACCTACACACTTCAACAGGTCACCATGGATGGTATCAACACTACCGCTTCTCCCCAGATCCAACAAGAAGCCGGTAATTACATTCAGAGTAAGGTTGACCTAAACTGGGTGCATGACACTCGCGACAGCGTCTTCATCACCCGCAGCGGCCACAAAATGGAGGCTGGCATGCTACTCTCCGGCCTAGGAGGTGATGTCCAAGTCTACGGCATCAACTTTGGTGGGCAGCAGTATTTCAATCTTCCGGGTGACACCATCCTGAGCTTCGACGGCATGTTCCGCACCGTAGACAACTGGGGCGGCAGCCGTGTGCCTATCTTCGAGCGCCTCTTCCTTGGTGGTGCCAATAATCTACGCGGATTCAATTACCGTCAGGCTGGCCCAAAAGATGCCACCGGGGAAGCACTCGGCGGCAAAACATCCATTTATGCAACCAGCGAATTCTCTGTCCCGGTACACATCACCAGCAATACCGACAAATCGCCCCGTATCGTCTTCTTTGGTGACATTGGCAGCATTGGCGGCGCCAGTGGCGCCCTCCTCGGCGATGGCAGTATCTACTCAGATGTTGGTATCGGAATGCGCCTCTTCCTGCCCGTAGGTCCCATCCGGGTCGATTATGCCGTTCCTATGGGTAAAGATCAGTATTCCGGCAACGGCCGCTTCCAGTTCAACATGGGCTACAAGTTCTAGTCCATTGTGTCGGACAATTTGTTTGTCCGCCCTTTCAATCCCCTCCAAACTCCCATCCCTATGATTCGCAGCGCGCTCCTCGCACTCCTCCTCGCTAACACTACCACCCTCCAGGCCGCCGACCTCAAAATCGGTGTCATCGACATGTCCAAAGTCTTCCAGGAGTTCCACAAAACCAAGTCCGCTGCTGAAAAGTACAAGGGCAATTACGA
>CANIZT010000095.1 GCA_947471905.1 Verrucomicrobiaceae bacterium
GTAGCCATTTTGGCGGATCGAATCAGCGCCGCCACCGGCTGGCTACAGCTCGCAGGCCGTGAATCGCTGCTGCTCTACGTGGTTCACTTAATGCTGATTTATGCCGTGCCACTGCCCAAGCAAACCTTGCAGCAACTCATCGGCATGACTCAGCCGCTTTGGGTGGTGTTCTTGATCTTCGTCGCGCTGTTTAGTGCCTCGCTAATGCTGGGCTGGTGGAATGAGCGGCGGAAAAAGGCTCAACCACACTAATGGCGCTCCATCAGTTCTTCACGATCTTCAGCACGCGGTTGTTGTAGCTGTCGGTGATGTAAAGCTGGCCTGACTCAGGATGAATAGTGACGCCATGGGGACGGGAGAGCTGGCATTGCTTGGGATCGCCATCCAGACCAGCGCTACCTTTCTTACCCGTGCCTGAGATGCGTTCCATCTGCCCCGTGCTAGGAACGTAACGCCGAACAAGATGGCTTTCCGCATCGGCAATGATGATGCTGTCGTCTTTGTCCACACAGAGGTGCTTCGGACCATTCATCGTGGCTTCGAGTGCTGGCCCACCATCGCCGGTGCCACCTTGTTTACCGCTGGCATTGACGACAGTGCGGATGTGACCGCTTTTATCGACGACACGCAGTGCATTGCCACCGCGTTCGAGGATGTAAACATTGCCCTGACGATCTGGAGCCACGGCACGCGGATCGGAGAGCGGCGAATCGACAGCGACAGCCCCATCCTCCGGTTTGCCCTTCTTGCCGTTGCCAGCGATCACCTTGCTCTGGTGGGTGGCGAGATCGAGTTCAATCACTTGCAGCAGATTGGCAATGTAGAGCTTCGTGCCTTCAAAGTTCAGCGTAATGCAATAGGGACCGTTGCCCTTGGCCTTCCCCGGAGGTGCCTGCCAACCTTCAAGTGTCGAAACAATGCGTGCTTTCACATCCACCACACGCACACGGCCATTCCAGGTGTCACCGATGAGCACTTTGCCATCGGGCAAGATGGCTAAATTGTGCGGTCCATTGAACTGAGCACGAATGGCCTGACCACCATCACCGCTGTCGCCGGGCGTGAGTTGTCCGGCCACATGCTGGATCACACCGCCACCATCCACTTGGAGCAAACGATTACCCGAGACCATCTCTACGATCCACATGTGCCCGCCATTATCGAAGGCCGTGCCAAACGGTTCCTTAAGTTTGGCCTCGGTTGCTTGGATGTCCACGGCGTCCTGCGTTCCTCCCGCAACGAGAACGATTTGATCAGCGTGGGCGATGAATGGCAGCAGGAATGAAAGCAGACTGGAGCGAAAGAGTGTCATGGGAAGTGTTAGGAGACTATGCCATACACATGGCTAGCAGGCGATGTTTCGAAATCTTTCGTAACGATTTGAAAGCCTGTGATTGAAGAAAATCCGCTCAATAGGCATGCCACGTGCTTTCACGAATGCCATGCTCTCTCCCATCCAAGAGTATCTGGAACAACTGTACTCACGCTACGCCTCCGTCATGGACGGTCACGTAGCGGATTACATCCCTGAATTAGCCAAGGCGGACCCGCGCCAATTTGGTATCTGCATCGCCACACGTGACGGACATGTCTATGAGGTCGGAGATACCCGGCAGGCGTTCACCATTCAATCCATGTCCAAGGCGCTCGTCTATGGCCTAGCTTTAGAGGATCGCGGGGAGGAGCATGTGCTGTCACGCATCGGCGTCGAGCCATCGGGCGAAGCATTTAATGCCATCAGTCTCAAGGAAGGCACCGGCGCACCCTTCAATCCAATGATCAATGCCGGGGCCATCGCCACCTGCGGGCAGATATTGAAGAAGGATGACAAGAGCCGCATTGACCGGGTGGTGGAATATCTGAGCGGCTTCGCCGGGCGGGACCTAGAGATCAACCGGTCCGTCTATGAAAGTGAAAGCCAAACAGGGCATCGTAATCGCGCCATCGGCTGGCTCCTGAGAAACTTCGGCATTCTGGACGAAGACCCGGACGAGACACTCGAAACCTACTTTCAACAATGCTCCTTGGAGGTCACCTGCCATGATTTGGCAGTGATGGCAGCGACCTTGGCCAATCAAGGCATAAATCCGGTGACCCGCAAACGTGCGATAAATGCTGATTACGTGGACAATGTACTCGGCGTCATGGCCACCTGCGGCATGTATGACTGGTCCGGCGAATGGATCTACCGCGTCGGTTTGCCGGCCAAGAGCGGTGTGGGCGGCGGCATCATCGCAGTGCTCCCCGGACAGTTGGGCATCGGTGTCTTTTCACCGCCGTTGGATTCCCAAGGCAACAGTTTCCGCGGCATCAAGGTCTGCATGGACATGTCACGAGAACTCGCGCTACACATGCTTAATCCGACCGCGACTCCGCTATCGGCAGTGCGTCTGGCCTATCAAGGTGGCGAAGTGGTGGCACGCCGCAGACTACCACCCTCGACTCGCGAACTGCTGCGTGAGCATGGTCGCAGTATTCAGATCATCGAGTTGCAAGGCGGGCTCACATTTTCCACGATTGAACCCGTGATCCGGCAGGCTGCCAAACTTGCTGCGGAAGGTAGCAAGCACCTCATCTTTGACCTGCGTGCGGTCGTCAGTGCCAATTCGGTCAGCTTCATCCTGCTGGCCAACCTCAGCACGCGCTTGGCCGAGCAGGGCGTCAACATCGCCTTCTGCCAGCCTGGCAAGACGACAACTTTATTGCGCGGCATCGGGATTCCATCCGACCAGATTTTTGCGACGCTCGACGCCGCATTGGAGTCATGCGAAGACGCACTACTGCTGGATGTTATTGGTTCTTCTTGGCGGCCGGAAACACCCCTGTCACTACGATCCTGCTCGCTGTTCCGCACCTGCACGGACGAAGACCTCAACTTCATCACTGAGCAGCTTCAAATCCGCCGCTATGCGGGTAGCGAAACCCTGATCGCAGCAGGCGACAGCGCGGACGAGATGTTTGTGCTGATCCATGGCACCGTGGAGGTCCAGATCAGTGTTGGCGAGAATGACTGCAAACGAGTTGATGTGCTGACCTCAGGCATGGCCGTTGGCGAAATGGCTTTTTTGGATGGATCACCGCGCTCCGCCAACGTGGTCGCCATGGAGAGTGTTGAATGCGTCGTCATCAACAGAGCATGGTTTCATTCACTGGATCAGGTGCGCCCCACCCTCAAAATTCAGCTACTACAGGAAATGACGCGCGAGATTTCCGCCCGATTGCGCCAAGCAAATGTTGAGATCGCGGCTTTGCAACGAGCCTAAATCCTCATTTCTTCTTCAACAACCGCACACGATGTGATTCGCTGTCGCCGATGAACACGGTGCCATCGGCATCGCAGAAGACTCCGTGCGGGCGGGCCATCTTGCATTGCAGCGGGTCGCCATCCGGGCCGTCGCCTTTTTGATTGAGTCCAGCGATGAGTTCGAGATTGCCGGTCTTCATGTTCACCATGCGGATGCTGTGGCTTTCGCAATCCGCGAGCCAGGCATTGCCATCGCTATCAATCGAGATGCCCTTCGGACCGCTCAGCGTCGCCTCCTTGGCAGGGCCGCCGTTGCCCGTGAAGCCCTTGGCTCCTGTTCCGGCGATGTGGGAAATTTTTCCCGCCTTGAGATCGAACTTGAGCACCTGATTGCCCTCACGCGTCACGATCCAAAGATTGCCCTGCTTGTCGAAATCCATCGAGCGCGGTCCTTTGAGCGGCGTGCCTGCAATCGGTGCGCCATCCGGCGTCACACCGGGTTTGCCGGTGCCGGCAAAGGTGCTGATCATGCCGGTCTTCATGTCGATCTTACGGATCACATTGTTGCCGATGTCACAGACGTAAAGACTGCCGTCAGGGCCAAACTGAATGCTGTGCGGCTGTTTGAACTGCGCGTCCTTTGACGGGCCACCATCTCCGCTGTAGCCGGGCTTACCGTTGCCTGCGATGGTCGTAATGATCTTCGTTTTCATGTCGATCTTTCGCACCGCATGATTGGTCATGTCCACGATGTAGAGATCGCCTTTGGCATCGAAGCGCAGCTCGTGCGGCAGATTGAAGGTGGCTTCCAATGCTGGACCGCCATCGCCGGTGAAGCCCACTTTGCCGGTGCCCGCGATGGTGCTGATCGTGCCATCGGGAGCCACGCGGCGGATGCGCTGGCCGGTGTATTCGCAGAACCAGATCGCGCCATCGGGACCGCGCACGAGTCCAAAGGGATTGTCGATCTGCGCGGCGGTGGCGGGACCGCCATCACCCGTGCCACCTTTGACGCCAGTGCCAGCAAAGGTGGAAATGGTCCATTCGGCGGCGGTTACGGATTGAACGAGGAGGGCGAGAAGGAGTAGAGTGCGCATAGGTTGTTCAGAAGACGCGCATTCCTGCCACGATCCATCTTCTTTTCAAACGCCACGTGCTTGTGGCTTGCGTATTCGGCGCATTTCGGGTTCCTATCCATACAACCATGAAACTCTCCTTCCACGGCGCTGCTGGCACCACCACGGGTTCAAAGCATCTCATTGAGGTCAACGGTCAGCGCATCCTGCTCGACTGCGGTTTGTATCAAGGACGACGCAATGAAGCCTTTGAGCGCAATCGCGATTTCCCCTTCGATCCGGCCAAGATCGACGTCGTCGTGCTCTCCCACGCGCACATCGACCACAGCGGTAATCTTCCGCATCTGTGCAAGCGCGGCTTCAGCGGCAACATCTTCGCCACCCCGGCCACGCGTGACCTCTGCAGCATCATGCTGCCTGACGCCGCGCACATTCATGAGAGCGACATCAAATGGCTCAACCGCCACCGCAAGCAGGACAATCTGACCTTACTCGAAGCCAGCTACACCATGGCCGATGCGGAGAAGTGCATGCGGCAGTTTGTTTCCGTCGGCTACCATCGCCCAATGATCATCGCCGACGGCGTGAAGATGACCTTCATCGACGCCGGGCACGTGCTCGGCTCTGCGCAGGTCATTCTGGACATCGACGACAAACAGACCGGCAAAAAATCACGACTCCTTTTTTCCGGCGACATTGGCAGACCTGACAACGACCTCCTGCTCGATCCAGAGCCCTGCGAGAACATCGACTACGTCATCATGGAAAGCACGTATGGCGGACGGCACCACGAACTCTCCACCAATGCCAGCGAGCACCTCTGCCAGATCATACGCCGCATCTTGCAGCAGCGTGGGAAGCTGATCATCCCCGCCTTCGCCGTCGAACGCACGCAGCAACTTCTCTTCACGCTCGATCAGTTGCGTCATGAAAAGAGCTTTCCGCCCATTCCGACCTTTGTGGACAGCCCGCTGGCCGTGAAAGCCACGGAAATCTTCCGCCTGCACATCGACGACCTCAAACCCACCGTGCGCGACGCCATCTTCATGCGCAACGACCCCTTCGGCTTCGAGGGACTGCAACTCGTGCGCAGCGTGGATGAATCCAAGAGCCTCAACCACATCAAAGGCGCCGCCATCATCATCTCCGCCTCCGGCATGGCCGAATCCGGTCGCATCTTGCATCACTTGCGCAACAACGTCGAAAACGAGCGCAACATCCTCCTCTTCGTCGGCTACTGCGCCGAAAACACGCTCGGCTGGAAGCTCCGCGAAGGTCACCAGCACGTGAACATCCTCGGCGACGAGTTCCAGGTGAATGCCGACGTCGAAATCCTCGACTCCTTCTCCGGCCACGCCGACCACGACGAACTCCTCGGCTGGTTCGACCGCGTGCAGGGGCCGAAGAAGCGCGTCTTCCTCGTCCACGGCGAACCCGAACGCTCCAGCGCCCTCAAGGCCGCGCTCGATGCCAAGCACGTCGAAGGCCAAGTGGAGGTGGCGGTGATGGGACAGCAGGTGGAGCTTTAACATTCTCACACGGCTCATGAATGCCTTTCACCATTCTTCCGCCGTCTGGATTTCATCGTTACTTACGCTGTGCCTCTGCCTGACGTCCTGTGACTACGACAATCCGAAAAACTTCCCCGGCGAGTATGTGTATCGCAGCAAGAGCGGCCAGATCGAGTCCCTGCATTTCAAGGAAGACGGCACCTTCCAGCACGCGCTCTACATCGATGAAAAGACCTTCGTGACCAATGGCGAGCCCTTGTTTGCGCTGAACTCAAAGTGGACGTTCGAGAACGGCAAACGCAACGCGCGCCTCCTGAATCTGCATCCCGTGCTCGGGCCATTCACCAAGCAACCCGAGCAGTTGCTTCAATACCCCGATTTGCCGTGGGTTCCGTGGTTTGAAGGCAGCCAGCCAGCCCTTTTCTTCGATGAAAGCTCCTTTTACTGGCTGGTCCGGGTGAACCAACGAGCGGACATCGCCCAACTGAAGTTCCGGTATCCGTGACCCAGGGCTGAGTAAACATGCAAAGCCTCTCGAACCGGTGGCGTTTTCTCGCCTCGCATGCTTTCATCGTCCTCCACCATGACCTCCCGCCGCCATTTCCTTTCTGCCAGCACGGCAGCCTTTGCCGCCTCGTCGTTTCACATCTTCGGCGCTGATCCGGCGAAGAAGTATCGTACGGCGCTGATCGGTTCCGGTTGGTGGGGCATGAACATCTTGAAGGAAGCGCTGGCTTCGGGCCGCGTGAAGGTGTGTGCGCTGTGCGATGTGCATGAAGACGTGGCTTCGAATGCCGCAGACGCGGTGAACGGCCTCACTGGTGACGATCCGAAGTGCTACAAGGACTACCGCGAGCTGTTGGAGAAGGAGAAGCCCGAGATCGTCATCATCGCCACGCCGGATCACTGGCATGCGCTGCAATCCATCGCCGCATGCAAGGCGGGTGCGCATGTCTATGTCGAAAAGCCGACGGGGCACACGATCAACGAGAGCAAGGCGATGGTGAAGGCCGCGCGTGAGGCGGGAGTCGTCGTGCAGGTCGGTCTGCACCGCCGCATTGGCCCGCATCACGTCGAGGCGATGAATTTCCTCAAGTCCGGTGCCGTGGGTAAGGTTGGCATGGTGCGCGCCTTTGCCATCAGCAAAGGCGGCCCCGAGCAGCCGAAACCGAACAGCCAGGTGCCCGAAGGCATGGACTGGGACCTGTGGTGCGGCCCTGCGCCGCTGCGCCCGTTCAACACCAAGCTGCATCCCGGCGGCTGGCGGAACTTCCTCGATTACGCCAACGGCACCATGGGCGACTGGGGTGTGCATTGGCTCGATCAGATCCTGTGGTGGAGCGGTGAGAAAGGCCCGAAGAAAATCTTCTGCACCGGTGGCCGCAACATCGCCGGCCCCGCCGTGCTCAATGACAAGGAGCAGACCACTGATGCGCCGGATCATCAGATGGCCACGTTCGAGTTCGAGCAGTTCACCGCCACATGGGAACACCGCAAGTTTGGCGACAACAACAACGAGAAACACAAGATCGGCACCTACTTCTACGGCGAGAAAGGCGTGCTGCACATCGGCTGGCGCGACGGCTGGACCTTCTACCCCGTCGATCCCAAGAGCGGCGAGAAGCACGGCAACCATCAACTCCAGGAACCCGACGGCCACAACATCGCCCTGCTCTGGGCCGATTTCATCGACGCCATCGAGAAAAAGCGCAAACCCGTCGCCGACATCGAAAGCGCGCACCGTTCCTCCTGCCTTCCCTTGCTCGGCATGCTCAGCTACAAAGCAGGCCGCAGCATTCAGTGGGATGCGGAGAAGGAACTCATCATCGGCGATGCTGAAGCGAGCAAGCTCATGCAGCGCGAGTATCGGAAGCCGTGGGTGTATCCGGTCTGAAATGACGAATGGGTCTGCTTCCTGACTCATTCAACATTTTGCATTCGTCATTCGATTCCTGCCCAGCGCTGCTAAGCCGACAGCAAGCTCGTCAGCGGTAGCGGCACCTCCCAGAGGGCATTCACCGCACGCCACAAACCACACTGGTTCCCCCATGCAGCGATCATCCTTCACGGGTTGCCTGCCGATTTGCTCCCCGGCAGATTTGAGCTTGTACTTTCCGTCTTCTCGAACGAAGCCAGCGAAGAAAACAATATCCAGCGAACCACAGAGCCAGCGCCCAAAAAAGGGCATCCATCCAGAATAGTGACCATTGGAAGCGGATACTCATGCCAATATCGGTCCCCTCCATGAAGGGAATGGGAAAGCCGGAATGAAAGACTCGATACGTCTCCGAGACTTCACCGTAATCGGGGCGCAACAATTCAACGCGAGTGTATCGAAAAACAGGAGCTGTCAGCCAAGGGAGGAACAGGCCGCCCATGATGCACCCGAACAATGCAAGCCTCCGATACTGACGCCGAGCCAGCAAATAAGAGAAAATAAGGAAGGGGGAAGCCACTGCGACATCAGTTGCAAGAACGCCTTTACTTGAGTTTATCGGGTGACTGAAAACATAGTTCCATTTGATGGAAGCTATCACATAGACGCCTAACGCTCCGCTTATGGCGGCCAACAAGCGGCGAATGATATTTGCGGGTTTCATTTGCTGCACGGTTGGGTCAGAAAGCCGTCGTGGGAATCCCAGCCTTGGGCAACCATTCTTTCCTTTTCCAAAGCGTCGTAACACTCACGACCCCCAGCATCGTCAGCGCAAACCAGTCCCCAAAACGCGCATAGAGCGTCATCACTGGCTTGCGCGGCACATTCACCTCACCCGGCAGCGTGCCTTCGAGAAACGAGGTGCCCGTTTCAGGATCGCTGAGCTGTGAGGTGATGCGGCCATGTGTGTCGATGAAGCAGCTCACGCCGGTGTTCGTGGCACGTACCATCGGGCGACGCAATTCGACGGCACGGAAGAGGGCGTTGGCGAGATGCACTTCCGTTTCCGCGCTTTGCAGGAACCAGCCGTCGTTGCTGATGTTCACGATCATCTGCGGGGCCTCGCGCACGAATTTGCGCGCCACACGGCCCACGGTGTCTTCAAAACAGATCAGCGGGATGATCTGCACCTCCGGCTTTGCCAGCCGCAGCGGCTCGGTCATCTCTCCCGGCATGAAATCGCCCGGCAGTACGCCGCGCAGGAAGGAAAACGGCGGGATGTCACGCAATGGCAGGTATTCGCCGAAGGGGACGAGATGCACCTTGTGATAGTCCTGATGGTTCGCGGCATTGCCGTGAAACAAGACCGCCGAGACATGGGCCTTGCCATCCTCATCGTGAAGCTCCGTGCCGGTGAGCAGGCTGAAGTCGCCAGAGTGCAGCAGGTCATCGAAGTATTTCGTGTGCCAGCCTTCCGGCAGTTGCTGGAATTTGTCGTTCAAGTTCACCGGCAGCGCACTCTCCGGCCAGATGACGAGATCGGTGGAACTCTTGCCATTCTTCGCCGCCGCATACATGCGCGTAAACTGATTGAGCCGCTCGTAGATGCTCTCCGCCAGCCGCCCGGTCCACGCATCCACCTGCGCCACGTTTGGCTGCACCAGCACCGTGCGCACCTTGATGTCGTCCGTGCGTTTTTCTCCCAGCTTCAGCATCCCATAGCCCGCTGTCGTCAGCATCAGGATCAAAGCTACCGTGAAGTCCAAACGCGACTTGCAGGTGCCTTTGCCACGATAGGCCAAGAAAAAACGTGTGAGCGTGTTCCAAGCCGTACAGGCCGCAAAGACCGGCAGGAACGACAAGCCCATCACACCGACGAGATCCGCCGCCTGAACCAGAACCAGATTCCGATGCATCGCCACACCGAGGCCGTTCCAACCGAATCCGGTGAACACCGTCGTGCTGCGCAGCCATTCACACGCCACCCAGGCCGCCGCCGCAAGAAACGCGCACCAAAGCGAATGCAGCGTGCTGCTCTGCCAGGAGTCCTTCGTCAGCGTGATCACATTGGGCCGCGCAAACCGCTGCGTGAACCACGCCCACAGCCCGAAATACACCGCACAATAGCCCGACAGCCCGATCACTGCGGCGAATCCCATCAACTCCGGTCCCCAGCCCACCCATGAATCATCCATCGCCCCACCCAGAGCCACGCGCGACGAATGTCGCACCCATGCAAGATTAGGAATAAAGAACGCCAGTCCCGCGAGAAAGCCGGGCAGAAAGCCGGATCGGAAGAGAAAGGATTTCACCACTGAGGTCACAGAGGACCAGAGAGAATTCTTTTCAAGTCTTTGTGTCTCACCGTGATCTCTGTGGTTGAATCCCTGCTCTGAATTCGCCGGCCAAAGCACTGCGAGCAACGGCAGCAACCAAAGCCACACCGCCAGATCCGAACTCCAACGTGGAAATCCAAACACAAGAATGCCGCCGCTAAGCAGCGGGGCGAGAAGTAGGAACAGACGATGTTTCAGTGTGGCGGTCACGGCCCGGATGATGCCGCCATTCATGCATTTGCAAAATGATAAGGCCAAAATGATGCCTTCATCATTTCAGATCATGATTTCAACTCATCATATTACCAAGTGCAACGTGGCCGATTCCTCCCAAAAGATGTCCGCACTTCATACTCGCCAAACCCCGTTCTTAACGGTGACACTCCAGCACCCAACCACCATGAAAGCCATCCTGCTCTCTCTCCTCACTGCCGTTTCGGCCTATGCCGCGCCCACCGGTCCCATCCGCGTGCTCTATCTCGATGCCGAAGGCAAAGAACAAGCCGCCGTCGGCCCGCTGCATGACGCGATGCGTGATCTGGGGCGTGATGCCATCTGGTTTGATTACGCGAAAGAAGAACTGTCGGCCGGGAATTTCGACCTCGTCGTCAAACCCGGCAGCGACTTGAGTCGCGAGGCAATTCTTTCCAAACTCTCCACTGAGCGCAAAGCCAGCTACGAAGCCTTCTTGAAGCAACGCGATCCCGAAGAGCGCAAGAAGCACCCGCAGGTAGCCAACTACGAGAAGCGCCCCGAACCGCTCACGCTCCAGCTTCCAATGCGCGTCAAAGGCAGTATGGACCGCACGCAGGTGCCTGCTGACTGCGAACTCATACTCTTCGCCAGCGAACCAGACATCGCCAAACCCATCGCCTTCGCGTGGGATGAGCGTGGGCGCTGCTGGGTCGTGGAGACGCGGGATTATCCACATGGCATTCACGAAAACGGCGAGGGCCAGGACAGCATCAAAATCTGCGAGGACACCGATGGCGATGGCAAGGCGGACAAATTCACCGTCTTCGCTGACAAGCTCAATCTGCCCACCGGCATCGTTTTTGCCCGCAAAGGCATCATCGTGGCCGCGCCGCCGAAGTTCATCTACCTTGAGGACACCAACGGCGACGACAAGGCCGACAAGCGCGAGACGATCATCGACTGCTGGGGCATCCGCGACACGCATGCGCAAGCTAGCAACCTCCACTACGGCTTCGACAACTGGATCTACGGCTGCGTCGGCTACAGCGGCATCGAAGGCTACGTCGGCGGCAAGAAACATCAGTTCGCCATGGGCACGTATCGCTTCAAGCCGGACGGCAGCGCTATCGAGTTCCTGCACCAGTTCACTAACAACGCGTGGGCGCACAGCACCAACGATGCGGGCGATCAATTCGGCGGCACCGCCAATGGCGCGCCCATTTTCTTCGGCGGCATCCCCGCCACGGCGTATCCCGAAGGTACACGCGGCATGACCGCGAAGAAGATCAACGTCGTCGATACCTGCCACACGATCACGCCGTACTTCCGCCAGGTCGATGTCTTCGGCGGTTACACCGCGGCCGCTGGCTCCAACTTCATCTACAGCGATGCTTTGCCCGCCCGCTTCCAAGGCAAAGCTATGATCTGCGAGCCTACGATGAAGGTCGTGGCTCTCGTCGATGTGCAACCCGATGGCGCAGGCTGGAAGGCACTCGACTACATGAACATCTACGCCAGCAGCGACGAGTGGAACTCCCCCGTGAATGCCGAAGTCGGCCCCGATGGTGCCGTGTGGGTCGCCGATTTCCAAAACTTCATCATCCAGCACAACCCCACGCCCAGCAAAGAACGCGGCGGCTTCGTGGCGACCACGGGCATCGGTGGTGCACATGAGAATGATCTGCGGGATCACTCAAGGGGGAGGATTTATCGGATTGTGGCGAAGGGGACCAACCCGAAGCCGGAGGATCCTTCGCTCAATGGTGGGAACCTTGTCAGTCGCTTAACCACCCAAATAGCACTTGTTGCACTGGGGGACAGACTCGTGACCCACTCAGGTACGTATCCGGACAAGAACGCCATCACTTCCAACAATGGGCACGTTGATGCAATTCATACACTTTGGACACTTCAAGGCATCGGCACTCTCGACGCCAAAACCCACCAAGCCGCCCTCATCTCCAAAGACGCCAAACTGCGCCGTAACGCCATACGCGCTCTCGGCAGTGACAAAGCTGCGCAGGACCTCTTCTTCGGCTCGGGCGTGTTTTCCGATCCCGATCTGCACACACGCCTTGCGGCCTTCGTGAAGCTCTCAGACTTCGAAACGACGCCAGAAATCCAAACGCTGGTCAAAAAACTCGCGGCGGATCCCATCGTTAAAAACGACGAATGGCTGGCCGAAGCGGCGAAGATGCTTGGGAAGAAGCACAAGGCGCTGAACTTCAAAGAAGGTCCGAATCTGCTGCCAAATCCCGGCTTTGAAGAACCCATCGCACAAACTTGGAAGCACCGCGATTACGGCAAGAGACCCGGCAACGAAACCGCTGAGTGGGGCATCGTCACCGACCCGAAAATGATCCACAGCGGCAAGCAAGCCATGCGCGTCATCACACGCGACGACGCGGATACCAGTTACTTCAGCGACGTGCCGCTGAAGCCGAACACGGAATACAAACTCAGCGCTTGGATCAAAACGCACGGTTTCAAAGGCAAAGCCAGCCTCAACGATCACATTGGTCGTGTCGAAACCAAAACCATTGGCCGCACCCAAGACTGGACCGAGGTCGATGTGACCTTCAACAGCAAGGACCGCCCCAAAGCGAGCATCAACCTGCTCCACGTCGGCAAAGGCGATTCCTACTTCGACGACGTGAAACTCTGCGAGTTGATCATGGAAACCGAGGAAGACGAAACCAAACTCGCTGGTGATGTGAAGCGCGGTGAGAACATTTTTTGGACCCATCCCGTGGCCGCCTGCAAAAACTGCCACATCCTCAAAGGCCAGGGCAGTGCCGTCGGCCCCGCGCTCGATGGCATCGCCACCCGCAAAGACGCCGCCTACATCCTGGAGAGCCTCGTGAATCCGAACGCCAAGCTCGCCGAAGGCTATACCGCTACACCGATCAGCCCCATGCCGCCGATGAACCTCATCCTGAAGCCGCAAGAGTTTGCTGATGTGAAGGCGTTTATCTTGAGTTTGAAGTAGCCGGTCTGCCTGAGAGATTGTCAGCTGTTCCGGCGTATTCCCGACATCCATGTCATTCACATCCTCATCCTCACGCTGCTCCGGCCCACTAACACGCCGTAGTTTTTTGTCGATGGGCGCACTGGGCCTCAGTGGTTGGTCGCTGGCTGACACACTGCGCGCTGAAACCATCGCCAAGGCGGCAGGCAAGCGGCTCAAGGACAAGTCGGTGATCTTCGTGTGGCTGCCTGGTGGCATGTCGCAGCTCGAAAGCTACGACATGAAGCCGAACGCGCCCATTGAGTATCGCGGTGTGCTCAATCCCATCCGCACGAAAGTGCCCGGCACACACATCAGCGAGTTGTTTCCGCTTCAGGCCAAGATCGCCGACAAGTTCAACATCATCCGCAGCGTGCACCA
>CANIZT010000096.1 GCA_947471905.1 Verrucomicrobiaceae bacterium
TTTCGCGAAAAGCTTGTCGATGAGGTCTATTGGTACATCGCCCCACGCCTATGTGGCGGTGGCCGACCTTCGCTCGCTGGACCGGCACTGCCAAACTCGATTGAGCTAGATCCAGTCACCGTCCGCCCCATGGGCGACAATGTGTTGGTGCATGGGTTTCCTGTATGGAAAGACGAACCCTTACAGGATTGAGGGGGCTAGACCGTCACCTTCTTTACAAAGCAAGCTTTCAGTCCAATCAGGACGCCTTCCATCCTGCAAGAGATCTCATGATCGCCCTCCACGAGGCGAATTGGCTTGGATTTCGTGCCGACTTTGAGGACGTCGGAGGAGCCTTTGAGTTTGATGTCTTTGATCATCGCCACGATGTCGCCATCAGCGAGAACATGGCCGTAGGCGTCTTTGACGACGCGTTCGGCATCAGGAGCATCCGGCGCTACTTCCTTCGGCCATTCGTGACCGCAGGTCATGCATTCAAAGCGCTCAGCGTGATCCAAAACATCGTTCATCTCGCACATCGGACAGGCTGGGTTGCTCATAGAGCATGAGAAGACACGTGGGCGGCATGAAACTCAAGCGCTGACTGGGATTCCTCCATTCCAGCGCATGAAGGGAGCGGTAAGTTTCGTTACAATGCGCCATGAAAATCCGCTTTCTGCTCCCCACCTGCTGGTTCATCACCGCTGTCTCATTCGCTGCTGACCTGCCCAAAATTCCGGCCAAACCGATCGCCGAAAAGAAAGAAGTACTGTTCTCCGATGACATGAACGGCAGCGAACATGACAAATGCTGGCATCGCGTGGTGGACACGTTCGTTTTTGAAAAGGATGCTCTGAAGGGCACGCAAACACGGGTGAAGGACATGCCTTCGAAGGATGGCAAGTCCATCATCACGGCGCATGCCGCCGTGTACGGCCTGGAAGTACCGACGAAAAACAGCGTGGTGGAAGTGAACATCCGCTTCGAGGGTTGCACGATGATTGACGTCGAGTTCGACGACCGCAAATACACCGGCTCCCATTATGGTCACCTCTGCCGCGCCCAGGTGCGGCTCGATAAAGTGACCATCATGGATGAGCGCGAGGGCAGCCAGAACGAAGTGATCAAGGCCATGAAAAAGGATCCCGCCAAGAAAGAGGAAGCGGCCAAGATGATGGTCGGCAAAAGCGCTACCTTCCCGGTGAAGCTGGAAGAGAACAAAGACTACACGCTCGTCGTTGAAACGGTGGGTGACGAAATGCGGGTCAGCATTGATGGCAAACCCGTCGCCTTCCTCAAGTCACCCGGTATCGGTCACGAAACCAAATCGAAAATCGAACTTGGCGTCGCCGGCCAGAGCGGCTGGTTCGACGGCATCACCGTTTGGAACGCGGAACCCACCAAGTAGCCGGATCTTCTGAGCTCACGAAGCGCGGGGTGCTGCACCTCGCGCTTTTTTGATGCTCGCCACCACGCGATAACCTATCAGTACCGCGACGATGATGGCGAAAATCAGCGGATAGGTGATGTCCGACTTCACGATGATGTAGTAGTGCAGCACACCGCCGATGGTGATGTAATAAGTGAGGCGGTGAAGCTGCGCCCAGCGCTGACCGCCGAGCCTTTTGATCATCGCGTTGGTCGAGGTGACTGCGAGCGGGATCATCAACGCGAAGCTGAACATGCCGATGGCGATGAAAGGTCGCTTGGACACATCGCCGATGACGGTTTGCAGGTGCCAGTCGCGATCACAGGCGAGATACGTGAGCAGATGGGCCGTGCCGTAAAAGAAGGCAAACAGACCGAGCAGACGACGCTGTTTGAGCAGCCAGTTCCAGCCGTAGATTTTTCGCAGCGGTGTGACCATGAGCGTGATGACAAGGAAGACGAGTGTCAGCACGCCTGTGGCACGCGTGACGAACTCCACGGGGTTCGCGCCGAGTTTGCCACGCCATGCATCGAGCAAGATGAGCAGCGCAGGCAGCAGGCCGTTGAAGACCACGAGCTGCCGGTGAAAACGAGTATCAGAACTGAAGGTCATGGTGAATCAAAAATCCTCCTTCAAGTCCATGCCCGCATACAGATGGGCCACCTGCTCCGCATAACCGTTGAACATCAGAGTTTCTCGCGAACCCACTTCGCCGATGCGACGTTCGCGTGCTTGTGACCAGCGCGGATGGTCCACAGTGGGATTCACGTTGGAGTAGAAGCCATACTCGCCCGGATTGGCGAGACTCCAGGTAGTGGGCGGCTCCCGATCCATGAGTGTGATCTTCACCACGGACTTGATGCTCTTGAAGCCATACTTCCACGGCACCACGAGCCGAATTGGCGCACCGTTTTGATTCGGCAAAGTTTTACCATACAAGCCCGTGGCCAGCAGCGTGAGTGGATGCATGGCTTCATCGAGTCGCAATCCTTCGACATACGGCAGGTCGATGCCCGCTGAGCCGGAGTCGGGCATCTGTTTGATGTCATAGTAGGTCTCGAACCCCACATGCGTGGCCGCACTCGTCGGTTCGACCATGCTGAGCAGTTTCGAGAGCGGAAAGCCCACCCATGGAATCACCATCGACCAGCCTTCGACGCAGCGGAAGCGATAGGTGCGCTCCACCGACTCAAACTTCAGCAGGTCCGCCAAATCAAACGTTCTCGGCTTCTGCACCAGTCCACCGACTTGCACGCTCCATGGATCCGTAACGAAGTATTTCGCTTTAGCTGCCACCTCCGACTTGTCCGTCGAAAACTCGTAGTAGTTGTTGTAGCCAGCGATCTCGGTGAATGAATTGATCTTTTCATCCGCCGCGAGTGATGTGCTCAATGCAGGCTCGGCAACCGACGTGATAGCCGCGCCAGTATTCTTCACCTCGGGTCTCGGAGCAAAAGTGCGATACAAGCCTGCCGTAGCGAATGCGGATCCGGCCCAGATCGCCGACTTCATGAAGAAGCGGCGATTGTGAAAAGTCGCCTCGGGCGTGATTTCGCTGGATGGGATGTTGGGACTGCCGCTCATGGGTGACAAAGCATGGGATTCAGCGTGAGAGACGCAAGTGACAACGTTATTCCCGCATTACGAATGCCAACTGGCCGGTTGCGCCAGCCGTCATCAACTCGCAGGCTGCTGCCTTCCACGTCATGTCGCTGCTCGAACGCCTCTTTTCCATCCCTCCCGTCCGCAAGGCCATCTGGCGGCTCTGGTATCCCTTCCTCACGCGCCGTTTGCGAGGCGAGGAGGTGCTCTTTCTCAATTACGCTTTTGAAACCGACCCACCCGTCGGTTTGCAGCTCGATCTAGAGGACGAACCCAATCGTGCCTGCATCCAACTGTATCATCATGTCGCCACGCAGATCGATCTGCGTGGCAAAGACGTGCTCGAAGTGAGTTGCGGACACGGTGGCGGCGCTTCGTGGCTCACACGCAGGCTGCGACCTGCGAGTTACACGGGCCTCGACCTCAATCCCACTGGTATCGCATTTTGTCAGCAACGTCATCGTGTTCCCGGCCTCACTTTCGTTCAAGGCGATGCACAGCAGGTCCCCTTCCCTGATAACTCGCTCGACGCCGTCATCAATGTCGAGGCCTCGCATTGTTATCCAAATTTTTCCGGCTTTCTGGCCGAAGTCGCACGCGTGCTGAAGTCAGGCGGTCACTTTCTCTATGCCGATTTTCGCTTCCGCGATGGTTTAGACGAATGGGAGACCGCCATCGCCAGCGCACCGCTGCAAATCGTGCAAACACGCGACATCCGCGATGAAGTCCTCCGCGGCATGGAATGCAACGCCACACGCAGCGAGGCGCTTATCTGCCAGCGTTTGCCTAAATTCTTGCATGCGCTGGGCCGCGACTTCGCGGGTCTGCCCGGATCACGAGTGTATGAGGCGCTGAAGGCACGCGAACTGTCCTACCACTCATGGTGTTTCCGCAAAGGCTGAACCCAGCTTACTCACGGGCCAATGGCGAGCCAGTTGAACTCAACCGCGTAAACACGGGTCTTGGCCCAGGTGGTGATGAGGGCTTGAAAGCCTGACTCCGTGATGCCATCCGCTTTGATGCTGATGCGGGAGCTGTCACGCTGATCAATATCAAACCCGGTCAGCCCAAGCTGCACGACTGGCACGGATAAAAACGGCGAATCAAAGGCCACCGTGACAGCAAAGGTGCGGATATCATCCTCGGCAGCCGGTTCAATGTCCGCAAGACTCCAGCCCTCCGTGAGAACACTGGTGGCGACGTGGGACGAGAGAACTTTCCAAGGAACAGAGGATGAATACATGCGTGCGCTTTCTATAGAGCAGCATCCGGGCCGATCACAACGATTGTTCTAAGGATGCAAATTCAGGTCTGGTACGCTCCGTGTGTTGGCGTAGCGGATGGCTGATCTACTTTTTGTGAGCAGGTGTACCACTTGGTATTTCCAGCTTGAGATTCTATTTCCGAACCACACGTTTCCATCACCGCCCACAGGGACGGTCCAAACTTAGCAATCCTACATATCCATGAAGACGCGCTCATTCCTCTGCCTAGCCCTGCTCACCTTCTCACCTGCGTTCGTTCACGCGCAGAAAGACGACGCCAAACCTGACCCCATTGTCTCATCACTCGGAGCCACCGGCGCTCAAGCCGTACTCTCTACATTCTTCGCCATCGCCGAACTGGCTGATCTCTACGGCGCCAAAGCCTACGACAAGGAGAAAGCCACCCAACTAGCCGGCATGTTTGCCAGCACCACGGAAAGCGCCAAGGAAAGCCTGACCGACCTCATTGCCAGCGATAAGCTCTCCAAGGAAGACAATGCCGGTATTCAGGAGATGGTGGTGATCAATGATCTGCTGGGCAAGATGGCGAGTGGTATTCAAGGATTCATCGCCGACCCGAGTGAAGCCAATGAAGCCACCTATCAGAAAAACCGCGAAAAAGCATGGAAAGCGATCTCCAAGTTTCTAAATCTAGAGGACAAGTAACTCGCGTTTTTTTTCGCTGCGCTCATGTAAGTCTCATGAGCGCAGTTATGCGTCACTTTGTTTTGAAAAAGCCGCGCTGCTTGTCGCTGACGGGCATACCGAGTTTTTCCATCACCTTGAGCATGTCCTCCCACACGGCACGTTTGGCATCCATGCCGCCGTTTATCTTCTCCTCACGCAGGATATAGGACGGATGGTAGGTGACCATCGTGGAAATGCCGCTGGTGCTGTGAAACCGGCCACGTAAGCCGCCAACGGAGCCGGGAATGCCAAGACCTTCCGCTGCTGTAGCTCCGAGTGCGACGATGACCTGCGGCTTGATGAGATCGATCTCGGTAAGCACAAAGGGCAGGCACGCACGCATTTCCTCGGCGGTCGGTTTGCGATTGCCACTGCCTTGATTTTCCATCGCGGGACGGAATTTGCAGATGTTGCTGATGTACACCTGCAGACGGTCGAGTCCCATTGCCTTGATGATGCCGGTGAGCTTCTGTCCGGCGGGACCAACAAACGGTTCACGCAGTTTCTCCTCTTCCGCACCGGGTGCTTCGCCGATAAACATCAACGATGCATGCGAATCACCCACGGCGAAGACCATCGTCTCCCGCAGGCTTTCCAAAGCACGCGCCGGTTCCCAAGCTTCCGCCATCGCCCGCAGCGCAGCGAGCTTCTCTTCAATCGTGTCGCCTGCGACCTCGAGCAGACCGGCCTTCTTCGTCTCCGGCGGCGGATTGTCGAGAATGCGCCGTGCTGCGGGCGCAGATTCGACCGCAATTGGCTTTAGCGGCTCCGGCTCGCGAGTGGCAGGCTTGCGGCTGAGTCCTTGCACCTTTGCCAGCGTTCCGGGCCGCAGCGCAATGTGCGTCGCACCTTGAATCTGGCGCTGCTGCAGGTGGTGTTTGAGGAGATTCGAGGCGGCGGACATAGGGTGAGGATGGCGAATGACGCATGAATGTCGAATGCTGAGATGATCATGCCCGCTGCTGCGCAGCGGTGAATTTAGCCGTTGCATTTAGGGGCGGAGTCCTAACATGGGCTTCGTCCATCCACTCACGCCATGAACCGAATCTTCACTCTCTTGGTCAGTGTGCTCATCATCGTCGTCACCTGTGCTGCAGGAGCCGACAAATCCAAATCGCCGAATTCACCCAAGCTGCCGGAATACCCGAAGCAGCAGACTATCAACGTTGCTCTCAAGCACCTCGCCAAGGCCCAGGAACTCGCCAAAGGCAGTGCCAAAGAAGTCGCCGACGCCGTCGTGTGGCTCAAAAAAGCCGAGATCCAATTATCAAAAGACAAGGGCAACAAGCACGGCTCCTTCAAAGAAAGCGCCCACCGCCTCACTGGCCAGGCCGTCAAGGATCTGGAGAACGGCGCCTCTAACAAGGCCGTGCACAACATCGAGGAGGCCATCAAGGCCACCCACAAGGCAGGCAAGGCTGGAGAAGACTGAGTTTCATCACGCTTTGCGGCTCAGCCGCATGTCCATCCACACGGCGAGGATCAGCACCACGCCACGGGCGATGAATTTGCGCTCCGGCGGCACGGACATGAGCGTCATGCCATTGAGGAGGCAGGCAATGATGAGCGCACCGAGCAGCACGCCCAACACGGTGCCGCGACCGCCACGCAGGCTCACACCGCCGATGACGCAGGCGGCGACGGCGTCGAGTTCCATCAAATCGCCGACCGTGGTCGTGGAAGAACCTGCATACGCAGTCTGCATGAAGCCGGTAATGGCAACGATGGCTCCCATGCCGCTGTAAGCCGCGATCACCGTGCGTTTCATCGGCACGCCGGAGACAAACGCGGCCTCCGTGTTGCCGCCGATGGCATACAAGTGCCGTCCGAGGCTGGTGTGCTGCGTAACCGTGTAAACAATCATCGTCACACCGCCGAGAATGAGCGAGGGCAGCGGAATGCCGCGAAACTGACCGGTGACGAGCACGAACAGTGCGATGGCTTGTGCGGTGATAAACAGCCGCATGAACGCCATCTCCTTGCTGTCCACGGTGAAGCCATGCTCGATGCGGCGCTTGCGGGCGCTGATGGTGGTGAAGATCAAGGCGAGCACAAGCACGGCAGCGAGCATCCAGCCAAACTGCGTCGGCAGATAGTAGGTGGTGAGCAGCGAGTAGAGATTACTCTGACCGCCGGGTGCCACAGGAACGGTGGCATTGTCGATGACGAGCCAGAAGAGGCCTTTGAAGATCAGCAGAGCTCCAAGCGTGACGATGAACGACGGCATGCGCTCGCAGACGATGAAAGCGCCCATCGCCATCCAGATGAGCACACCGCAGGCGAGTCCCACACCAAGCGCTGCGGGTGCGGGCAGGTGATGATGAAATACCAACACGCTCGCGATGCCACCGAGCAGGCCCACACCGCTGCCTGCGGAGAGATCAATGTGTCCTGGCAGCAGAATGAGCAGCATGCCCATCGCCAGCGTGGCGGTGATCGAGAGTTCCGTCACGAGCATCGACAGATTGCGTGCGCCGAGGAAGGCCGGCTCTTTGAAAGCAAAGAACGCGCAGATCGCAAGCAGCGCGATGGCGATGGGCAGTTCTCGAAAGCGGAAATTCACAACGGCTCAGTTCTGGGAGGCGAGAATGATGACCAGGATGATCAGCGCGATCACGCTGGCGATGGCGATCTTCACCCAGCTCAGTGGATAATCGCCGCCGATCTTGCCGTTGGCGCCATTGACAGCGACCTGATAATTTTTCGTGCCGTAGGTGTAAGTCAGTAGCCACACGGGCAGCAGCACATGCTTGAAGGTCTGCGCGCTGTATTCTGGAGCGATCTGCAAATTGCGATTCGTGTCGCCCGGAATCTGCGTGGTGCATTGCTGGCGCAGAAGATTGTCCATGCGGCCACGCGAATCCTTCGCGGCCTCGATAAGGTCGATCTGATACTGCTCGACCACCCAGCCGGTGAGATAACCTGGATCGTAGGGCAGCAGTTCTCTCGTAGTGGGGAAGGGCTGGAGTTTTTCCAGCAGCGTGTGATTCACGCCCTTCGATGCGGGCACGAGCACGTCATCAAAGTCGCTGCTCATATGGCCAGAGGCATACTCCCAGCGCGTGTTGCGCGTGCGGTTCCCTTTGCTGTCAGTCGTGTAATAATAGTAGCCGGCCTCCGCCTCCCACGGACACTCCGCATGCGCATCAAAAGTCCAGAACGGTAGATACAGGCCATGCAGCGTGTCCGTGAGCGCCTTCTGGCCGAGCGCATTCGGTGCCCAAAAGTGGCTACCATACCAGCGGCGGATGTCTTCGCGCACTTGGCTCTCAGCAATCTTGAATGGAAGCTGGCTGCCGGGGCGAATTGGTGAGCCAACATCATCCATGGCCAGCATCGCGGGAGAACCGCAAAAATCGCAGTTCTGTGCCACACGTTTTTCATCGAAGACCGAGATCGCATGGCAGCTCTGACATTTGACCGTCTTGCGCACCGCCGCCCAGCCGCGCTGATCATCTGGAATGGCACGCAGCGCGGTGACGAGATCGTTTTCTTCCACCAGCGTGCCGTCGGTGCTCAATTCGGCGGGAGAAACGGTGCTGCAGTAAGGACAGACGAGCGCGTGCTTTGACGGCGTCCACACAGCTTCAGCGCCGCACGCTGGGCAGGCGAACTTGGAGATAGCAGTAACTTCGGACATAGAAACAGACGGGGTGGCAGTTACGCACGATTAACCGGATAAAATTGAAGCCTGTCCATTCCAAAAAACAACGCAATGCATTTTGCCTTGTCTTCCGCCTGAGGACCTACACAAAATGCCACCATGAGACTCCAACATCTGCTATCAGCCATTCTCCTTGCTCTCGCAGCCAATGCATCTGCCGCCACCGTCAAAGACCGTGAGGGCGCAGTGCGTGAGGATAAAGCGAAGCTCGAAAACGATGCGCGCTGGAACTGGAACGACATCGACGGCGGTTTCCGCCTCGCCAAAGCAACCGGCAAACCGCTGCTCGTCGTGCTGCGCTGCGTGCCGTGCATGTCCTGCGCCGGGATCGACGCCAGCGTTCTGCAGGAACCGGAACTCGTACCGCTACTGGACCAGTTTGTGTGTGTCCGCGTCATCAACGCCAACGCGCTCGACCTCTCCCGCTTCCAGTTTGATTACGATCTTTCCTTCTCCGCGATCATGTTCAATGGCGACGGCACGATCTATGGCCGCTACGGCTCATGGCTTCATCAAAAAGACCCGCTGAACAAAACCACGGCCAGTTTCAAAAAAGCTCTCGCTGCCGCTGTCGCCATCCATCAAGACTATCCAGGCAACAAAACCGCCCTCAGCGGCAAACAAGGCGGCCCCACGCCCTATCAGACTCCCGTCGAGTTCCCCACGCTCGCCGCGAAATATCAGAGTAAACTCGATTGGAACGGCAAGGTCGTCGCGAGTTGTGTTCATTGCCACATGGTCGGAGATGCGTTCCGTGCGCATTATCGCAGCCTGAACAAGCCCGTGCCAGTCGAGTGGATCTATCCACAGCCTTCCATCGAAACACTCGGCATCACGCTCGCCACGGATGAGATCGCCAAAGTGGAAGCCGTCGCTGCTGATTCACCAGCGGCCAAAGCAGGCGTGCAAGCCGGCGACAGTTTTCTTTCGCTCAACCAGCAACCACTCGTCTCTATTGCCGATGTGAGCTGGATTCTGCATCGCTCACCGGATTCCGGCGATTTGCCAGCCATGATTCAGCGCAATGGCAAAAAAACTACCATCACACTCGAACTGCCAGGCGGTTGGCGCTCAAAGTCAGACATCGGCAAGCGCGTTGGCACCTGGCCCATGCGCGCCATGGCCTTCGGTGGCATGAAGATGGATGACATTGAGGATGCTGAACGCGGGCCCCTTGGCCTAAGCAAGGACCAAATGGCCATGCGCATCTTCCACGTCGGTCAATATGGTGAACATGCGGCGGCAAAGAAGGCCGGTTTCCAAAAAGATGATATTCTCGTTGAAGTGGGTGACCTGAAACAACGCATCACCGAAAGCGCCATCATCGGTCACCTGCTGCAAGAGCACCTTCCCGGCGAACAACTTCCCGCCGTCGTTTTGCGAGGCGGAAAGCGGTTGGAGTTAAAGCTCCCGCAGCAGTGACGGAGGACATCACAGGGTATGACTTGAAGCACGGCTCACTGCGCTAAGAACTCGTCCAGCGCCGCTTTGGTAATGCGGTACTGAGTGCCGATCTTCTTGGCTTTGATTTGGCCACCTTCGATGCTGGAGACGACGTCAGCCTCGGTAACACCGAGCGATTGGGCGACTTGCGCGGGCGTGAGTATATCCAGGGCTGGAGCAGCGGTGGGGAGCGGCGGCGGCGTGGCAGCAGCAGGCTGATTCGGATTGAAGACTCCCTGCGCCATCATGTTCTGCGCCATGCCAAAGCCCATCGCGATCTCAGCGGCGGCTCCGGCGGGTCCACCGCCACCTTTGGCCATGCCCTCGGCCATCTGGAACTTCACATAGTCGTTCAAGTTGCCGACGGCGCTCATGCTGCTGCGCTTGTCGATGGCAGCTTCGACTTCTGGCGGCACGCTGGCGTTTTCGAGGATAAAGCTGGCGATTTCGATGCCGTATTTACCCTGCGTGATGGGATTGATGATCGGCAGTAGCGCATCTCCCAGTTCGGAGTAGCGGGTGGCAAGATCGAGCACCGGCACCTTCGCGGTGGCCAATGCATCGGTGAAGACACTGATGATGCGACTGCGCATCGTATCAGCGAATTCATCAAGCCGGAAATGATGATCAGAACCGGCGACTTCCTTGAGAAAGAGCTTTGGATCACTGATCTTGAAGTCAAAGGTGCCGAAGGCGCGCACACGCACGATGCCAAAATCTTGGTCGCGCATCATGATAGGATTGCTGGTGCCCCATTTGTTGCCGGTGAAGAGGCGGGTGGTGACGAAATAGACGTCGGCTTTGAACGGGGACTCGAAGCCGTACTTCCATCCTTTCAGCGTAGAGAGAATCGGGATATTGTCCGTAACGAGATCGTGTTTGCCGGGACCGAAGGTGTCGCCAAACTGGCCAAGATAGACAAATTGCGCGACCTGCGACTCGCGCACGATGAGTTGAGCGCCGCGTTTGATTTCCTTGTCCTCGTCCGGGAAGCACCAAGCAAGCGTGTCGCGTGAGTCGTCCGTCCACTGGATGATTTCCAGAAACTGTCCTTTGAGGTAATCCATCAGGCCCATAATCGTGTGTGTTTGAGTGTTGGTGTTTTTCGAAGCGGACCGAGTGTAGATAAAGGCAGACCCTTTGGCGAGTGCAATTCTCGGCACGGCTTTGTAAGCCATCTCTTATCCTTGAGGAATGCTTTGCTGATTGATTCCGCCGCGTGCTGGGTAACATCTACGCCTCGTATGTCTATCGCCACCAGCCTCCAAGCCGCCGCCGACTCCAGTCAGCTCCTCACTGCCAGTCACGACAATATCCGCGCACTGCTCGCCGCCAGCGACAATCCGCTGTATCGCGCCAGCATCGAGGAACTCGCCTCTGCCGGCGAGTGGGCAGAGCTGAATGACCGCTTCTTTCAGGCTCTGAAATTTGGCACCGGCGGCCTGCGTGGCCGGACGATCGGCAAAGTGGTGACGAAAGCCGAACGCGGTAGCGCTGCTGATGGCGAACGCCCAGAACATCCCTGTGTCGGCACCAACGCGATGAATTTTTATAACGTCAGCCGCGCCACCCGTGGCCTCGTGACCTACATCAAGAATTACCGCGCCAATGCTAAGCTTAGCGGCAAACCAAGTGTCGTGTTTGCCCACGACACCCGGCACTTCTCTTCTGAGTTCGCAAAATTCTGCGCGAAGATCGCGATGGATCACGGCGCAAACGTCTATCTCTTCGACGGCTGCCGTGCCACGCCAGAAATGTCCTTCGCCGTGCGCCAACTCCGTGCCGACGCCGGCGTCATGCTCACAGCCTCGCACAACCCTGCGCATGACAATGGCTACAAGGTAAATTTCAATGATGGCGCTGGCATCGTCGAACCGCACGCCACCGGCATCATCAAGGAAGTGAACGCTATTAAGGGGGAAGAATATGTTTCCCTTCCTGAGGCTCAGCGCGGTAAGCTCACGACGCTCGGCAACGAGATGGATCAAAAGTATCTTGCCCGTGTCGAAACGATGATGCTGCAGCCCGAACTGTTGCAGAAGGAAGAGGCGAAAAAACTCAAGATCGTCTTCACCGCGCTGCACGGCACTGGGGGCGTTCTGGTGCCCGTCTTGCTGAAAAAACTCGGTTTTAATTTCCTCACCGTCCCTGAGCAGGACGTACGGGATGGTCGTTTCCCCACGGTGAAGTCGCCGAACCCGGAAAACGCGCCAGCTTTGAAGATGGCGGTAGATCTCGCCAACAAAGAAGGCGCGAACATCGTCATCGGCACCGATCCCGATTGCGACCGCATGGGCGTGGGTGCGCGCGATGCCAAAGGCGAAATGGTATTGCTCACCGGCAATCAAGTCGGCTCGCTCATGGCTTGGTATCGCCTAAAAACGATGTTTGAACTCGGTATTCTCACGGAAGCCAACAAGAGCCATGCCGTGCTACTGAAAACCTATGTCACCAGCCCGCTTCAGGACGCCATCGCTGCCAAATTTGGCGTTGGCTGCGTGAACACGCTCACCGGTTTCAAATGGATAAGTTCAAAACTGGCAAAATACGAAGCAGCATTGCCTAACGATGTTCTAAATCGTTATCGTGACCTCAACGCCGCTGACAGCCGTGCCGCGCGCCTCAAGCACAGCAAATTCCTCGTCTTCGGTGGAGAAGAAAGCTACGGCTACATGGGCGATGACTTCAGCCGCGACAAGGACGGCAACGGCGCTGTGGTGATGTTTGCCGAACTTGCTGCCTACGCCGCCAGCCGTGGCCTGACCGTGGTCGGGCTGCTTGATGAAGTGTATGCGGAGATTGGTTATTTCCTCGAAGTAAACCAGAGCAAGGTCTTTGAAGGTGCCGCCGGTGCCGCGCAGATCGCCAAACTCGCCGATAGCTACGGTTCCAATCCACCGAAGGAAGTCGATGGCTCCATCGTGGTTAACGTGCGCGATTTCCGCAAGGACGAGATCAAAGACGAAGAAGGAGACATCGTCTCGAAGGAAAAAATGCTCTTCGTCGATCTTGCTGATGGTCGCAGCTTTGCTGTGCGCCCTTCCGGCACAGAACCAAAGATCAAATACTACATGTTCGGCCGCAGCGTTCCCACCGCAGGCAATAAACTCAGCCTTGATGAACTCAACGCCGCCAAAATCAAAGTCACAGACAGCCTGACCAGCATGTGGTCCTGGCTTGAGAAGGATATTGATCTCAGGCTGGCATGATCTGAATCAGATCGGCCAATATTCTGACGTGCACGCGGCACACGACAATGCGGCTGAACAAACTTCAGCCGCATTCGTCTACTCTCCATCAACCTCAATCTGGCCCGGATAGCCGGAAAATGCGGCTTGAAGTAGTCGGAAATTTAAGAACTATTAACAAATATGAACACTCGCCCCCTTCTCGTGAGTCTGTGCGCCACATTTGGCATCGCATCTACGGCTGCGGCCCAAA
>CANIZT010000097.1 GCA_947471905.1 Verrucomicrobiaceae bacterium
AACATCGTCGAAACCGTCGGCAAAACACCGCTGGTGAAGCTCAACAAAGTTACCGCCGGCCTCAACGCCACGATTGCTTTGAAGTGTGAATTCTTCAATCCGCTCGGCAGCGTGAAGGACCGTATCGGCATGGCCATGATCGAAGACGCTGAGAAACGTGGCATCTTGAAAGCCGACACCGTCATCATCGAACCCACCAGCGGCAACACCGGCATCGCGCTCGCGTTTGTCGCTGCTGCGAAGGGCTACAAGCTCATCCTGACGATGCCTGAGACGATGTCGATGGAGCGCCGCACATTGCTCGCGCTGCTCGGCGCTGATCTCGTGCTCACTCCTGGAGCTCAAGGTATGAAGGGTGCCATCGCCAAGGCTACCGAACTCGTCGCCAGCACGCCGAACGCCTGGATGCCGCAGCAGTTTGAAAATCCTGCCAATCCGGCCGTCCACATGAAAACCACCGCTGAAGAGCTATGGAGCGACACCGATGGCAAAATCGACATCTTCGTCGCCGCCGTCGGCACGGGTGGCACGATCACCGGCGTCACGGAAGTGCTCAAACCTCGCAAGGCAAGCTTTCAGGCCATCGCCGTCGAGCCTGAAGCGTCTCCCGTCATCAATCAGACCCTTGCTGGTCAGCCTGTGCAGCCCGGTCCGCATAAAATCCAGGGAACTGGAGCCGGATTCGTGCCTGCCAACCTTCACCTCAAGGATTCGGCTGGCAATCCGCAGATCGTTGAGTGCATCAAGGTCAGCAACGACGACGCATTCGCCATGGCCCGCCGCATTGCCAAAGAAGAAGGCATTCTCGTCGGCATCAGCACTGGTGCCAACGTTTGCGCCGCCATCGAGGTCGCCAAGCGTCCTGAAAACGCCGGTAAACTCATCGTTACCATCGCTTGCTCCACGGGTGAGCGTTATCTCTCCACTGCGCTGGCTGACGAAGCCCGTGCCAAAGTCGGCGCTTAATTTTTCGCCATCAATCGCATGTCTGATTCCAACACGCTCTCCCAAGAAATTCCGGCCACCGGCGCAGAAAAATTCTTGGAGGACAACTTCCGCAAGCTCGTCTGGTTGTTCATCATCCTGGTGGCATCTCTCATCGCCTACGGCTTCATCCATCACCAGAATACTCTCAAGGCCAACGAGGCCGCCGAGGCATTCACCTCGGTGAAGACCGTGGAAGATTGCGATCTGGTCATCTCACGTTACTCTGGCACCAATGCCGCCGCTAACGCGTTGTTGGCTAAGGCCGACTTGCTCTGGGATCAGAATAAGAAGACCTCCGCAGTGGATGCACTCAAGGAATTCACCACCAAGCATGCCAGCCATCCGCTTGCGGTGCAGGCATTGCTCGGCCTTGGCTCCAAACTGGATGCCATGGGTGATCACAAGGAAGCTCAGGCCATTTTTGAACGCATCACTCGCGAATTCCCCTCTAGCGAAGCCGCTCCGCTTGCTCATGTTCGCCTTGGCGATATCCTCTGGGCCGACGGCAAGGCTGACGACGCTAAAAAGGCCTATGAAGATCTCGCGGTGAAGTTCCCCGACCTGCCTGAATTCCAGAACATCAGCCAGGAACGTCTCGACTGGATTGCCGCCGCGCTGCCAACCAAAGAAGTCGAACCACCGCCAGCACCGAAGGTCGAGCCAAAACCAGCGGCTGCCCTTCCGGCTATTCCAGGTATGCCCCAGATCAATCTGAAGCCAGCCGAAGGCGGCATTGGCGCCACCATTGCTCCTCCAACTAATCCAACCGCTCCAGCCATGCTGCCGCCGCCTGCTCCTGCCGCAGTCACGCCAGCCGTCCCTGCTCCTCAGCCTGCTGCTGCTCCTGCACCAGTTCCAACTCCCGCTGTATCACCACCTCCTGCTCCGGCCACTCCGCCTCCAGCGGCACCGAAGCAGTGATCACTACGACGGACACTCTTGTCCGTCGGTTTTGGGCGTGCCGAACGTTTTGCTTCGACAGACAAGAGTGTCTGTCGTTCTTCAGACCACCCACTCAGCAATCGCCGCGATCACTTCGTTAAGCTGCGTTTCGTTGAGCTCACCGTAGATCGGAATGCTCAGCACCTCGCCCGCAACGCGATGCGAGACATCGCAGTCGCTGAGTGAGCTTGCAGGCAGATTCGCAAAGCACTTCTGCTGATCGAGCGTGACGGGGTAATAGATGTCGCAGCCGATCTTCTTGGCTAGGAGATGATCACGCAGCGAATCGCGCTTACCGTCGAGCACGCGTAGCGTGAACTGGTTCCAGATGTGCGAGTTGTGCGCGTAGGAAACCGGCAGCACGATCTTGGCATTCTGAGCGGTCAACCAGGTGTCTTGCGTTGCCACACACTTGCAATGCGCCGGATCGGCCTGCACCACGCCGTTCAGTTTGCTCAACTCGGCGATGTAATGCGCCGCGTTGCGCTGGCGGTCGGCCGTGTATTGGGCGTAACGCTTCACTTTCACGCTCAGCAGTGCGCATTGCAGCGTGTCCATGCGGAAATTACCGCCGACGTAGTGGTGGTAGTACTTCGGCTTGCCGCCATGCACGCGCAGCACGCGGGCGTACTCGGCCAGTTCGTCGTCATTCGTCACCAGCATGCCGCTGTCGCCGAAACCACCGAGGTTCTTGCTAGGGAAGAAGCTGTAGGTGCCGAATTCGCTCATCGTTCCAGCCTGACGGCCCTTGTATTGCGCGCCGATCGATTGCGCTGTGTCCTCGATCACCTTGAGATCGTGCTCTTTCGCCAGCGCGAGGATCGGGTCCATGTCAGCACATTGGCCGAACAGGTGCACAGGCATGATAACTTTCGTTTTGGCCGTGATTTTCTTCCGTGCGTCGTTCACATCCATGTTGAAGCAGATCGGGCAAACGTCCGTGAACACCGGCACGGCCCCAAGACGTGAAACGGCACCCGCCGTGGCGAAAAAGGTGAACGCGGGGCACAGCACCTCGTCACCGGGCTGAATATTTAGCGCCATGAGCGCCAGTAGAAGCGCATCTGTGCCCGAGGAAACGGACAACGCATGCTTCGCACCTGTCATCGTTGCGATTTCCTTCTCAAACGTCTCCATCTCCGGCCCCATGATGAACCTGCCATGCTTCAGCACTTGCGTGAAGGCGGCCTGAAGCTCGGATTCGAGAGGGTGGTTCTGAGCGTTAACGTCGAGGAGTGGGACGGGCATAAGAGTGAGAAAGATGAATGAAGATTGATCAAAAGGCGAGCTACATCCGCTCCGTCGTCTGAATGCCCAGTAGACCGAGGCCGGTTTTCAAAACACGACTGGTGGCATCGCAAAGCGTGAGGCGTGTGTTGCGCACGGCTCCTTCGGCGCGCAGCACGTTGCAGGCTTCGTAGAAGCTGTGGTAGGTGTCGGCGAGTTCGTAGAGGTAACCGGCGAGGAGGTTTGGACGATGATCAACGAGCACGTCGTGCGTGGTTTCGGCGAACTGGGCGAGCTTTATCGCCAGCGCGCGTTCGGCAGGCTCGGTGATCGTCAAAACGGGCGTGAGGGTGACTTCGCCATCCAGCTTGCGGAAGATGCTGCGGGTGCGGACGTAGGCGTTGATGAGGTAGGGCGCGGTGTTGCCTTGCAGCGCGAGCATCTTGTCCCAACTGAACTTGTAATCGGTCATGCGGTGCTGGCTGAGTTCGGCGTATTTCACGGCTCCGGTGCCGATGACCTGAGCGATCTGTGCTTTTTCGTCATCGGAGAAGCCTTCACGCTCGGCGACAACGACGGCGGCGCGTTCGACGGCTTCATCGAGCACTTCGAGCAGTCCTACGCTCTCGCCGGAACGCGTTTTGAACATCTTTCCATCCTGACCGAGGATGCTGCCGAAGGCGATGTGACGCATGACCGTGGTCTGGCCGCGTTTTTTGGCGACCTGGAAAAGCTGGCGGAAGTGCAGCTCCTGCGGCGCACCGACGACATACCAGATTTCATCGGCCTTCCATGCGTTGATGCGGTGATCGATCGTCGCGAGGTCAGTGGTGGCATACAGGAAGCCGCCGTCGCTTTTGCGGATGAGGCAGGGCTTGTCGGCAAGCTCCGGCACGTCACGGAAGAATACACAGGTGGCACTATCGCTGATCTCCGCTATGCCGCTGGTGAGCAGGTTTTCGACGAGTGGCGCGAGCTGGTCGTTGAAATGGCTTTCGCCGAGGAAGTGGTCGAAGTGAACGTCGAGCTTCGCGTAGATGGTGCGGAGCTGATCGAGCGAAAGAGCAACGCAGCGTTTCCAGATGTCGAGGTTTTCAGCATCGCCTTGTTGAAGCTTCACCAGTTCGCTGCGGCAGGTGGTCAGTACCGCCTCATCGGCTTTGGTCTGTGCGTTCACGTTCTTGTAAACACGCACGAGTTCATGGATCGGGTCTTTTTCGAGGGCGGCGTGATCGAGAATGGTCTTCCAGCCGTGAAGGATCATGCCGAACTGCGTGCCCCAGTCGCCGATGTGATTGTCGGTGATGACGGTGTGGCCAATGAAGCGTGCGATGCGGGCGAGGCAGTCGCCAATGAATGTGCTGCGGATGTGGCCGACATGCATCGGCTTAGCGATGTTCGGTGCGGAGAAATCGACCACGATACGTTGCGATTTCTCGACCTGCAGCACGCCAAGATACGCGTCTTTGACGATGACACCGAGCTTCTGGCCGAGCGCCGTGGCGCTGAGCGTTAAATTGAGGAAGCCGGGGCCCTCCACGGTGATTTTTTCGCAAAGATCATCCACTTGAAGCGCCGCTTTGATCTGTTCCGCCAAGGCACGCGGGTTGGTCTTGAGCTGCTTGCCCAAAGTCATTGCCGCGTTGCTCTGATAGTCGCCAAAGCGCGTGTCAGAAGCGATGACGACCGATACGGCGAAGCCTTCGGGCAAAGCAATGCCGGCGGCGGTGAAAGCGGCTTGGAGACGGGAGGTGAGAACGGCGCGAAACATGGGGCGCGCATTCTAACGATGAAAACCGAAAGTCGAACGCCGAATTACACGCTGCGGACTTCCTCGGCGCTGGTGAGCGTGCGGGTGCTGCCGTCGGGGAGGGCGAGGATGAGATGGCCTTCCTCGTTCAGATCGAGGACGCGGCCGAAAATTTCGCGGCCTTCGACGGTGGCGCGGATTTGTTTGCCGAGGAGCCAGCTTCGCTCACGCACTTCGGCGATGGCACTGGAAAAATCGGCGTCGAGACGCTGGAACTCGCGGTGCAAGACTGCCAGCAGGCGCTGGGCGAGGGAATTGCGGTCGAGTTCGGGCAGGGCGGGGGAATTCAACTCGTTGAGCAGCGAGGTGGCAACGATGCCGGGGGCGAATTCGCGGGCGTTGACGTTCAAACCGATGCCGAGCACGAGAAGCATGCATTCACGCGTTGAAACGGTCTCGGCGAGCAGTCCGCTGATCTTGCGGTCACTTAGGTAGAGGTCGTTGGGCCATTTGATGCGCGGTTGCAGTGGCAGTTCGGCCTCGATGGCCTTGCTGATGGCGAGTGCGGCCAGGGTGGTGATGCGCGGCCAGCGTTCGAGTGGTGCATCAGGCCGCAAGAGCAGTGAGAACATCAAATCTTTGCCACGCGGGGCGCTCCAGCGATTGTCACGACGGCCGCGGCCTTTCGTTTGCGATTCGGTGAAGACGACTGTGCCGGCGGGCAGTGTGCTGGCGTTTTGTTTGAGCCAGTCGCTGGTGGAAGCGATTTCATCCAGCACTGTGACTTGCCACGGTAGCGTGGGATCGTTCAAGGCAGTGGCGTCCAGCGGGATCATGCACGTTTGCTGTTGGGATCACTGGCCTCTCCGTGCTGATGAAGTTCATCGTGATCGCCGAGGCATTCGAGATGGGTGGTGATGAGCACGGGATAATCCACGCTGGTCTGGACAGCATGTTCGATTTCGGTGGCGGAGCGGTGGGCGTCGCGCAGCATGATGTCATCGGGGAAGAGCAGATGCACCTCGACGTAGTGCATTTCGCCAGCATCACGGTGGCGCAGGGCGTGAAATTTGACCCCGTGTTTTTCGGTTTCGCGGCGGAGAGCGGCGTCGAGCGCGGCATCGAGTTTGGGATCGGCGCTGTCCATTAGGCCGACGACGCTCTGGCGCATAAGGCCGTAGCCGGTCCAGATGATGTTCGCGGCCATGACGATGCCGCAGATGGGATCCCAGCCATGCCAGCCGGTCAAAGCGACGAGTCCGAGGCCGATGAGGGCACCGAGGCTGGTCCACACGTCGGTGAGCACATGCTTGCCGTTGGATTCAAGGATCAGGGAGCCTGAGCGTTTGCCGGTGCGCAGCAGGTATGTGCCGAGCGCGGCATTGATGATGATGGTGAGTGCGGTCAGAGCGAGGCCCGCATCCAGCCTCTCAGGCGGTAGATGCAGCATCCAGCGGCGCAGGGATTCGTAGATGATGAACAGCGCGGCAATGATGATGAGGCCGCCCTCGATGCCAGCGGAGAAGAAGGCGATCTTGCTATGCCCGTAGGGGTGGTCGGTGTCGGCGGGTTTGTGCAGCAGGCCGAGGCTGAAGGCCGCGAACATCACCGCCACAACATGCACGACGGATTCCGCCGCATCGCCGAGGATCGCGGCAGAATGTGTGAGCACATACGCGCCCATCTTGAGCACGAGCATGACGAAGCCGATGGCAAGCGAGAGCCGCATGGCGCGGGTGGCATCGGTGGAGTGGCTCATGGTGGATCAGTCTCGCAGCAGCAAATCGACCATCGCGGGCACGTCGGCAAAGGATTCGACGGTGCGCCATGGATTGAGGGCACGCAGTTCGGCACTGGAATACTGGCCGGTTGCGACGGCGAGGCATTTAGCACCGAAAGCTTCGGCGCAGCGGATGTCCTTTGGCGTGTCGCCGATGACGATGACATCGGTGATGTCATAGCGCGCACCTGTAGCCTGCTGCATGCGATCCAAGGCGACCGGGCCGAGCTTGTTGCGGTCATGGTGATCGCTGCCAAATCCACCGTCGATGAAATGCTCGTTGATACCATGGCGAGTGAGTTTGATCACAGCTCCCCGGCGCACGTTGCCGGTTAGCAGGCCGAGATGTGCCGCGCTTTCCTTGCGCAAGCATTGCAGCAGATCAATAACGCCTGGAAGCGTGAAGCCGCTGAAGTCGGCGGCTTGCAAACGGCGCTGAAGATGGGCGAGATAGAGATTGAGGAAGGCCGTGACTTCCTGGGGTGGATGTTCACGGCTCACATGTTGGAACACATCCATTGCGATCGCCGGATCCGTGGAGCCGGCGAGTTGCAGTGCTGGCAAAGCATCACGCTGAATGCCGAAGTGCTCCTCTGCGGCATCGAGAATTGCCGCACCGCCAGCGCCATTGCTGTCAATGAGTGTGCCGTCGATGTCGAAGAGTAACAGGCGGGGCATCTCAGTGCGGTTTCGCGGCTGGAGTAGCGCTGCCGGTGTTGGAAGGCGCGTATTTGGCAACGAGGAAAGCACCGCCCGCGGCAAGAACGCAGCCAACGATGAAGAGAGGCGGGAGTTTGGCCCATCCACCCTCTGGCGGATGCATGAACATCGCAGTGATGGTGTTGATGACCGGAGCGCCTGCGAAAACGATGGGCATCACTGCAGCAGCGGCAGCGACGCCGAATCCGCCACCGCCTTTGAGCACCGGCGTAGCGGCAGCACCAAGAGCGAGCACCAGTGTGAGTGCTCCCAAGGCTCCAGCAATACCAGCGATGAGACTGAGCGGGATGCCATTGCCAGTGTCACCGGTGAAACTCCAGTTGGTGCCGCGGGCCTTCAAAACAAGGGCGGCGACGATGCCGATGATGGCGTAAGCGATGCAGACAAAGAGGAAGGCTTTGAGGCCAGCATTGGGTGTCTCTGGCCCCATGGGCATTTTAGAGCGGGCGGCGTGAAGAATGACGCCATAAACGCCCCAGGAGAGCACGGTGAGGAGCGCGTAGATGAGCCAAGTCTGCATTTTTTTGGATGGGGGTTGGGTGTTCACGAGGAGTGGTGGTGGAGGGCGATGAATTGCCGTGGGAGAACGCCTACGACAACGGGTTTGTTCATTTTTTGTCCGGTCTTTTCAGCAACTCATGCGACGCAGCTTCGATCTTGTCGCGGAAGCGCTGGGGAATCTCGATGGCTTTCATTTTGCCGGTGGTGGGGTCTTTGCGGACGCAGGCGGCGGTGATGCGGCCTTCGGCGGCGAGTGTGCCATCGCTTTTCCAGAAGCGAATGATGTGGCGGATGACTTTACTGCGAACTTCCTCAATGAGCAGTTCGCATTCAAACTCCTCCTCGAAGCGCAAAGGAGCCATGTAGTCGCAGGAGGCATGTACTCGGGGCCAGCCGACGCGTTCTTCGCCCTCAATTGGCGGATCGACGATGGAGAAGCCGAGGCTGCGGAAGAATGCGTGTTCCACACGCTCCATGTAGCGGAAGAAGTTCGAGAAATGGACGATGCCCGCCATGTCGGTGTCGGAGAATTGGACGCGCTCGGTGCAGGTAAATCGGTGGGCCATGGGGGGAAGGGAAAGTTCAGGTCTGAAGTTACAAGTTCAAAGTTGGTTTGTGCGGTAATTCTCAGTTCATAATGACGGCGCTGCTTCCACCTCTCGCGGAGCGTATTTTGTGAACGGCCTCGATGACGGCCTGGGCGGCGGCTTCACTCTCGGATTTGGTGTTAAAGCGACTGAAGGAAAAACGCAGCGTGCTAGCAGCATGTGCGGCATCGAAGCCCATGGCCTCAAGCACATGCGAGGGATGCAGCGCGGCACTGTGACAAGCGGAACCGGCCGAGCAGGCGATATTGGCTTTGTCGAGCAGGATGAGCATGCCGGCGGCGTCGATGCCGGGTAAGCAGATGCTGGTGATGTTCGGCAGGCGAATTGCCTGTGCCCCATGAATGATGCTGTCCGGCAATGCGGATATGAGACGCTGCTCGAAATGATCACGCAAAGGCTGGAGATCGTGCTGGTCGCAAAGGCTGGCGGCTTTGCCGAGGGCGACGATGCCGGGGACGTTCTCCGTGCCGCTGCGGCGGCCATTTTCCTGACCACCACCGACGAGCAGCGGTGCAAAACGCACGCGCTGGCTCACGAACAACGCACCGATGCCTTTCGGCGCATGAAATTTGTGCCCACTAAGGCTGAGAAAATCCACTGGCATGTTACGCAGGTCGATTTCGATCTTGCCGGCGGCCTGCACGGCGTCTGCATGCACCAAAGCACCGGCGGCATGCGCGATCTCGGTGATTTCATGCATGGGAGCGATGACGCCAGTTTCGTTGTTCGCCCAGAGGATGGAAACGAGCGCCGCATGGCCGGGACGCAGCAGCGCACGCAATTGATTGAGGTCGATCAGGCCATCACGATTGACTGGCGCACGGATCACTTGACCGTTCCAGCGCTTCGCGGCTTCGAGCGTCGCGGCATGTTCGGTGTCGGCGATGATGAGATCGGTTTTTTCTGGCCATGAAGCACGCACGGAAGCGATGGCGGTGTTGATCGATTCGGTGCCGCAACTCGTGAACACGATCTCGTCGGCATGCGCGCCGATGAGTGTGGCTACTTGCTCACGTGCGGTTTGGACTGCCTTCCGAACCATGCGTGCGGCAGAGTAGCTGGCGGAAGGATTCGCAAAGTGCTCGCGCAAGAACGGCAGCATGGCCTCGACGACCGCAGGATCGGTCGGTGTGGTGGCAGCGGAGTCGAGGTAGATCACACGGCGATGTTCGGGCCGCAGTTCAGGCTGTCAATGCTCCTTCCCGCACTCGACAAGCCGCACACTCCCGCTAACCTCCGCCGCCTATGCTCGACATCCGACTCATTCGCGACAACCCAGACCAAGTGAAACAGCGCCTTGCTGGCCGCAGCGGCGACTTTGCGTCCCTGGTGGATGAAGTGCTGGCGATCGACACACAGCGCCGTGCCGCGGAGACAGAACGACAGAAATTGCAGAGTGACCGGAATCGCATCAGCAAAGAGATCGGCATTGCCAAAAAGAACGGCCAGGATACCAGCGCTATCGAGGCTGAAGTGCGTGGTATCGGCAGCCGCATTGAAGAAATCGGCCGTGAAGCCGATGTGGCGGATGCTCGTCAACGCGATCTGCTGCTGAGCATCCCAAATCTTCCGCATGAAGCCTGCCCCGTGGGTAGCACTGCGGAGGAGAATCCCGAAGTACGTGTGTGGGGTGTGAAACCTGATTTTGCGTTTCAACCGAAGGATCACACGGTGCTGGGAGCCGCGCTGGGCATGCTGGATTTCGAAGCGGGAGTTAAAATCACTGGCAGTGCGTTTGTTGTTTATCGTGGTGCCGGTGCACGTCTGGAGCGAGCTTTGATCAGCTTCCTGCTCGATCTGCACACCACGCAGCATGGATATGAGGAGATCAGTCCACCGCTGCTGGTGAAGCCGGAGTGTCTTGAGGGGACGGGCCAACTGCCGAAGTTCGGTGATCAAGTCTATCACAGCCCGGAGGACAATCTTTACCTCATCCCGACGGCGGAGGTGCCAGTGACGAATCTGCATCGCGATGAAATCGTGCCCTTGGAAAGGTTGCCGATCCAGTACGCGGCTTATACGCCGTGTTTCCGCCGTGAGGCGGGCAGTGCGGGTCTCGGCACACGTGGACTCATCCGCATGCATCAGTTTGATAAAGTGGAACTGGTGAAGATTACCACGCCGGAGACGAGCATGACCGAACTCGAAAGCCTGACGGCGAACGCGGAGAAGGTGCTGCAACTCCTTGGTCTGCATTATCGTGTGATCGAGCTTTGCACCGGCGACATAGGCTTTGGCTCGGCCAAAACCTATGACATTGAGGTTTGGGCACCGGGGCAGGGGACTTATCTCGAAGTTTCGAGCTGCTCGAACTTCGGCGATTACCAAGCCCGCCGCATGAACCTACGCTACAAGGACGAAAACGGCAAAAATCGCATTCCGCACACGCTGAACGGCTCCGGCACGGCGCTGGCGCGTTTGTTTGTGGCGCTCGTTGAAACGTATCAGCAGGCAGATGGCAGCATCCTCATTCCTGAGGCGCTGCGTGGACACTTTGGCTCCGCCAAAATCGGCTAATTCATCATGAAACTCGTCTGCGTTCTTTATTGCCTCCTGGTTTCTGCCAGCGTTGCCAATGCGCAGGCACCGGGCGTGCCGGTTTACACGGAAGGTCGTGGCTCTCGTCCGTATGCGGCGTTGATGACGCAGGCAAAGAAACTCCATGAGACCTCAGCGCTGCTGTCGATGACGAAAGTGCTGGAGCAGTCAAAGCGGGCTACTTGCACAATCGATTTGCCAGCAGCAGACACCAAGCCGCTCGCGCCACGTGAGCGTTGGCAGCGAGCGCGGCTCTCGCACATTCGCGTGGGTGCTTACTTTCTGTGCTCTAAGTGTGACAAATGGCATCTCGACCTTGCGGGCGGTTATGCGATCACGGCAGATGGTGCCGTGGCAACATGCGCGCATGTGGTCGCGCCACCACCGGATATGAAGGAAGGCTGGCTCGTGGCCGCTACCGAAGATGATGTATTGCTGCCTGTCACCGAAGTGCTCGCCTGCAACACCGGCACCGATAGTGCGATCATCCGCGTCAAATCTGATGCGCCACTCACACCAATGCCGCTTGGTCTTGATGTTAGTCCTGGCGATCCCGTGTGGTGTTTCAGTGATCCAAGCGGTAAGCGCGGCTATTTTAGCGAGGGCATTGTGAGCCGCTTTGTAAAACGTCCGTTTCTACGGAAAAAAGAAACAGCTGACTTACCGCAAGATGCGGAGGTGCCGAAACCAGTATGGCTGGAGACGACGCTCGACTGGGCGCCGGGTTCGAGCGGATCAGCGTTGATCGACGCCTTTGGCAACTGCGTCGGACATGTGTCGGAAATTCAGACCGTGCTCGAAGATCCGCTGCCGGTGCGGAAAAAGAAGGGCGAGACCGCTGCCTCCAGTCAGCCGCTTGGCACCCAGATGGTGTTTCATCAGGCGATCGGTGCAGTGGAAGTGCGGGCGTTGGTGAAGAAATGACAAAAAGGACGGCAAAGCCTTGAAGCCAAGGGGCGTAGATTGGCCGAGATTTTGCTTCCCAAGCAAAATTTGAACTGTTAGCATCGCTTCAACTCCAATCAGGTCATGCATTTCTCACCTACCGCTTTTGCATTGATTGCTCTTTTGAGCACAGTCATCACCTCGCGACTTTACGCTGAGGGCGATTGGAGTGTGAAAAGTGCGGAGCGGCCCAAGGTGGCGATCTATGCCGAAGATGTGACGGTGGACGGCACGCGGCGGCCTGATCTGGGTCGGGCGCTGGCGGACAGCCTGAGCACGAACCTTCTCCGACGTGGCCAGATGCGCGTGTTTAACCTCACCACCGAGGAAACGAAGAACGGAACCCAGACACTGCTCCTACCCAAAGATGCCCAGCGGAAAGAACCGACGGTGGACAAGGATGTGGACTATCTACTGAGCTTCAATTTATTCTCGAATGCGAACGAGCATCGTCTCACCGTCAAAAAGACGCGCGTTTCCACCTCCGAATTGATCGACTCGCACCAGTTCTTCACCTATGGCCGTATCAGTGATGTGTTCTCGCTCGTGGGCAAAGTTGCCGATCGCGTCGATCCTCTGCCGGTACGTCGTGCATTTCCGGCCACGCAGTCGCCCGCTGAGATTCGTGCCACAAGGCCAGACCCCACGCCTTATCAGATGTTCTGGGCCGGGGATTACACGAACCCCGGCAGTCCGGCTTATGACCCTTGGCGTGCCAACATGGTGGCGCAGTATGACCTCAAGAATGTGCCGAAGGCGCTGATCTACCGCGAGCTTGGCTCCATTCAGCACATCGACAACACCTGGAAGTTCACGGTCGTTCGCACGGTCAAAGGTGTGCAGTTGAGCACGAACGATCCGTTGCATGTGCTCTACGATGAAGGCGACGTGTATGCGAACCTGCGCGTCGGCACGGTGGAGCAGGCCGGAGTCATCGCTGATTACGGCGGCATGACCCCGGAGCATCACAAGCTGTTCAATGGCGACAAGGTCTTCGGCTGGCACACGCCGCCGCAGGAGAAGGCCACGAACACGAAGTAGTGCGAGCGTCCCGCTTGCATTTGCATGTTCTGCAAGCGAGACGCTTGCACTACCATGCTGCAACTCTCCCAAGTTCTTCTCCCCGTCGATCATCGTGATGATGATCTGCGCTCTGCGGTGCTGAAACTGCTCGCCGTGCGTGATGATGAGGTGATCAGCCTCAAGGTGGAACAGCGGGCGATTGATGCGCGGCGTGGTCATGTGGAGTTCAGTTTCACGCTGCTGGTGGTAGTGAAGGAGGAGGCGCGGGTTCTGAAGCGCATTGGTAGTAATCCGCGCATCGGTCCGGCTCCTGATGAGAC
>CANIZT010000098.1 GCA_947471905.1 Verrucomicrobiaceae bacterium
CTCGTCAAAGGCTCCCACGGCCGCATCCCCGAAGACCGCAGCGACTGGCCCGTCCTCATCGGCGACTTCGACCAGCTCCCCCGCACCGGCATCCTCGCCGCCCACGAAGTCTGCAACCACCTCTTCCGCCTCTGCTCCAGCGGGCATGGATATGGCAATGTTGGTCTCTGAAGCATTGGAACAATCATCGGCCGCTCATTCGGCCCTCTGAAATCAATTCCAAAGCCGTATTCTCGTTAACTAATGAAGCGATTTCGTTACTGTGCCGCTTTGCTTGTCGCGCTTCTGCTTCTGATTCAAGCCGGCGCTTGGCTTTGGCGGTTTCAAGTGAGTGCAATACCAGCGAGTAAAACAAATCAGGCGCTGAAGCTTTCTCAAAAGAAAAAGGAGGCCGTTGTGGTTCCAAGTGATTTTGATTGGGATACCCTGTCTGAAAACGATCTAAATCTGCTTTCAGGTCACTTCGGCTCGACGAAATCACCAAGCAGTTTCGAGCTTAGCTTTGTCCCGTCAGGCGAAACAATCATTGCCGATGTTTACGAAGGAATGCAGGGAGAGTTTATTTGCACCAAATTGATCCCGACAGTGAAGAAACTCGATGATGGCACGGAGGTCGTTGTATTTAAAGTCCATTGCCAGGGCATCACTTTAGCAGGCGATGTGAATACACGATTCTCCAGATTCGAGAGCACTCATGAACTCAAACCCGGTAACAGCAAATCCATCGCTGAAATTACCGATGACGGTCAATATGAGATGCATTTCTGGGTTGATCTAGAGAGTCGTGATCAGCCGTTGGAAGCGCATGTCAAAAGCAGTTTCCGAAAGAGATCCACACAATCCAAAACGCCCGAGCTTCCCGATTAGAGATTACAATTCCACGCCTACCCCCCCGCCGTGATCTGCACGATCTCGATCACATCACCATCGCTCACCGTGGCCGTCTCAATTTCACGCGGCAGTAGCGCGGCTTGATTCTGCTCCACCACCACCGGCTTTCCGGCCAGTCCAACGGCTGCGAGCAGCGACTTCACCGTCTGCTGGGCTTCAAACTCACGCTTCTCTCCGTTCAAAGTGATCTTCATGGGATTAGAAATTCCTCATTCTGATTTCGTCATTGCGCCCTCATGCCACCATCGTCGCAAGGATCGACGCATCCCAGTCCTTCCACACGGGATCCAGGCCGCTCTGGCGCAGCATTTCGGCCACGCTGTGCGCCGAACGCTGATCCGCGATGCCGAACTGGCCTTCCGCACGACTCGTTTCGGCCTTCGTCTCCACTTCGACGCGCTTGCCGCGCACGGTGAGATGCAGATCATCGTTCCCCGCACCCGTGTAGCCTCCCGGCTCGGTATGACTGCCCGCGCTCATCACCGTGATGCCCAGCGGTGCCAATGCATCGCGCAGCGGTGCCGACTCACGCGTGCTCAAAATGATGCCGACTTCCGGGAACATGATGCGGAACGCACAGATCGTCTGCACCAGCGCCCAATCGGGAAAATCCGTCATCGGCGTGAAGCCACCCGCCGCCGGCCGCAAACGCGGAAACGCCACGGTGAAGGTCGATTTCCAGCAGTGTTTATAAAGATGCTCCAAATGCGCCGCAAGTCGAAGCGCCTCCAAGCGCCAGTCGCTCAAGCCAAACAGCGCCCCTATGCCGATGCGGCGAAATCCGCCCGCATAACCGCGTTCCGGGCACGCCAGCCGCCAATCGAAGTCCTTCTTCGGCCCCGCCGTGTGCATCTGCTCATACACGACGCGATCATACGTCTCCTGATACACCACGAGGCCTTCCGCGCCCGCCTGGACCATGCGCTCATACTCCGGCGCCTCCATCGGCCCGACTTCGATGCCAATCGTCGGCACGAAATCACGCAGCGCCCGGATGCACTCCTCCAAATAGCCATCACTCACAAAGCGCGGATGCTCACCCGCCACGAGCAGGATGTTCCGAAAGCCCTGCGCCACGAGATGCTTCGCCTCAGCCACGACTTGATCCACCGTGAGGGTTACGCGCAGGATCGCGTTGTTGTCCCGCGAGAAGCCGCAGTAGCTGCAGTTGTTCACGCACTCATTGGACACATACAGCGGCGCAAACAGCCGCATCGTCCTTCCAAAATTCCGCCGCGTGATCATCCGCGACTCCTTCGCCATCGCCTCGATCTGCGTCGGCCCCTTCGGCTCCAGCAACGCCGCAAACCGCTCCATCAGCGGCGATTTACGTGCCGGGAGGGCATCAAGCGTGGGAATGAAGGTGGTTTGCATCAGGACTGCTTTGGATAGTCCGCAATCTGGCATCTGCAATCCACAATCAACCGACATACTGCGTGATGAACACCTCATTCCCCTCCGCATCGCGGAAGACGCCGAGTAAAATCGGCTCGCCTTCTCGCTGCTCGGGCGATTGCAAAATCTTCGCACCTGACTTCGCGATTTTCTCCGCCATCGCCAGCACATCCTCGTATTGAAAGCTCAGCCCAGTTGGATTGCGCGAGCTATCATGGCCGCCATGCAGCGCGATGATGGCATCGCCGTGACGCAGTTCGGTCCAGAACTCGCTCACGAACACTTCTTCGAGGCCGATCACATCGCGGTAAAAAGCCACCGCGCGTTTCATATCGACCGCCATGAGCATGAACTTCACTTTTTCGGGCTTCATGACGCGAAACTGCCCGTGCCCGGCAAAACCGCAAGCACCTCGCTTGGCGGAAGGCGGATTCACGCTACCATCGGTACATGCTAAAAAACATCGTCATTCTTCTGCTGGCCTCGGCTTTGACAACGGTGCTGTTGATTCGCTCTGGCAACGAGCAGATCCACGTGGTGGAAGCTGTGCCCGTGGTGCCAGCCCCAACGCCGCCTGCACCTGTGCCTGCGGTTCCTGAGCCGGCGAGGGTGACACCTGAACCAGCACCTGCGCCTCATCCGATCACGTTGCTATTGCGTGACGCTCGTGCCAACAACGCACTGGCCGGTGCCGCGATCGGTTTCTGCCTCATCAACTCGAAAGGCGAGGCCGTCATGGAGGAGAACGCGCAAACCGCCTTCATTCCCGCTTCCAGTCTCAAAACGCTCACCACTGCCACTGCACTCGAAATTCTCGGCCCAGACTTCCGGTTCACCACCACGCTAAAATCCACCGCACCCATAGCGACAGGTGTCATCCGTGGCGACCTCGTGATTACTGGCGGCGGTGATCCGATGCTGGCGATGGCCTACTTAAAGGCGTGGGTAGACGAATTGAAGAAGCGTGGACTGCGCATGATCACTGGTCGTGTGCGAGGTGACGCTGGCATTTTCTCCGGCAGCCTTTATAGCGACTTCTGGAACTGGGGCGACATCGGCAACGGCTACGGCAGCGGAGTGAGTGGACTGAATCTCAACCACAATCGCTACACGCTCGCCTTCCGTGCCGGAGAGACCATCGGCTCACCAGCCACATTACTAGGCATCAGTGTTGACGTGCCAGATGTCGATTGGCGAAACGAAGTCACCACCGGCTCGAAGGACTCCGGTGACGGCGTCGTCATTCATGGAGGTGAAAAAACCAACGCCATCCATCTGCGCGGCACGGTGCCCTTGGGGGTGGCGAAGTTTCAAGTCACGGGTGCAGTAACTGATCCAGTGCTATTCGCCACGCATCTATTCAGCCAGATGCTTGCGACGCAGGGCATCCAGGTCGGCAACTCCAAGACTGCCGTTGCTGAAGCCAAGCACGAACTGCTCAAGCACGACTCGCCACCGCTGCTCGACATCATCAAGAGCATCCACGCCACCTCCGACAATCACGAAACCGAGTGCGTCTTCCGCATGCTCGGCGTGAAGGTCGGCAAAAGGCCCGATGTCGTCATTCGCGAACACTGGAAGCCGCGCGGCCTCGATTTTATCGGCCTGCGCATGGAAGACGGCTGTGGCCTGGCACGTGCTGATTTCATCCGTCCGCTCGACCTCGCTCGTCTGCAATTTCTCGCTGGCACCGGACCCCAAGGAGCCGCCTACAAGAACTCGCTGCTCTTCAAAGACGGCCTCAAATGGAAAGGTGGCGCGATGTCCGGCGTCCGCACCTTCACCGGCTATGTCACGGGCAAGTCTGGCGAGGAGTTCTGCTTCGCCTTCATGGTCAATCACTACACCGATGGCAAAGCCGTCTCCGAACTCAGCCAGCGTTTGATGGATGCGATGAAGGCTCTTTGAGCTACTTCAGCTCCTGAATCCGCAGATTGCGGAAATTGTACGTCTGCCCCTTCTCGCCGTGATGCTGGATGGCGATCACGCCGCTGGCGTCCTTGTCATCCTCCACGTCGGTGGTCAGCACGCCGTTGACGAAAATCTTGAGGCTCTTGCCACGGCACTCGATGCGGTAGGTGTTCCAGTCGTTACGCTTGAACGCATCGCCTGCACGAGCGCGAAACGCGGCTTCGCTTTCCGCGTTACCCTTGATCGGGCTGATGAACCACATGCGTCGGCCTTCGTCATACAAACCACCGCTCCACTTGCGCTTCGCATCGCCATCGACCTCGGCTTGGTAGCCGAAGACCTTGTTCTTCTCCACGTGAGCGCGGAACATGAAGCCGCTGTTCGCCTGCCCTTCCGGCAGCAGGATGTCGCCTTCAAAGATAAAGTCGCCGTAGGTCTTCTCGGTCACGACGAAGAATTTCTTGTCGCCAGTGAGATGAACTTCGCCGTTCACGACCTCGATCTTCCCCCATTCATACGCGTTCTTCCATCCGGTCATCGTCTTGCCGTCGAAGAGCGAGACCCAATCCTCCGCGAAGGCAGGAATGGCGATGGCAAAGGCGAGAGCGGCGAGGATGAAATGCTTTTTCATGTTGGGCAGCGATCAAAGCCCTACGGCCTCGCAAAACAAGCTCAATCCTTCGCATCACGCCAGACACCCTCAGTCATGACGATCTTCGGCGTCGCGGGAATGCCGCGTTCATTTTGCTGATACTGCGCCACGAGCAGATCGACCGCTGCTGCGCCGAGGACTTCTGCTTGTTGGTCGATTCCGGCCACCTCTGGCATGGACGCATGCCAGCCGAGTGTCACATGACGTGGTCGTTTTACCTGCTGAATAGATTCGAGCCATGCTTTGACGATGTGGCCACCGTCCATCACCACCTCTGGTCGTGTTTTGCGCAGCCAGGTCAGAAAATCGGCCTTGGATTGCGTTTTGCGTAGCGCCAGCAATTCACCCGGCTCCGATAGCGGATGATGCGCCAGAAAACTGGCCGACCATGCGCGGAACATGCGCTCATTGATCGTGCTGCCGCAGTAAAGACCGATGCGCTTGTGTCCTTGCTTCTTCAGCATGCGCAGCGCGGTCATCATGCCGAGGTAGTGGTGATGATGAACGCGATGCAGCGCTGGCCGCGCATAACCGAGGCCAATGACGACACTGCTGAATTTCTCCCACGTCATCGAGACATGACCGCGACTGCGTGAGATCAGGGGCGAGAGAATGAAGCCTGGAATGCTACGTGCTTCGAGGATGCTGGAAAGCCGCCGCCCCGTCATGCCGCGTGTCGCGAGATGAAACTCCTCAAGCTGAAAGCCCAGCTTCTTGGCCTGACGATGAGCGCCGAGAACAAGCTGCTGCGACCATGAGGACTTTACGACCTCCTCTGGCTCACGTTCCGCCCAAATGAAGGCCAACGTGCGTGGAGAAGGCGATTTGCGCACGCGCCGCATGTGCGTCATCAACTTCGTGATTTCGGGATCGGGTCGGTAACCGAGTTCAGTGGCCGTGCGGATGATTTTTTCACGCAAACAGGCCTGTAAATGCTTCTCGCCGCGCAAAGCACGAGAGACGGTCATTTTCGAAATGCCCAGCTTCTGAGCGATGTCGGAGAGAGTGAGGTTAGCCACGACTGTTACCGTAACAGATAACCTGTGATTGCATTCCGGTCATGTTCTCGTTTAAAACGGTTCTTAACCATGAAATCCGCCATCCTTGCCTCCCTCATCGCTTTTTCTTCCGTCAGTGCCCAGCAGACCTGGATCGAAGCCGAATCCTTTGCGAATCCCGGTGGGTGGGTACTGGAGACGCAGTTCATTGATGTGATGGGTTCTCCTTACCTGATGGCGCATGGCATGGGCAAAGTGGTCAAGGATGCCTCCACCGACGTAAAGGTGCCAGCGGGCGAGTACACGCTCTGGGCACGCACGAAGAACTGGGTCGGTCCATGGGATGCGCCTGGAGCACCGGGACGCTTTGAAATCAGCGTGAATGGCGAGAAGCTGAAGCATGAGTTCGGTGTCTCAGGCAAGGATTGGCAGTGGGAGAAGGCAGGTCCAGTCAAGGTGTCGGGCGAAGGTGCCAAGATCGTGCTGCATGACCTGACGGGCTTCGATGGTCGCGTGGATGCGATCATTCTGAGCAGCGACGCTGGCTTCACGCCGCCGCAGGATGTTGCAGCGACAAACAAGCTGCGTCGTCAGCTTCTCGGTCTGCCAGAGAAAGCGCCGGAGACGAGCGAGTATGATCTTGTGGTTGTCGGTGGTGGTTATTCCGGTATGGGCGCGGCCATCTCTGGCGCACGCCAGGGTTTGAAGGTGGCGTTCATTCAGAATCGTCCGGTGCTTGGCGGCAATGGATCGAGTGAAATCCAAGTCTGGGCACAGGGCGGCACACGCCGCGGGCTGTATCCTCATCTGGGCGAGATCGTCGAGGAATTTGCGGATCGCGCCAGCAACAGTCCTGCGGCTGATCCGGCGGAGTACAATGACAAGCTCAAAGAGGACACGGTGAAGGCGGAGAAGACCATGGACCTCTTCCTCAACACACACGTTTATGGCGTGGAGATGAATGCGGAGAAAAAGAACATCCGCAGCGTGACGGGCCTCGATACGAAGACGGGCAAAGAAACTCGCTTTGTCGGCAAGCTCTTCGTCGATTGCACCGGCCATGGCAGCGTGGGAGCACTGGCAGGTGCGGAGTTCATGATGGAGGAAAAAGGCCGCATGGGCATGAGCAACATGTGGGTGATGCAGAACCTCAAGAAGCCGGTCACATGGCCTGCTACGCCATGGGCGCTACCGTTGAAGCTGGAAGATTTCCCGGAACCGAAAGCCATGGCTCCCGTTGGCAAAAAGAATGCCGCGAACATGGCTGGCTTTGATCTTGGCTACACACCGGTGCCGAATCCCGAAGAATATCTCCATGGTGAGTGGTTCTGGGAAAGCGGCTTCGACAAGCACCCGATCAACGACCTCGAACTCATTCGCGATCACAACTTCCGCGCCGTCTATGGTGCCGTTTCCGCTCTGAAGACGCTGTCCGCTGATAAATTCGCCAACTACGACCTCAGTTGGCTTGCTTACATCGGTGGGCCGCGTGAATCGCGTCGTATCGTCGGCGATATGATTTTGAACGGCGAGGACATGGTCAAAGGCATCATCCATCCCGATGGCTGCGTGCCGACGACGTGGGACCAGGACCTGCATTATCCGAAGGAGCAGTACGCGAAGAACTTTGCCGACAATCCCTTCATCAGCCGCGCCGAATTCGGCAAACACACGGACCGCAAAAACGGTTACCCCGTGCCTTATCGCTGCTTCTACAGCAAAGACATCGGCAACCTCTTCATGGCCGGTCGAACCATCAGCGTGGAGCGTCATGCGCTCGGCTCCACTCGCGTCATGCGCACCTGCGGCATGATGGGAGAGGTCGTCGGCAAAGCCGCATGGATCTGCGTGCGCCACCACACCACGCCACGCGGTGTGTATGAGCAGTATCTCGACATCTTGAAGGATCTCATGAACAAGCCGGGCGCGATGCGACGCGACGCGATCGAAGGCGATCTCTACCTGCCGAAGAACGCCAAAAAGCTCCCCGACACCGCTCTCTCCGCCGACAGCATCGACCCGAAGAAGCTCGAAGGCATCGTCATCGACGACACCGAAGCTGAACTGAACGGAAAATGGGCGCACGGCCAAGGTTTGAAGCCCTTTGTCGGCGAGCGCTACAGCTACGGCAGCGACAAAGGTGCCAGCGCCCGTTTCGCCTTCAGCGTGAAACAGACCGGCAGCTACGAAGTCCGCATCTTCTTCCAACCTCACGAGAACCGCGCCAAGACCGCTCCCGTGAGCGTGTTGAGCGCTGATGGCGAAAAAACGATCACCGTGAACCAGACGAAGCCTGCGCCGCTGCCACAGGGCGCTTACAGCCTTGGCGCCTTCAAGTTCACCGCCGGTGAAGAAGCCGCTGTGATCTTCCGCACTGCGGGTGCCGCTGGAAACGTTCACCTCGATGCCGTGCAGGTAGTTCCAGCCAAATAGCCACTAGTTTTGAGATAAACGGCGCGGGCAGATCTCGATAGGAGACTCAACACGCCGTATATTCTTGCCTCTAGTCCTTTGCAGCACTCGGTCCCACGTTGTAAAATACGGTAGCCACGTTGATGGTCACCAAAGACACGCCATGAAATCCATCCGCCGTCGGGTTCACGATTTGTATGCGGACTTGAGGTCAGCGGTGGGTCTTTACCCGCAGATTGAGTCTTCACCTTTGTCCTTGGACAATGTTGAGGGCATTCCGCTTGTGGAATCAGGTTCGGCGGAAATCTCATGCGAGCTTGAGGCGAGATTTCACAACCGTTCTCGGACATTCTCGATTTGCCGCTGGCCATCGGTCAATCTTTACAGAATAAAACACGCGAGCATCGTCGGCGATCAAGCAAATATTTTTCTCCCAAATGGCAAGTGGCTGCGCGTGTGCCCCAGCCATGAAGAACTGCCAATAAAGAAGGTGCGTCATCCAATTACAATTGGCGCAGACCGGCTGAAAACGCCTATTTTTCATCTGTCGGGCAAAGACCACGAAAACCATGGCCATTTTCTCTTGCAGCATATGCCCCGGTGGCTTGCTGCCGTAGATTTGATGCGCAGAATGAATCTAGACTTCAAAATATTTGTCGCGAAGGGGCATTCAAAATGGCAATCACGCTATCTTCTCAAATGCGGAGTCCGCGCCAGTCAAATTATTGAATGCAGTGATGGCACGACTCATTGTGACGATCTTTTTTATGTGCCGCAACTGCGCAGGCAAGATGCCTGCATTTCCCGGCCGCAGGAGTACGTTGCCATGAGAGAGCGCTTCCACCGTCCGTGTCCCAAGACTGGTCCCGCACTTTTTCTCTCTCGAAAGGACGCGCCAAACCGTCTGTTACTAAACGAGTCCGAGGCCGTTGCTCAGTTTGAAAAAACTTTCGGCAATATCCGCGTGATCGAACTTTCCAAAACCCCCTTGGATCAACAGGTCTCGCTCATCTCCGAGGCTCCTGTCGTCATCTCACCATTGGGGCAGGCGCTGACAGTCTCTCTCTTTGCCAAGGACTCCGTTTTCATCAATTTGGACGCCGGTGTTGGACCGAATCCTTGGGGGGATGCATTCCGGGATGTGGCCAATATTTGTGGGAACCAAGCCTTGTCTCTCCATTCCCAAACAGCGTGCACCAAAGATGGGTCGTTCATTTTCCCGCCCGAGGATCTCAATCAGATGCTCATCAAAGTAAAAAGACTGATCCAGGCCTGACAAGGCCGTTTCCTTCTCGCCGTTTGAGCTATGCCACTCCTCTTCGCTTGCTGAACAGGCCGTATTTCGGACTGAAGATGTAGGCGAGGAGGAAGAAGGTACCGAGGACGACGATGATAGTGGCGCTGACGCTCCAGCCGAGCGGGTAGGAGATGAAAAAGGCAGCGACGGAGCCGATAGCACCGAGGATGCCGCCGCCCCAGAAGAGCGTGCGGGCATTGTTGGTGAGAAGATAGATCGTGGCGGCGGGAGCGACCATCAAGCCGACGCTGAGGATGCAGCCGACGGCTTGCAGCGAGGACACGAGCACGAGGATGGTGACGGCGAAGGTGGCGTAGTTAAGCAGTCGCACAGGGACGCCGAGGCTGGCGGCGATGTTGGGCTCGAAGAGATAGATGAGTAGCGGACGCTGCAAGGTGGTGAGCGTGATGATGGCGATGGCGCTGATGCCAAAGGCGATCCACAGGTCGGAATCGGCCATGCCAATAATGCTGCCGAAGAGCCATTCATCGAGCTTTTGGCGTACATCGAGGTTTTTGAGGATGAGCAGCCCAGCGGCGAAGGCGGTGGTGTAAAGCACGCCCATGGCGGTGTCTTGATCCAGCCGGGACGTGCGTGAAAGGAAGATGGAGCCGAGGCCGACGATGAGCGCGGCGAAGATGGCTCCAATGAGGGCACTCCATTGCGAGAGTCCGGCGATCAACACGGCCACGGCAAGTCCGGGTAGTAGCGAATGCGAGATGGTGCCGATCTTGAGCGCGGATTTCCGCAGCACGACGAAGGCGCTGACGAAGCCGTTGGAGAAGCCAATCAGCAAACAGGCCAGCAAGGCGCGTTTGGCGATGGGTTCGGCGAGGAAGTCGGTGATCGTGGGCAGCGGCATGCTCGTGGCTAGTTGCTGGATGCTTGATCCTGGTTGTCGTAAGCGCAGGACACGTTGGCAGGCGTGAAGGAATCGGCGACTGGGCCGAAGGCGATTTGATGGCGGCGAATGAGGAGGACGTCGTCGAAGTTGCCGGTGACGGTTTGCAGATCGTGATGGCTAGCGATGAGGAGGCGGCCTTCGGCGGTGAGTTCTTTGAACAGGCGGCTCAAATTCTCCTGCGCAGGTTTATCGAGGCCGGTGAAGGGTTCGTCGAGTAGCAAAACGTGCGCCTCTTGAGCGAGGGCACGGGCGATGAAGGCACGCTGCTGCTGGCCACCGGAGAGGGCGCTGATCTGGCGATCTTCGAGATCGCGCAATTCCATGCTGGTGAGGGCGCGTTCGACGATCTCGGCATCGTGGCGCGAATACTGCCGCCACCAGCCGAGATTCGGGTAGCGACCCATTTCGACGAGGCCGCGCACGGTGATGGGGAAGTTCCAGTCGATGTCGCCACGCTGCGGCAGGTAGGCGATTTCATGGCTGCTGCGGGTGAGCGGTTTGCCACGCCAGAGGATCTTGCCGGTGTCGCCAGGAATGAGTCCGGCGAGCGATTTGAGCAGCGTGCTCTTGCCAGCACCGTTGGGGCCGATGAGGGCCATGCTGCGGCCGCATTCGGTGGCGAAGTTGATTTTTTCGAGCGCCCGCACCTCTTGATACTGAACACTCAAATCGACAACTTCGAGGCGGTGATGCTGCGTGTGCTCACAGCCGCCGCCCCAGCAGATGTGCTCCTTGGTTTTGTCATGCGTGGCCGCGGCGCTCATTTCCAGGAGAATGTGATGACTTCATCGAGACTGCTAGCGGAGGACCAGCGTGTCTCGCTACGGGCTTCGAGGCCATCGGGTTCGATTTCGAGCGTGAGGGCGGTGTCGGGCGTGTTTTCCGGCCAGGTGGCACTCAGGAAGACATCCACGCCATCTTTGGCGGAAGGCAACATGGCATCGAGTTCGAGCGGTGAGGCATTGGCAGAGGTGATCAGTTCCTTATCGGCCAGTTTGAGGCTGAGAGTGGCCGGTTTGTGTGCGAAACGCAGACGCAGCAGTGCTTTCACGCTTTTGGCCTCTTTGGCGGCGACTTTAACGACTTTGGCGTTGCTAGTGTTCCCGGTCAGATGACTCATCGGCACTGCCAGCACGATGAACGCGAGGCAGAGCAGAAAGATCTGGATGGGCGGGAATCCACGCATGGCCTATTTCGTTTCGCTCAAAGCGGCCACGAGGGCGCGGACGTTGTGCGCGAGCATCGTTTCAAAGGTGTGGGCGATCTTGGCGGTGCCGTCGGCGATGAGCGGATCGCCAATCTTCACGCCGGTGCTGCGAGCGATCTCGGCGAGGACTTTGGGATTGGCCTGATCTTCGGGGAAGACGGCTTTGATGCCATGCTCGCGAATCTCAGCAATGGTTTCAGCGACATGCTTTGAGTCGGCATCATCATTACGGCCGATGCCGAGCAGCGAGATGGGTTCAAAGCCATACTCCTTGCAGAAATAACCGAAAGCAGCGTGCGCGGTGACGAGTTTGCGGTCTGCGCGGGAGATCTTGGCGATCTCTTTCTGTGCCCAGACTTTGAGTTCGCCGAAGCGCTTGGAGGCAGTCTTAGCTCCTTCTTCATAAGCGGCGGCATTTGCTGGATCGGCGGCGCTGAGTTCATCGGCCACGATGCGTGCAGCGCGCTTCATGTTTTCAGCGCTGTGCCACCAGTGCGGGTCAAACTGGCCGTGATGGTGATCGTGGTCGCCATCGCCATGGTCGTGATTGCAGACGAAGGGTATGGACGGGATTTTTTCGCCGACTTCGACGAGCTTGATGCTCGCGCCGAGGCTGTCGCGGAGCTTGTCGAGGTAGGTTTCGAGTTCTTTGCCAGAGGCGAGCAACAGTTTGGCCCCACGCATGGCGGCGATGTCTTTCGGCGCTGGCTCGAAGTGATGGATGTCTCCGCCGGGCTTGAGGATCTCGATGACTTCCACATTCGCACCGCCAACCTGTCGTGCCAGATCGGCGACGAGAGGATGCAGCGAGGCGACTTTCAGCGGAGCGGCCTGACCGATGGCGAGAGACAGCGCAAAGGATGCGAGGAAGGTTTTCATGGCGGTGGCTGGTTGGGTTACCATTAGTCGCCTAGCATCGTTGTTGCAACTTGATTGCGAATTAGGCTTTGCGCTTGGCGACCTCTCGCTTCGCGATTTTCAATCCCGCTTCGATGATCTGGCTGCGCAGTTTCTCGAGGCAGGCTTTCCAGGTGGCGGGGCTGATGGGGAGGTAGCGGTCGGTGCCGTCAGGGAAGCGTTTGGTTTCGAAGATGTTGCTCGGCTGCTGGATGAGATCGTCGTAGAGGCCGTGAATGAAGAAGGTGCGGGCATCGGCACCATCGGGCCAGGGACTGGGGTGGCCTTCGGCCTCGCGGATGGCGGCTTCGATGGCGCTGAGGATTTCGACGGGGTTGAGCGTGATCTTGAGCGGTGCGCCGGATTTCAGGTAGTCGGCGATGGCGATCTGCACTTTGCCGAGGAGGGCCTGGATTTGCCGTAGGTCGGCGGGAACTTCCTCCGGGTTGAGAGATTTCAACTCAAGCTCGGTGCGCGTGGCTTTTTGGGGGCGTTTAGTGGCCATTTGGCGGCACTTTGCATAAAATGATCGCCTGGCCAAGCGGGGGAAAGCTTTTCGCGAAAAATTGGCAACCGTCAGGATGGCAACGGCGCATCTGTCTGGTAAGTGATCGCTTCCTGCATGC
>CANIZT010000099.1 GCA_947471905.1 Verrucomicrobiaceae bacterium
CGTTGTCCCGCAACGGCGACCTTCGGCACGTCCGCGCGCAGCACGACGATGGGCAGGACCGCAAACAAGCTGGCGAGGAAAAGACGACGAGAGGTGGGGGATCGGTGCATGGTGTGACGATAACGGCGGAGCCAAGCAGATCGTTGCAGCGGGAAAGGATCGGTGTCGTCTGTCTCCCGCCTGCACGTCCTTGATTCTCGCAAGTTTCAGACCCACTCAACCCCGTCCCCGCGCCACGTCCAGGGCCAACTCGACCCGGCCCTCTCAAAAGCAATTTCTCCGTCGATCAACCCGGCTGAAACCCGATCATCCTCCGGTTCTTCCCCTTCTCTCCTGAGTGCTCTGCCTTCGTCTTCCTCACCTTCCTGATCTCACGCTCCAACATCTCCTGCGTCACCCTTCACTTCGCCGGGTCCGCATCCAGGCGAGGGCGGAATCCCCCTCCAGAATCAGCGGGCTGCGGTCGTGGAACTTGGCCATGTAGCGCCCCGGAGGCGTGGTGACGACGCTCATGGAGGTGACAACGGCACCGCCAGCCGCGTCTGCTGGATCACGGCTTTCCCATACATCCCAGATGCCTGCCAGCAGCACAGGTTCATCATCGGCGCGATGGATGAAGTAGGGCGTGGTGCGGTCAGGCCACTCGTGCCAGCCACGCACCGGGATCAGGCAGCGCTGCTGACGCACAGGCAGCCGGTATGAGGCGAGCTCGAAAACGGTTTCACAGCGTGCATTGAAGGTGAGCATGAACTTCTTCCATACCTCGGCTTTGCCACCTTTCGCCCATTGCGGAATCAGCCCGAAGCGCATGCGTTCAACGCCGATTTCGTCGCTCTGCATGGTGAGCACGTCGGCGTAATCCGTGGGGCAGATGTTGTTGATGACCGGGACATCGGCACGTTTGTCCTCACGCTCCTTCTTTTTGCGCCGTTCAACGCGCAGCTTCTTCCCCGCCAAGGAATACGCGGGGATGTTCGCGAACTGGTTCAGGCGGCCACACATGGGATGATGAAAGCGCGGAGCGGTGCTTCAGGGGGCGGGCAGTTCCAGCACGACTCGGAAGCCCAAGTTCTCGTAACGGCTTCGCGCGTTGCGTGCGATGCGTGAGGACGAGCGGATATAGGTGGCTCCGTCGACTCCCCATGAGCCGCCGCGCAACACATGGTTGTGCTGCTGCGCATTGTGCCAGTCCTCGCACCACTCCCAAACATTGCCGCCCAGGTCATAGAGGCCGAGTTTGTTGGGTTTGAAGCTCATGACGGGAGCCGTCGTGGCAAAACCGTCCTTGTATCCTTCGATAAACGGCAATGACGGAAACTTTTCGTGCCAAGCCGTGTCATTGTAGTTCCCCGCCTGGTCCTGATTCCTTGGCGGGTAGTTGCTGCCCCAAGGGAACACATTGGCGATCGCGCCTTGCAACATTTCGGGTGTCGTATCCTTCGTGCGTTTCTCCATGTCGCCGATTCCTACTGCGTAGCTCCACTCTTCATCGGTAGGCAGTCGATAGGCGCGGCCTTCCTTCTTGCTCAGCCATGAGCAGAAGGCGTTCACATCGTCCCAACTCACCCCCACGACAGGATGGTCATCCTTGTCTCCAGCCGGAATGCCATCCTTCTGTTGCCTCGTCCATCCGCCATCCACACCACTGCTAGTAGCCGCATACGCCGCATAATCCTGCCGCCGTGTCTCATGAATGCAGAACAGCACCTTGGTGTCCGGCACCGGCACAAACTTCATGCCCAGCGTGTTGGTGAACGGCTTGTCCTTGGTGGCGGTCACGGTGGCTGATGCCACTGCGGTAACAGGCTGAACGACGGCGGGTGGTGGTGCGAGAGAAGCGGCGGCAGTGCTGGAAGAACTTTCCATGACAACCCGGAAGCCAGTAAAGACATCGCGGCCATCGGGCTTGGTGCCGCCACCACGGTAGGCCGACATCAAAAAGCCGGGGCCAAAGCTCAACCAGTTGCCGCCGCGATTCACTTGTTCATCCTTCGCAGCATTGAACCAGTCGGGACATATCTCGGACACATTGCCGCCCATGTCGTACAGGCCCAGTTTGTTCGGCGGATACTTCATGACGGGAGCGGTGGTGGCATAGCCATCGTCGTAACCTCTGACGGCACCGGCACCGCCGATGGTGCCAAACAGAGCCACGGTGGCAGTGTCCAGGTAGTTGCCGTATCTCTTGCTGCCCCACGGAAACTCCTGGCTCGATGGGATGCGCTCCTCCGGTGTGAGCTTGGGATCTTCCAAGGCCATCGTGCCGATGCCCACGGCATGGCTCCATTCCAAATCCGTCGGGAGCCGGTAGGTGCGCTTTTCCTTCTTGCTCAGCCATGCACAGAACAACTGCGCCTCATTCGGACTCACATTCACCACCGGATGATCATTGGCCGTGCTGACCGACTGTCCTTTCCAAGTGGCATTCTTCCACTCGCTGTTCACGCCGGAGTTTTCAGCCGCAAACGCCGCATAATCCTGCCGTCGCGTCTCGTGGATGCAGAACAGCACGTTGGTCCCCGGCACCGGGACAAACTGCATGCCGAGGGTATTGGTGATGGGCTTGGCATTGGTCGCGGTCATGGTCGATGCCGCTGATGACACTGTGGGAGCGACAGCGGAAGGCAGAACAACAGCCGCTTTTGATCCTGCGGGCTTGATGCCCAACGCATAGTTTGGGTTGAGCACCACCTTGATTAGACCGGCGGACATGGTTGCGCAATGATCCGCATCCAACGGAGTTTCCGACAGAAAATACCATCTCCCGGCATTGTCCTGCAAGCATGCCTTTTTGGGGTAGCCAAAGAAGTAATTGCACTCCTGGCCGACGAGTCCGTTGGACGTCAACGAGTATGACTTTTTAGCGTCCCCCCATTCCCGCAGCTTTCCGGTGCCATCAAGGATGAAGCCGAGCGGAGATTCGGGCACGGCGAAGAAAGCGTGAGCGTTGGCATTCACGGGCGGCGGGCCGAAACCCTTCTGCGCAGGATTATCCCCACCCCAGTTGATGATCTGGCCATCCTGGCGCAAGGCACAGGCCCAACTGGCTCCATTGGCAATGGAAACCACCCGGTCCAAGTTCTGCGGCACTTCCATGCCATAGTATTGCAGCTTGTCGGCTTTTCCGATCATGAAGACCTTCCCTTCATCGGACAGCAGCATGTCCAACCAAAAGCCGACCTTGATTGCAACGGCTCTATCACAACCAGGAGGGTTGATGCGCAATTCACTCGGGCCGTAACCCCACTCTGTAACCGTGCCGTCCCGTCGGAGAGCAATGGCATGCACGGAGCGGGATTGCACGTCCACCACATCATTCAGACCAACGGGAATCTGCCTGCAAAGACATCCTTGGTCCCCGCCCCAGGCAATGACCGTGCCGTTTTTCTTCAATGCCAAGGCTGCGAAGTCCCCGAGTGCCACCTGAACGACGTCATCTAAACCTCTGGGTATTTGGTTGATGGGATCGCTCTCATCGAGCGGTTTGCCATCCAAGCGCCACAGGACTACTTCTCCTGCAACAGAGGGTGTATCAGGCACAGACAAGGGGAAGCTTGGACGTGTGACAATGGTGGGAGCAGACAGGAATATCTTATCAGGACCACGCGCCAAAACCTGCTGAATGGTCGATCCGGGCTGCGCGGCTGCCTTCGCCAGCACCGTGCTGCGCCACTGGCGCATGATCTCGACCATCGTCTTGATGCGCAATGCCTCGGGAATCTTGCTGGCGCGGGTCTGCTCGGCCTGAAGGGCCGTCAGGGTCTGATCATACTTCTCGTAGAGCGGCACGAGCGCCTTGGCGTAGTCGGTGGTGTATTGGGCGATGGCATTGCGGTAGGTCGTACGCAGAGCCTTGAGTGCGGCGGGTGTTTTGGCGTCATCCGGCGGCGGGAAGGCCGCAGCGGGCAGCTTCGTCATCGCGGCCTGTTCTTCCTTGAGCTGCACCACGTCATCGAGCAGCGCGGATTTCGTGGCCGTGGCGATGGCCGCATCCAGCGCCCGACTGTAGCCCGCATTCAGCTTTGTCACCGCCGCCTTGAACGCACTGCCCGCATCTCGCTCCACCGCCGCTTGAAAGCTCTGCTCAAGCTGCGCGAGCTGAAGGTCGAGACCGGTGAGGGGTGCGGGTGGCGTGGGTGCGGTTTGTTTTGTGCTGGGGGCTGGTCCGGCGGTAGCCGGAGCTGGCACGATTGGCTTTGGAATAATGTCTGGTTTGGTTTCCGCAACAGTTGCAGGGGACTGCAGCACGCAACGGAAGCCGTAATTGATGCCGCGGTCATCGGGCACACGGTGAATCCGGTTGGACGATTGTAATCCTCCACTATCCCACCAAGAACTGCCACGTAACACGCGCTCTGTCTTCGAGGTATCGAACCAGTCCTCGCACCATTCCCACGCATTACCGCTAATATCGTAAAGCCCCAGTTTGTTGGGCTTGAAACTCATGACAGGAGCCGTGGTTGGGAAACCATCGTCGTAACCATCAAGATATGGGACCTGAAGCTTGTTGGGTGCTTTCTCATTCCGGCTCAGGTCGGAGTAATTTCCGACCCCTTTCGGAGGCGGCCAGGCATCCCCCCACGGGAAGACTTTCTGGTTTTTGATGACCGTCGCAGGCGTGGTGTCATCTTTCCATTTTTCATCAGCTCCGATGCCGACGGCATAGCTCCATTCTTTATCCGTTGGAAGCCGATAGGTTTTGCCTTCCTTCTTGCTGAGCCAGGCGCAAAACGCCTGTGCATCATCCCAGTTCACACTCCATACGGGATGATCTTCAGCGCGTTCCGCTGGTGTGAATCCAGCAGTAATTTGATTTTCCCATTTGGCATTCACGCCCACGACTTCCGCGGCATACGCCGCATAATCCCGATAGCGGGTCTCGTGGATGCAAAACAACACATCGGTCCCTGGAACTGGAACGAACTTCATCCCGAGCGAGTTCACAAAAGGGCGGTCCTCCGTGGCTTCAGCCGGTGACGCAGAAGAAGTGCTGGCTGCTGGCACATCTGTCTTGGCCTGCTGTGATTTCATCCAGTAATACCCACCACCCATCAGCACGACGATCAGCGTGAGCCATGCCAGCGTTCCAACCACCGCTGACTTCGGCTTTGGCGGCGGCACATACACCTGCGGTGGACGATACGGCTGCCCGGCGGGGCGTTGAGGCCTCGCAGCCGTCGGCAGCGCGGCGGGTGCTTGCGTAGCATCCGGTTCTACCTTCACCACCGGTTGCGTCAGGATGTGGTCGAGATCAAAGCGCATCTCGCTGGCGCGTTGGTAGCGTAGCTCACGATCATCACGCAGCGCTTTGGCAATGATGCCGTCGTAGCGCGGGTCCAGGCCTGCCACTTGCAGCGAGGGCAGCTCAAACATGCCCTGCGGCAGCTTGCCGGTGAGCATCTGGTAGAGCATGACGCCCACGGCATAGATATCGGCGCGATGATCCACAGCGGTGCCGAGCATGAGCGCTTCGGGAGCCATGTAATGCAGCGTGCCCATGGCCATGCCAGTCTGTGTGAAGCCCACACTCTCTCCACCAGTGCTCATTTTGGCTAGACCAAAATCTGCCACCTTCACCACGCCATCGTAACCAACCATGATGTTCGCCGGCTTGATGTCACGGTGGATGATGCCGCGCTCGTGCGCGTAGGCCAGGGCGTCGCAGACGTGCGCGGTGATGGCCATGGCGTGCTCGGTGTGCAGCCGCTTCTGCTTGGCGATCATGCGGGACACGTCCGTGCCATCAATGAACTCCATGACGATGTAGAGCAGTCCGTTGGCCGCTTCGCCAAAATCATAGACACCCACAATCCCAGGGTGTGAGAGCTTTCCTAAAGCCCGTGCCTCGTTCTTGAAGCGCTCGGCAAAGCTGGTATCAGCCTCTTCAAGCTGATTGGAAAGGATCTTGATGACCACCGGACGATCCAGCGCGATCTGCGTACCTTTGTACACCGCGCCCATGCCGCCGCGACCCAGCAGTGCGGTGATTTCATACTGCGGCAGCAGCTTTTGCAATTCCACCGCCGAGGGGGGCTGCCAGGGGCCGGCGGGTGTCTTTGGCCCGGTGGGCTGCATGGCCTCCGCCATCAGACAGCGCGGGCACAGCCCCTCGGTGGCTTCGGAAGGCAGGTCAGTGCCGCACTTGGGGCAGGACTTCGGGAGGGCAGAAGAATCGCTCATGAGGGTTACTGACGCGGCGGCGGGAATAGGTAACGAAGTTTTTTCAAGCGGTGGTGGTATTAGGACGGCCTCAACGCTGCTTGGCATCTGCCCGGCTATCGGATTCCAACGCCGCCTGCCAGTAGGCATCCCGTAACTTGGCCAGAGAGCGTGGCATTTGCGAAGTGCTGCTGCCATCAGGATAAATGTTCTGTTTCACGCGTCCCAGCTCTGCCTGCAACGCGGCAAACTCGACGGCGTGTCCACCACGCTGCCCGCAAAGCTCAATCTCCCGCTCAAGGCAGGCGTCGTAGAGGGAGCGCAATGACTGAACATTGAGGTAATTGGGGGGAGCCGGGCGGCTGGTGTTTCAATACAAAGGCATCAAAGGCTGCCACCCCCAAGGCGTGGCGTTTGGTGTCATAAATATCAGCGGCGGTTCTGGGAAGTCGTAGCTTCGACGCAGGGGGCACAGGTGCAGCCGACGTCGCGGCTGCAGATAGTGTGTTGGCAGCGGCAATTTCGATTACGCAGCGAAAGCCGGTGACGGTGGTGCGCAGGAGAGGTGAGTCGTGGTTGCGAAAGGATGAGAGCAGGTCTCTTTGGACGTAACGATTCCAGGCGGAGCCCCGTAGCACGCGCTCTTGCTGCCGGGAGTCGAACCAATCCTCACACCATTCCCAAACATTCCCGCCGAGATCATAAAGACCCAGCGCGTTGGCTGGGAAGCTCATCACCGGGGCGGTGGTTGGGTTGTTGTCGTCGTAGCGCTCAATGATCGGCTGATTGGTGAAATGCGCGGAAATGTCCGCATAATTGCCCGCGTTGGCGGGCGGCGGCCACTGCATGCCCCACGGATAAATCTGGGTCTGTCTGTGCAATTCAACCGGCAGCGCAGAGGCGGATTCCTGTGTGCCAATGCCCACGGCAAAGCTCCACTCGCGATCCGTTGGCAGGCGGTAGTTTTTTCCCTCCTTTTGGCTGAGCCAGGCACAAAATGCCCTAGCCTCCTCCCACAGCACCATGACTACCGGATGATCGTCGGTGGGGCTGATGCGTGTGCCCTCACGCCACTGGTTTTTCCATGAAGGGTCCACACCATTCTTCTGAGATGCAAACATCGCGTAGTCGCCCTTGCGTGTCTCGTGGATACACATTAGCACTCTGGTTCCAGGCACGGGGACAAATTTCATGCCAAGGCTGTTGGTGAATGGTGCGTCCTTGGTGGCCTTGGTTAAAGCAGTGATCGAAGACGAGGCCATGGCTTGTTGGGCCAAATTTTGCGCCAGTTTCTGGCTCTCTGCCGACAGTGTGCTTAGCGGTAGCGTATGCTCTTTGCCTGCAATCTCCAGCATGACGTTGTCGCCTTGAATGGCATTGAACTTGGCGGTGATTACTCGGCCACGGTTGTCAGTCCAAGTTGTGGTGGTTGGACCAAGTGGCACCGGTGGAGGTGCCGGAGCGCGAGGAACAACCGGCTGGGGGGCGGTGGGGAGCTGTGTGATGGTTTGCACTGGCGGCGCGTTCTTGAGCACGCAGCGGAAGCCATAGATGTCGTTTCTGGCATCGGGCGGATTGCGATTGAGCATCTTGGAAGTGATGTCGCCATACTTGTTGTTGTTCCAGCATCCCCCGCGGAGTGCGCGTTCGTTCGGGTAATGTGGGTGAGGACCTTCGCACCATTCCCAGACATTGCCACCCAGGTCGAAGATGCCCAGAGCATTCGCGGCGAACCGCATCACCGGAGCTGTTTGGGGGAAGGCGTCCACGGCTTTGCCATCAATCGTACCGTAGTTGCCAGCACTGGCTGATGGCGGCCAGCCGGATGCAAAGGGCAGGTGATTCTCCAACTCGGCGGTTTGCGCTGGGGTGGGTGACTTGAGGTTTTCAAGGTCGCCAATGCCCACGGCACGACTCCACTCCTGCCGCGATGGCAAACGATAGGTGCGCCCCTCCTTTCGACTCAGCCAGTCACAAAAGGCCGTGGCATCATTCCAACTGACTCTGACTACCGGGCAGTCAGCGACTTCAGCCGCAGGTACTCCTTGCGAGCTGCCGGTCTTCCAACTCACATCGACGTCAGCAACGGCAGAGGCATAAACAGCGTAGTCCTTGCGCCGCACCTCATGAATGCAGAAGAGCAGGTCAGTGCCTAGCACCGGCACGAACTTCATCCCGAGCGAATTTACAAAAGGGGCGTCTTTCGTGATGTCAGAGAGAATCAGTGCCGTTGGCGCGGATTTTTCAGCCGATGAAGTCACGTTGACTTGGCTGCCACCGTCTGACGGATCAACCTTGATGACGAACGTACCTTTGAAATAGAACCAAGCTGCGGCAAGAGTCATCGCCAGCAGCGCACCCCAGAGCAGAGGGGAGCCTTTCTTCGGAGGTTGCACAATGACCTGCGGCGGCGGTGGCCGATAGGGCTGCCCAGCCGGGCGTTGGGGTCTGGCTTGGGTTGGCAACGCCGCAGGCGCTTTTTCGGCAGCAGCATCCACCTTGACGACGGGCTGGGTCAGAATCGCATCCAGGTCGAGGCGCATGGCCAGTGCGTTGGAATAACGCACCTCGCGATCTTCACGCAGGGCTTTGCTGATGATGCCGTCGTAGCGCGGATCGAGTCCTTTGACCTGCAGGCTGGGCATTTCAAACAGGCCCTGCGGCAGCTTGCCGGTGAGCATCTGGTAAAGCATGACACCCACCGCATAAATGTCCGCCCGCTGGTCCACGCTGCTGCCGAGCATGAGCGCCTCGGGGGCCATGTAATGCAGCGTGCCCATCGCCATGCCGCTCTGGGTGAGGCCGGAGCGGTTGTCATGGCTCATCTTCGCGAGTCCAAAGTCAGCCACCTTCACCACGCCATCGTAACCGACCATGATGTTAGCCGGCTTGATGTCGCGGTGGATGATGCCGCGCTCGTGCGCATAGGCCAGAGCGTCACAAACGTGCGCGGTGATTGCCATGGCATGGTCCGTATGCAGGCGGCCTTTTTTGCTGATCATCTTGGCGACATCGGTGCCTTCGATGAATTCCATCACGATGTAGAGCATGCCATCCGGCGTCTCACCAAAGTCATATACACCCACGATGCCAGGATGTTTTAGCTTCGCCATCGAGCGCGCCTCGTTTTTGAAACGCTCGGCAAAGCTGGCATCAGCGGCATCAAGCTGGTTGGAAAGGATCTTGATGGCGACGGGCCGGTCCAACGACTTCTGCGTGCCTTTGTACACCGCCCCCATGCCGCCACGGCCGAGCAGTGCGGTGATCTCATATTGCGGTAGCAGCTTTTGCAGGTCCTCCGCCGTCGGCGGCTCCCAGCGACCGGCGGGCGTCTTCGGCCCGGTGGGCTGCATGGCCTCCGCCATCAGACAGCGCGGGCACAGCCCCTCGGTGGCTTCGGAAGGCAGTTCAGCTCCGCACTTGGGGCAGGACTTCGGGAGGAAAGAAGAATCGCTCATGAGGGTTACTGACGCGGCGGCGGGAATAGGTAACGAAGTTTTTTCAAGATGCGAGCGCCGCGAACAAAACCTGCATCTCCACCTCGACCATGGCGGCGTCATCCAGCGTGCCGGCGATCTCCGCCTTCACGCACTGGCGGAAGCGCTGCTTCAGCCGCTGCACCGCCATCTTCAACGCGGCGGGCGTCATGGCGCAGGTCTCGGCAAGCTCCACCTGATCCCCATGCGCCGCCTCGCCGGTGAGCCAGGGTTTGACCTTCTCGAAGAAATCCGCACGCCCCTCCGCCGTGCATTCGTAGCGCACAGTCTCCAGCGCCCGCACCAGCGTGGTGATGGCCCACTGGCGGTCAAACGCGGCATCCGGCGAGATTTGCCGCGCATCGGGAATCGCACGCGCGGCAGAGGCATCCTCGTCCAACGATACTGGCGCGACATCGCCACCGCGCTTCAAGCGCTGCGCGGCCTCGCGCTGATGCGAGAGGAAGTGCTTCACCGCGCCGAGCAGGTAGGAACGGAAGCGGCCGTGCTCACGCTCCGCTCGTGCGATGCCGCCACCAGTGAGGATCTGCGCAAAGAATTCGTGCGTCATCTCCCGTGCCGCGTCCGCGTCTCGCAGCTCACAACGGAGAAAGGCGACGACCGGCTCGTAATACGCATCACACAAATCCGCGAGTGCCCTGCGGCCATCATCCGAATCCGCCTTCGCCTGCCGGACTTGCGTCCAGCGCGTGGTGAGAAAGGTGGCTTGAGAGCGGGAGACGGGAGGCATTACAGATGGACGGTTCGGCCCACAAATGCATGTGCCCCGTGAACCCACAAGTGCTAGGAGTCAACACAGTGGACTAAAGACAAGCGAGAGACTGAAGATGTTTGAGATCATCTAACATGGGGATCTCCTGACCATGTTCCCAGCGGCGGAGTCTCTGATGAATCACGCCGACTGTCCGAGCCAAGGCCTTCTGATCCATACTGCGGCATCGCCGTGCCTTCAGCACAAGATCAGCAGCATATTCTTCACGAGCAGAATCGTAACCAAGGAAGGCGAGTTTGTAGTTGGCGATGCGGCTGTCTTGTTGGCACCAGCGCTGCATCAGCCTGCCAACGGCGCTTTGAACGAGGTCAGAGCACGGACGATCCTGCGGCAGCGTTGGTAAGGAAACCGTGATGATGTTCTCGAAGTGGATTCGACAACAAGACGTGCGGCAATAGAAACTCGGGACCTTCGAGGAATGCCTAAAGCACTGAGCTTACCGAGCCATTGTGAGTTCAACAGCAATGTCCTTGATAGTGGCTTCTTCCACCCCACGTCGGCGCATCTGGCGGTCGTTCCAAAACAAGACGAGGGAACGTCCAAAGTCCTTCATGGGAACGAATTCGCGCATGACTACATTGTGCTCATCCAGCCCATGAGTTCCAAACGAGGGCAGCAATCCCGCGCAGACTCCCTGTACGATCAACTCGCGCACCTGCAGCATCGAATCACATTCCACCACGGGATGAAACTCTCCCACAGCGGCGGTCATGGCTGCCCGAAAGGTCGCGTCCAACTGGCCGCCCCCGCCATTGGCAGCGAAGGGCAGTGATCGCCAGACCGCAGGGTCACTCAGAGCCGAAAAGGGTTTGCTGCCAAGCAGTTTGCGGGAGGCGCACAGAGAGAACTCCACACGCTTGCGCAGCGGCAGACTCGACTTGAGCCGCAGTTCCTCGGAGATGGCATCATCGCGAACGATGGCAAAATCGAGCTGCCCGTCCCGAATGCTCTCCACAAGTTCTCGGCTGCGCTGTGAGGAGAGCCGCAGGGCGGAGCCACCAAGCAAGCTCCGAATCTTGGATACGGAGGGCACCACCAACCATTCCAGCACGCTCGCGCCGGCCCCGATGCTGAAGGTTCTGCGTTGGCCGCGCAGTTTCTTTTGAAACTCTTCAAGATCCTTAAATTGCGACCTGACGAGATTCGCCAGATTTTTTCCAGCATCCGACAGCGCCAGGGTCTTGCCGCGCCGCACAGTGAGTTCGGTGGCGAAGTATTGCTCCAGTTCCCCGATCTGCCTGCTGATGAGCGCCTGACGGGTAAGATTGTCAGGGGCAGCCCTGGCGATGGAACCATGTTCCGCGAAGGCTAGAAAATTACGCAACCGGTCCAGGGAGAGACCATTCAGGGGAGGAAGGGAATCGCTCATAACTTACTCTAAAGTAATATATACACTATTTTGCCACATAGTCGATAAGCATGTTTCAGGTGATGATAGCGGTGCAATGAAACCACAATCCTACGACCTGATCGGCGACATCCACGGACAGTACAACAAACTCACCAGCCTGCTCACCAAACTCGGCTATCAGCCTGCGCCCCTGCGCAAGAAGAAGCACGGAGAGTCATTCCAAGTGCCGCAGACGTGGAAACATCCCGAAGGTCGGAAGGTCATCTTCCTGGGCGACTATATCGACCGTGGACCGAAGGTGCGGGAAGTGCTTCTGACTGTGCACGGCATGGTTGCGGCCGGCGATGCCTTGGCCATCATGGGCAACCACGAATACAATATCGTTTGTTACTACACTTCGGACGGCAACGGTGGCTTTTTGAGGCCTCACACAGATCGGAACAAGCATCAAACTTCTGCCACACGCTCGGTGTTTGAGAAGACCGAATTAGGATGGGGCGAGTGGCCCGATTGGCTCGAATGGATGAAACGTCTGCCCATGTTCCTCGATCTCGGCGGCCTTCGCTGCGTGCATGCCTGCTGGGACGCACCTTCCATCAAACATCTGATGGGCCGCAGTCTCACGGAGCAGGCCTTTTTGTACGCTAGCGCCACCGAGAGAACTCCCGAGCACCAAGCCATTGAAATCGTGCTCAAAGGCCCGGAAATCCCCGCCACCGATGGCAATCTCTTCCGCGACAAGGAGGGCACTTACCGTGACACCATCCGCACCCGCTGGTGGGACATTCGGGACGGTCTCACCATCAGTGACCTCGTCATGCCTCCCGGCAGCATGATGGATTCAATGAAAGTGGACTCCAATACGCTGCAAAGCATCCCGAACTACGGTCCAGAAGCGCCCCAAGTGTTCTTCGGCCACTACTGGTTGCCCGCCGACGCCCCCAAATTGCCACTAACCCCAAACATCGGCTGCCTGGACTTCAGCGGCGGTCTCGACGGCCCCCTTGTGGCCTATCGCTGGGACGGTGAGCAGACACTCAGCGCCGCAAACTTCGTGACGACCAACATCAAATGACTCCTACCTCATGAAAACTGATTTAGAAATCCCCTCCTTTATCCAGGCCACTCGCTCCTGCGCCATGCAGATGATGAGCAATGCCAGTTATATCCAACGTGAGCTGCCTACAATCGAAGTCCCTGACGAACTCCGGGCGAAAGTCGAAGCCGTGTTATAAAACGCGGTTAAAAAGTGCGGCGGGTGGGCCGGGTGGCGTGGTGGTTTAAAAGTGCAGCACCTCTGGTTTAACCAGGAGGATGTTCACGAATATGGAGCAATGGAACGAGATACGA
>CANIZT010000100.1 GCA_947471905.1 Verrucomicrobiaceae bacterium
CGTCTGCACTGAGGCGGGATCATTCGGGTTCAGCATGTTCACGCCATCGACGATGAAGTTCGTAAAAGGCGGCCCTTGCCCGCCATCGTTGCCGTTGCTGCCCGGCTGTCCTTGGCTGCCGTCACTCCCGCGTGGAATGCCAAACGTGAACCGCACACTCGCGCCGTCAAAGTTCGTCTGCACCGTGGCGTTGTCTCCGGGATTCAAAGTGTTCACGCCATCGACGATGAAGCTGGTGATGGGCGTGGGGCTTGCGCCATCCTGCCCGCGTGGGATGCCGAAGGTGAACCGCACGTTCGCGCCATCCCAGCTCACGCTGGCCTGCGCCGCATCGCCGGGATTCAGCGTGTTCACGCCATCCATGATCGCGCCAGTCACGCTCGTCCCATCGCTGCCGTTTTGGCCGGGCGGCCCGGCAGGGGTGGCGTCGATCAAATCTTTGAGGCCGTTGAGCTGGCTGCGCATTTCGGCAGAGACGAGCGGTGCGCCGTTGGCGGGGAGGGAGGGGTCGAAGGGCATGGCGGTGGTTGCAGTGAAGGCTAAAAAGTGAGGGGCGATGGTGGCTGTTGGTCTCACCGGATGGCTCGGCGAGTGCAGCGTGTTGGCCGGCAGTTCGACCACTTGGGTCAGCCTTCGCACCCTTCAGGCTGCGCGATCCGAGCGGCGGAGTGCAACTTCGGAGTGTTGGGCTTCGATGCCTGAGCCGCGAGGTCCGGCCTCCGACCCGGTGGGGTTCGGGGGCCGACCTCGGAGGTGCGAACGCCGGGTTGGGTGGGTGCGATGCCCGACCTTTGGGCTCCGGCATCCGACCTCGGAGGTCGGATTTTTTGCCGAATAACCCGCTGTTTATCAGCGAATTACGGCGTTGGAGGGGTGGGCGGTGTGGGGGTGCTGCCGCCGCCACGGGGGAAGAAGCGCTTGAGGTTGTCCAGCACCGTGTTGGCACCAGGGACGTTGCGTTTAGCCCCCTGCTTGACGTTGTTGTAGAAGCTCAGGTAGGCGAGGTAAGTGTCCACACCAGCGGCGGTGAGGGTGTCCTCGATGCCTTCGCACAGGGCACACATCTGCTGGTGCAGGTCGCGCAGGGCGGAGCGCAGGGCACGGTCTTTGCTGAGTTCGGTCATATCGACGAAGTTGGGCACGAGTTCGGGATGGGCGGTCATTTCTTGGGCAAAGGTTTCATCCATGCCGTCGCGAATGGCGCTCATCTTGGGCAGGGAGCTTTTTTCGTCGGCGGTCAGGTTGAGCAGGAAGGGCAGCAGGGCCTGGATTTCACCGAGCTTGGTGAGCGCGGTGGCTTTGTCGGCCGGGCTGAGAGTGGCGGAGATGCGGTTGTCCATGGTGGGTATATGCTTGGTTGTTGTGGCTACGGCATCCCACGCGAGACTTGGCGTGTCATACGCCAATGATGAATCCCATGTGAGCGGCTGTGGCATGGGACCATCAACTATCCGCGCCTTTCAGCCTCTCAACTACACACGCGACGAGTCATTATCATAGTCGGCCCCCGTGGGTGTGTGGTAGGCGCGCGCGTGCGCGCGAGGCGCTGGCAGTCTTTTGACAACAGCAAGGAGTAGGGGCGGTTCTAGACAGATGTGACTTGGCGGGTAGTCTCGCGGCCATGCCTAGGCAGCTTCGCATCCAATACCCCGGCGCGCTCTACCACGTCACCGCGCGTGGGGACCGGCGGGAGGACATCGTGCATGATGACGGCGACCGTGAGAGGATCTTGTCACGAGGAGGAGGAAGCCGAACAGACCGTGAGAGCTGGCATGGAATCTCTCCATCTGGACGCAGCGGAGCTGCAAGCCACGGCTGACAGCGACCTGCGGAAAGTAGTTGTTGCCACGGCAGTGCATCAGCAAACAGCCGTGCCACGGCGGTGGACGGCGACGCACTTAGAGATGAAGAGTGCGATGAACGTCTGCCAGCAAATCAAGCGGCTGAAGACCGGAAAACTGTATTTACCCCAGGAGGCGAAGCAATGGCTGTCAACTATCGCCCCCTGACCCTTTCTTGCTGGCGGGAATGGAGGAGAACATGCGGCGAAGGTAATCCTATTCGCTTCTTTCAAGCAATCTCTAAAACGAGTGTTCTTTGCCTGATAACGCTGCCTTTCTCCATGCCAAGGCACGCCTCAACTTTCCATCACACTTCACAGTCTTTGAATAAGGGTAACAGGGCCAGTGGTCAGAGGGTTAGGGAGCAGCAGACTTGGGCGCGGACCCCGGCACCACCACAACACGGAAGCCGTGGTAGCCGCTGCGAAGCGTGGGCGTGCAGAGTCCGCGGAAGGACGAGAGCAGAGCGCCGCGCTCGAAGCTACTCCAGGAGCCGCCGCGCAACACGCGTTCTATTTGTCCATTGTTATACCAATCATCGCACCATTCCCACACATTGCCGCCCAAGTCGCAGAGGCCCAGCTTGTTGGGCTTGTAGCTCATCACGGGTGCCGTGGTGGGGAAGCCGTCGTCGTAGTCTTCGAGGTATTGTGCCGCGCCATTGGGTGCCTTTGCCTTGCGGCTCTCGTCACTGTAGTTCCCTGCCTTGTCTTTGGTTTTCGGTGGGAAGTCGCCGCCCCATGGGAACTCGGTGTTTTCTTTGCCTCTGAGCATCGCGGGCGTGGTGCCTTTGGGCCGCTTTTCTGCACGGCCCAGACCCACGGCGATGCTCCATTCCTCATCCGTCGGCAGGCGGTAGGTTTTGCCTTCCTTCTGGCTCAGCCAGGCGCAGAACTTCTGCGCGTCTTCCCAGCTCACCTGCGTCACCGGGTGGTCCTCGTTGCGCTCGGTGATGGTGAAGCCGTAGGATTGGTTCTTCCAGTTCATGGCCACGCCTGGTGCCTCCGCCGCATACGCCGCGTAGTCTTGATAGCGGACTTCATGGATGCAGAACAGCACGTCGGTGCCTTTCACCGGCAGGAACTTCATGCCAAGGGTGTTCGTGATGCCGTCCTTCATGGCGAGCATGGCGGCGGGGTTTAAAGTAGTTGAGGGCTTTAGTCCGCTTGGGGTGGCGTGGCCGCACCGGGTGTGGCGGTAGCACTGGCGAGCTGCTGCGCAGCCCCGGAGGGAACCTCGGGAGCACTCTCCTTGAGCACCTCACGATAGCCGCGCACAGTCTTTGCGTCAGCGAGGCGGTCACTCTTGGCGAAGTCGGTCTCCATCGTGGCGAGACGCGCATCGAGTGGTGCGAGCAGCGCTTTGAGATTGGTGGCACGTGTGGCGGCGAGCTTCGCATATGCGGTGCGGTAGATGCCACGCAACGCGGTGAGAGTGGCGGGCGTCTTCTCCTCATCGGTGTCCGGCAGCGGTTGCTTGTCGGTGATGAGTTTTTGCTCTGCTTCGAGCGCCAGAATGCCATCGAGATGCCCGGCAGCTTTCTCCTCTGCAATCTTCTTCGCGATGCCACCGAGGTAGCCAGCGTTCAGCTTCGCGAGATCGGCCTCAAACGGCGCGGTGACGCGCTCGGCTTGCAGTTTGATGAACTGCGTATCAAGGGCGGCGAGTTCGGGCGGTAGGGCGCTGGCTCCCGCAGCGATCACCGCCATGGCGACAATGCCGAGGAACAGCGGTGCTTTCGATTTCGGCGGAGGAGCATACGACTGTCGAGGCCCGCCCACCGGCCTCGGCATCGGGCGTGACTGCGGCCCTGCCGCCGACTGGGCAGCGTTGATGCTAGGTTGTGACGCCACCACTGTCTGCGCAGCCTTCATGCCTGGCTGCGGCAATACGGCGTCAGAGGACTGCTGCGGCAGTTTCGCTGGCATGAGCACCGAGTCCAGGTGCTGCCGCCGTGCTTGAGCATTGGCCTCAGCGAGGAAGCGCTCGGCAAAGCGCATGCCGCCATCGTCGGCCGTGGGTGGCAGCACCTTAATGGCGACTTCACGCCCGAGGCTCTTCTGCACCGCTTTATACACCGCCCCCATGCCGCCACGGCCAAGGATCTTTTCGATGGTGTAGCCGGGCATCATCGCCTGCAAGTCCGCCGCCGTCGGTGGTTCCCAGCGGAAGCCGCCACCCGTGGTGTGCGGAGGAGGAGTCTCAGGCGTAGGAGAAGTGGAGGAGGGATCGTCAGCCATGCGGGAAGGCTTTTACGAAATAATGCGGGGAATGGCAAGCTGGAAGATGAGAGTGATGGGGGGCTTGGCATGAAAGGGGCGGGAGTCGAGTCGTGACAGAACAGACATGGATCCTTCTCAGATCGTGAAGAGCGCAAGCAGCCGGGTTCAGCCTTGAAAGCACTGACCGAATGACCTGAGATCAGCCGCAGCGGCATGCGGGTGTGTTTTTAACTAACCCACGAGGACACTGACAACGACGCAGGGGAAAGGGCACCTGCCTTGGATGAAGTGCAGCGGACCTGACGAAAGGGACAGCGCCCTGGAGTTTGTGTGAGTGCCTTGCCGCTTGAACTTTCAGCCGAATAGCCCCAAACTTCTCCCATGACGATCACCTTGCCAGACCTGCCTGCACTCGATCACATCGCTGAGGGGGATATTCGCCTAGACCTGGCCTGCGGAGCGTATGCGGCGGGGCATCTTTCCCGGCAGTCGGCGGCGGATGTGGCGGGAGTGAGCCGCTATGACTTTGATCTGGCGCTGCATGGTCGCCGCATCCCCACGTTCACGGAAGAGATGCTGGCGCAGGACTTGGAAACGCTCCGTGTGCTTGGCTCCAAGTGATCGTCGTCGCCGACACCTCCGTCATTCTGAACCTCTGCTTCCTGGGGCAGGAGCCGCTCCTGCCGGTGCTCTTCGGCACGGTACATGCACCACCGCAGGTAGCGGCGGAGTTTGTGCGGCTGGCTGCTGCGGACGTGCGGTTTCAAGGGCTGGTGTTTCCTGCCTTCATCCAGCGCACTGCCCCGCAGACCACCGCTCATACCTGGGTGCATTCTCCGGTGCTGCATGCCGGGGAGATCGCCGCGCTCTCGCTGGCTCAGGAATTGCGGGCGGATCTGGTGCTCATGGATGAGGCAGAGGGGCGTGCCGCTGCCACCGCGCTGAAGCTGACGACGATGGGCCTGCTGGGCATCCTGCTCCAAGCGCGTCAGCGTGGGCTGATCTCCTCGGTATCACCGCTGCTGGACCGGCTGGAGCGGGATGCCCGCTTCTGGATGGCACCGTCTCTGCGCGCCGCCATCCTCGGTGCTGCGGGTGAGTCCCCGTGATGGCACCCTTTGTTTGCCGTGTGTTTGATTCAACCACGCGGACACTGACAACGACGGCATCAGCAACGTGCCATGTCGCCTAGCGTGTTGCGCTTTCTGCTCGCGCAGTTCATGGGCGCATGCTAAACCGCGCGCATGTCCTCACCCCTCTTCAATCTCTCCGGCAAAGCAGCACTCGTCACTGGCGGCAGTAAAGGTCTCGGTAAAGCGATGGCACGCGGCTTTGCCGAAGCGGGTGCTGATGTCGTCATTTCCAGCCGCAATGCGGATGAACTCCAAGCCGCTGCTGCTGAAATCGGAGAGGGATTGAATGTGCGCGTCGAATGGATGGTGGCGGACATGGCGGATCGTGCCGCCGTCAAGGCGTTGGCGGTCGAAGCCGAGAAGCGCCTCGGCAAGATCGACATTCTGGTCAACAACGCCGGCATCAACAACCCACAGGCGATCGACGAAATCACCGATGAGGTTTGGGATCGCAACGTCGAGGTCGATCTCACCGCCGTGATGAGCCTGACCCGCGCTGTGGTGCCCGGCATGAAGGCGCGCAAGTGGGGCCGCATCATCCACATCTCCAGCGTGCTCGGCGTCGGTGGACGTTTGAAGCGCAACGTCTATTGCGCCTGCAAAGCCGCGCTCATCGGTCTCGCGCGTGCCAGTGCGCTCGATCTCGGCCCTTATGGCATCACCGTGAACTGCCTCTGCCCCGGTCCTTTCCTCACCGACATGCCTGGCAAGCTGCTCAATGACGAGGAGAAGCAATACTTCGCTAACCGCACCGCCGTGAAACGCTGGGCCGCACCACGCGAACTGGCTGGTCCCGCCTTGATGCTCGCCAGCGAAGCCGGCAGCTACATCACTGGCCAGGGCATCGTCGTCGATGGTGGCGCGGCGGTGAACGTGCTGTGAAAGTTCCGCCGTTGCGCCCCAACGGCTCCCGCCACTGGAGCGCGAACCGAGCGCAGCGAGATCGACAACAGCACGTTGCCCTCAGGGCGCAGACAGCCTGCTGCTGCGTCAATTTTTAACTCGCCTCACTTTCCTGCCGCTGCGCATCTCAAAAACAGGCGGGCAGTCATGCTCCGCACGACATACACGCGTTCCGGTCCAAGCGGCTGTGGCGCGTGCCTCTCTTTAGTTCGTGAGCCAGTCTGCCAGTTTCAGGCCGGACACACGAGCAAACTCATCCGTGTTGTTGGTCACCAGCGTGCCGTCGGCGGCTCGGGTGATGGCGGCGATCCACAGGTCCGCCTCGCTGATCTGTTTCCCAGCCTTCTCAAGCTCCACGCGAATCTTCACATAATGCTCCACGGCCAGGTCATCCGGCCAGACGGTGGCAAAGGGCTGGATGATCAGGCTCACCTGCCGGTCATGATGCTCCGGGCGTGCGCTTTTGGCGGCTCCCACTCGCAGCTCCGCCACCACCTGGTGAGGCACCAGAATCTCATGCGGTGGCTCTTGCATCATTCGCGCCTGCACCTGGGGTGCACGTCCGCGCAGCGCGGCCACGAAAATGTTCGTGTCGATGAAAAACGCCATGGGTCAGTCGTCCAGAGGTTCGACCCGGCGGGCCGCGCCGCGCGGCGGCGGCGCGAAGCTCTCATCCTGAATGGAGCCAAAGGCGGCACGCCACTCGGCGGAATAGGCCTCCTTGTCATGGCTCTCCACCGGCTCCAGCTCCGCCTTCACACGGATGGACAGCTTGCACCACGCCGCAGGCACCGGCAGGTGCAACGTGCCGTCAGCCGCAGGTTCAAAGATGGCAGTGATCGTGCTCATGCCACGAGGGTAAACGCGATTCGGGAAAACGTAAAGCCTGTGCCTTGCGGCAGAAAGCCAAACTGCATCATCACCAGCGGCGTCAACGCCGTGACATCCGGCACTCAGGCCGTCGGCGGTTGGCCTTCGACTTCGAGCAGGTCGGCGATTTTGAGGCGAAGGGTGCGCATTGGCAGAGCGGCTATCTTTGTCCCGCGATGCAGACGGGCGCAACTGCGATGGGGAGATTCGTCGGTTCCTTGCCTGTAGCGCGGGTTTAAGAAGCTTACTCTTCCTTCTTCAAGATCGGCTCAGGACTAATTTTGATCACCAATGGCCGATGATCACTGGCTTTGTCGAAATCGCGGGCGGAATAGATGAAGCACTTGCGGTAGTCGAGGTGCGGGCGCAGCAGGCGGCTGGCGAAGCAGTAGTCGAGACGTGAGTACGTGTCCGCCGCGTCCCAGAAGTGCGTCCAGACCTCGCCGTCCACATCCTTCAGCCAGACATCCTGCATGGCGGTGTCGCTGGTGCGCGGGCTGCCCATGATGTCGCCGATAGCAGGTTCGTTGCGGTGCTCGTTGAAGTCGCCGTAGGCCAGAATGCGCGCACCGGGTTCCTTGGTGAAAATGGAGTCGAGGTGCTTGCGCAGCAGGCGGGCCTCGTTGCGGCGCATCTGCGCCTGATCGGACTCGGTAACTTCGCGCTTCGACTTCAAATGCACGCCCACGAGATGCAGATCGAAGGTGGGCGTGATGGCGATGGTCGCATCGAGAATGCCGCGCTGGAACGGCAGCGTCTGAGCGCCGAGCTGGTATTTAAGCTCGGTCTGCGAGTTGCGTGCTTTGATCGGCAGACGCGACAGCAACGCGAGACGGCGCACCGGATCGCCGCCATGCGCGAGTTCAGTATGCGGCAGGTCGATGCCAGCGGCCTTGAGACGCTTTTGCAGGTCGGCGAGATCATCGGCGGTGCCGATTTCGCAGACACCGAGGATGTCGGGCTTGATGGCGGCGAGGATTTTCACCACGCGTACGCGTTCATCCTCGGGCTTGGGGGCCGAAGGCAGCGTTTTGTAGGTCTGCAGGTCGAACCGGTCCATCGTGAGCCAGTTCTTGAGGTTGTAGGAGCAGAACGTGAGGCGTTCTGGCTCTGCGGCAGACAACAACGCCGCCGTGAAAACGAAAACGGCGGGTCCAATGACCCGCCGCGTGATGGAATGCCAGAGAGACATGCCGTTTGGATTAGGAATCTTCGACGCTGGAGACCGGCTGGCGCTTTTCCTGCGGTGACGTGATCTTCGGACGCTCGACTTCTTCCTGGGCGTTGTGAAGTTCGGCTTCGAACTCCGTGCGGGCCTTTTTGAACTCACCCATGCTTTTGCCGAGACTGCGGGCAAAGGTGGGGAGTTTTTTCGCGCCAAACAGCACGAGGATGAGGATTCCAATGATGATCATCTCAGGCGTGCCGAGAGGACCGATGGCGAGGATGGTGGGGGTGGTCATGATGGTACTAGGTTTGCATTGTTAGTGTTGACGTGCAACGCGGACTTTCAGTCGTTCCCAGTGGGGCCATCGTCCGTTGAGTAAAGATGCGGATGCCTCTTGGGCAGCACACATCTTCAGGCAAGTAAACGCAGCGAAACCGTCATCATTAGCATTGCACATGAGATTTCTGCGACTTACCCATTCCGCCACCATGATTCACAACGTCTATTTTTGGCTCAAAGCCGACCTCACCGCCGAGCAACGCTCTACTTTTGAGACGGAGCTGATGCACCTGCTTGAAATCGATTATCTCGTCCACGCCTTCGTCGGCAAGCCGGCGGATACTGAAAAGCGGCCTGTGTGTGACCATTCGTTCACTTACTCGCTGACCCTGCACTTCAAAAACATGGCGGATCATGTGTTCTACCAGAAAGAGTGCCCCAAGCACCTGCGCTTCGTTGCTGCGTGCAAGACCTTCTGGGAGCGCGTGGTGATCTATGATAGCTCACCGTTGCACTGATTTATCCCGACCACCATGTCCTACACCTTTCCGAAGTCCGTCGAACTTTTCGCACGCGCGCAGCGCAGCATCGCCGCTGGCGTGAACAGCGGCATCCGCAAGATGGAGGCCCCAGTGCCGCTGTATTTCGACCACGGCAACGGCTCGCGCCTGTTTGATGTCGATGGCAACGAGTACATCGACTTCCAGATCGGCCAGGGCGCGATTCTATACGGTCATGCGCCGAAAGGCATGGCCGACGCAATCGCCGAGCAGGCGCACAAAGGCACGCACTGGGCCGCGCAGAGTGAACTGGAGATCGAAGTCGCTGAACGGCTGCAACAGATGATCCCCGGTGCGGAACGCGTACGCTTCAACAACTCCGCCACTGAGGTCGTGCTCTCCGCGCTGCGTCTGGCGCGTGCGCACACCGGCAGACCACTGGTTTTGAAGTTTGAAGGCCATTACCACGGCTGGAGCGATGAAGGACTCGTCGGTTTCGCCCCGCCGCCAGACCAATGGGGCAGCGAAGATGACCCCACACGGCTGCATCCGAGTCAGGGTGTCATTCCCGAGGTGCTGAACACCTTCGTCGTTGCCCGCTGGAACGATCCTGATCATCTGCGCCAGCGTGTGAAGGAGCATCACGGCCAGATCGCCGCGATCATCTTTGAACCCGTGCTCTGCAACACCGGCTGTATGCCGCCCGTGCCCGGCATGATCGACACCATCCGCGAATTGTGCGACGAAAACGGCATCGTCATGATCGCCGATGAAACCATCACCGGTTTCCGCTTCGGGGCCGGTTGCGCCCAGAAATTTCTCGGCTTCACACCCGACCTGACCATTCTCGGCAAAGCCGTCGGCGGTGGCGTGCCCTTCGCCGCGCTTGTCGGCAAAGAAAAATTCTTCGCCAAGATCATCAGCGGCCAGGTCGTGCATGCCGGCACTTTGAACGCCAATCCGCTCTGCCTCGCCGCGGCCAAGTGGTGCCTCGACCAAGTCATCGCTCTAGGCGACACGCATCCGGCAGGCATGATTCACCTTGGCGAGCAGTTGATGGCCGGCCTCTGCCAGCTCGCCCAGCAGCATGAGGTGCCCGTCCTGCCCCAAGGCTTCGGCCTCGTCTTCCACTGCACCATGCTCAAGCCGGACGTCGAGGAAGGCCCCATCCTCAACTACCGCGACTATGTTCAGCGCCACGACGCCCCACGCTGGGCGCACCTGCGCCGCTGCCTGCTCGAAGAAGGCGTCCGCGCCATTGAGCGTGGCCTGTGGTTTATCAGCCTCGCCCACACGCAGGCCGACATCGACGAAGCGCTGAAGCGTGCCGCGAAGGCGTTTGCACGGCATGCGGCGGAATGGAAAGCTCCATGCTGATCTCCGAGATCTTTTATTCCGTGCAGGGCGAGGGATCGCTCATTGGGACGCCGTCGGTATTTGTGCGGACTTCGGGGTGCAATCTGCGCTGTGGGTGGTGTGACACGCCGTATGCGTCGTGGAAGCCGGAGGGCGATGAGATGAGCGTGGCGGCCATTCTCGATGCGGTGAACCAGCATCCGACACGTTTTGTCGTCGTGACCGGTGGCGAGCCAATGATTGCGAAGGAGATGGCGGTTTTGCTGTCCCAGCTGCGTGAAGCAGGCAAGCACATCACGATTGAAACGGCAGGAACGATTGCACCGGAGGGTGTGGCGTGTGATCTGGCCTCCATCAGCCCGAAGCTGGCGCATTCGACACCGGATGAAGCCTTGGCGGGCAAGACCTGGGTGGAGAAGCATGAGCGGTTGCGGCTGCAGCCGGATATTTTGCGGGCGTGGTGCACGGCGTATGCATTTCAGCTTAAGTTTGTCGTCGCGAGCGAGGTGGATGTCGAAGAGGTGCGTGCGGTGGTGGATGCGATCGGTGTGCCGGTGCCGCCGGAGCAAATTCTGCTGATGCCGGAGGGCATCAAAACGGAGGTGCTGCGGTTGCGGCAGGCGTGGCTGGTGGAAGTGTGCAAGCAGACCGGCTGGCGCTATTCGCCGCGGCTGCACATTGATTTGTTTGGCAACCAGCGCGGGACATGAAGACGAGGTCGAAGCTCTCGCGCAATCTGTGGGTGCTGGTGTGGTTGAGCGTCGCGCTGCTGCAGGCGTGGAATCATTTTCGAGATAAACCGGCAGCGCCGAGGCCGGTTCACGATGGTAGTTTCGTGGCGCTGAAACATGCGCATTTGGTGGATGACTCCGGCAATGACGGGGACAGTTTCAAGATCGCGCATGATGGCGGCGAGCATGTACTGCGGCTGTATTTCGTCGATTGCCCGGAGAAGCGGCATTATGAGCTAGTGAAGAACCGCCTGAAGGATCAGGCCGGTTATTTCGGCGGCTTGAGCATTCCGCAAACCGTGGCCACGGGCATGGAGGCAAAGGCGTTTACGGAAAAACTGCTGCGTGAGCAGCGATTCATGATCCAAACCCGGTGGGAGCATGTGTATGACAGCGCACGCTCGTATGCGCTGGTATTCTTTGACGATGGCGAGGAGCTGTCGGAGAAGCTGGTGAAGGCCGGGCTGTGCCGGATTCATACCAAGGGCACGGTGATGCCGGATGGACAGCGCGAATTCGATTTCGAGAACCGCCTGCGCTCGTTGGAGAGTGAAGCAAAGGCCGCGCAACGTGGAGCGTGGGGCAAACCGAAGCGTGCGCCGTCTAAAGCAAAGCCGTGAGCAGTGGCACATCGGCAGGCGCGAGTTCATAGGCGCGCAGTTGTTCACGTTCGGCCCAAACGAGGGCGGTGTGCTCATGCGGATGGGGCTCTGGGCTGTCGGCGACCAGTTCACAAAGAAACGGGATGAGTTCGATGCTGCCCCACGAGTAAGCATGAACGAAGGTTGGCAGTGAGCGGGTGATTTGCACGCTGCAGCCAAGTTCCTCGTGAAGTTCGCGATGCAAGGCGGCTTCGGCAGACTCACCCGGCTCAACTTTGCCACCGGGAAACTCCCACAGGCCGCCCAGTTTTTTGTCCGGCGGACGCTGCGCAATCATGATGCGGTCGTCACGCACGATGATGGCACAGACGACGGGGACTGGCGGATTACTTTCCATCCGCGACGGCAAGTGACACCTTGGCGGTGCGCAGGGCGGCATCAGGCACGCTGAGCTTCGCCATGCTGGAGCGCATGCGGCGGCCAACGGCACCGTCGTTGGTAAGGATGCTGGCAACGGCGTCGGCGGTTTGCTGAGCCGTGTGGGTGACAATGCCACCTCCGCACTTGGTCAGCACCTCGGCATTGCCCTCCTCCTGGCCAGGGACGACGTAATCAATGACAGCGGGTATCTTCGCCGCGAGCACCTCATGCAGGATGGCACCACCGGCTTTACAGATGACGACATCGTGCGTGCGGAGAAATTCGGGAATGCGCTTCGTCCAGCCAATGATGTCCACCGTGTCGGTCGGGAGCGCATCGGTGAAGCGGCGCAAAACATGATGGAGACGCGAAGCATGTTTACCGACAGGCAGCGTGAGTTTGGCCCCAGCGAGCAAGATCGGCTTCAAAGCCTCCAGTGTGGCGGCCACACGACGACCGGTGGTCGATGGCAGATACAGAATGCGTGCGCCGACATGGGCAGGTGTCTCTGCCAGCGGCTCAGTGAAGGCAAGACTGACCGGGAAGCCCGTGACGCGTATCTTTGACTCCGACACACCGAAACCAATGACGACTTTCTTCGTCTCCTCATCGGCGACGCAAAACAGATCACTGCCAGACATGACCCAGATGCGGTTCACGCTGATGGAGTCGGTGATGATCGTGGCGAGCGGTGGCACCTTCTGCGTATGTCCGAGTGTCTCCAAGAGCACGGCGTAAAGCGGATAGGTGCTGATGATGAGACGAGGCTGCTTATCGGCGAGGCGCTGCTTCAGGGCATTGATCAGGCCCGTCTGCCATTTGGAATCCGGGCCAGTGACACTGCGTTTGCCCATCAACTCATACGTGACACGCCAGGCGGCGGGCCAGTGGGTGATAGCAAGCTGGTAGAGCGCCTTGCTGACGTCCGAGAGCCGCGGCATCGCCTCGCTGATGAGATCACTCACCTCGATGGTTTCACCGGGACACAGACGTTCAAGCGCCTCCGCCACGGAACGCGCGGCGGTGTTGTGTCCATCGCCAAAGCC